>JAZDES010000124.1:0-23029 GCA_043808585.1 Pseudomonadota bacterium | reverse complement strand
AGCCCGATTCCCCGTGATTTCCCGAGAACAGTCGGAAAGAGTGTCTGGAACAGGATTGAGAAGACCTTTTTTGTGAAAAAAGGGAAAAAGGTGCGGCTGCGTTCAATAGGCGACATCTACCGAACCCTAAAAAAGAGTTCCCATCAAAGTTGATACATCGCCTCCCCTCCCTGACACCCAATTCTACCGTTTATTCAGCTAACACGCATCGTTTCAGCTGCCCGATAATCTTGTCCCCGTTTATTCTCCATCCCACAAATGCCAAACTGGTCCTTTCATCACCATCCCAGGTTCCCCACTCACTCCTTCCGGCCACAAAGTTGAGCAAGAGAGTACGATCGGGGAATCGCACTGGTCCCTTTATTCGGAATAACTCCCAGGGCACCTCCTCCAGAAAATGATTAAAACAGGCTTCGTTTAGGGGTTGGCCTGTGGAAAAATCGAACGCGACGTAAGTGTCTTCCTTTTCAATATGGGCATGAAGTCCACCATTACGTTTGTACCCCTCGGCCCATAGGATTTCGGGGTCAACTTCGCAGTAGATTGTAGGGACTGTTTTACTCTGCGGTATGGTCTCGTGAATTTCTCTAATGCAATTTGCGACCTCATTTTTATCTACCAGATCGACCTTGTTTAGCAGGATCAGGTCAGCTTGCTCAATCTGATTCATGAAAAAAGGGCCAAAGATCTCTCTGGCTATCCAGAATTTGATGTCCAAGACGGTGACAATCTTCTGGATTTCAATCCGCTGGTTCAGCCCTTCATCTTCAAGTACAGAAGCAACCGCCTCCGGTTCAGCAACCCCCGTGGCCTCGAGCAGGATTCTCTTTGGGTTGAAACGATCACATATGTCTTTCAAGGTTCGGGCAAGTTCTGACTTTATAGTGCAGCAAATGCACCCGCTGGTAAGTTCGATGACATCCGATCCTGCATTCCTCAAAATCGCGCCATCGATTCCCACCCTTCCGAATTCGTTTACAAGCACCACAGTACCGGATAGGTCCGTCTCCCAGGAGAGAATCCTTTTCAACAGGGTAGTCTTCCCGGAGCCCAGGAACCCGGCAAGAAGTAATAATTTTGCTTTACCATGCTCTTGAATATCTAAAGCTCCGGTCATAAAGGTCGGCCTCCTAATAGTATTCACGACTCTCAACCCCTTCTCTTATATCAAAAAACATCAGCTGCTATGTCCATGCATCTGGCACTTAGACCCTATCACATTTCTCCAATGGCCGCCAGGCGGGCTGGTTAGACGCTTACAGAGGTGCCCATTCTCCAGGGACTGATCGGTTCGTGTACTAACGCCAAGGGACCAGCCTTTGCAGGAATGAGTTATGGCTTGATTTCAGGCCAGGAAAACCTTATTTATTTTCGGATCATCTCCAAAAGAGTTGGTCGATGATAAGGATTCAAGGGTTCAAGGATTCTAGGATTCGAGTGAAATGCTTAAAAATTACAAAGAATTAAAGGTTTGGCAGAAGTCCTATTTCTCCCAACTAATTGGGAGAAGAGCCTTATTTTCAATCATGAGTAATACTTTAGCGCTTTGAAAACACTGAGGAGTAAGATGACAGACCGTGAGGGTCTTTTTTCCAAAGGACGTAAAGGACGGCATCATTTCATAGAACGGCAGTGAGGTCTTGAAACTCGTTACGGAACAGCCCCATAAGAGGATGTCCCTATGAAGAGCTCTCTCCCCTGCCTGGCAGAAACTGTATTTAAAGGTAAGGGGGCGTGCCACAGGCTGTGAAGAATTTGGGTTACGTCCTTTGGAAAAAAGACCCTCACGGTCTGTCATCTTACTCCTCAGTGTTTTCAAAGGGCTAAAGTATTACCGGTATTATTCTTTTGAAAAAAGGGATAATTAGTGGTAAATAACTCACTCCGAATTTCGTTCCAGCCTCCCAATGGAACGATGATATCTTTAGCAATGGAAGGGGGTTGATTATGCCAAAGCTTTTGTGGAGACCTTCAGAAGAACGGATAAAAAGCACCAATATGTACCGATTCATGGGCTTCATCAATGAAAGGTACGGCAAGGATTTTAGGGAATATGCCCCGCTTTATCAGTGGTCCATTGAAAACATTCCCGACTTCTGGGCGGCCCTGTGGGAGCTTGTAGATGTGAAGGCGTCTCAACCTTACAGTCAAGTGGTAGATGACCTTACCAAAATGCCCGGTGCGAAATGGTTCTCGGGTGCCAGGCTCAATTTTGCAGAAAATCTTCTTCGTTACAGAGATGATCACGTAGCCCTGATCTTCAAGGGAGAAGCTCAGGATTCAATCAAAATGACCTATGCTGAACTTTATGATGAAGTGGCCCGTGTTGCCAGATCTCTGAAGGATGCGGGCGTGAAAGCAGGAGACCGCTTAGGCGGTTTTGTGCCAAACATGCCGGAGGCCATCATTGCCATGCTTGCTGCCACGAGCATGGGAGCTATCTGGTCGTCCTGTTCTCCTGATTTTGGAATCAAGGGGGTACTTGACCGTTTTGGGCAGATCAGGCCCAAGGTCCTCTTTACCGCCAATGGGTATTCCTTCAAGGGAAAAAAATTGGATTCCTTGGAGCGTGTCTCCAATATCCTGAAAGACTTACCCTCTATTGAAAAGGTGGTTGTGATCCCGTACACAGAATCCGAACCAGATATAGGGGACATACCCAATGCCATAGGGTATAACGATTTCAAGTCGCCTGAGTCGGGCCTCAAAATTGAATTTGAACAGCTACCCTCTGATCATCCTCTTTATATCATGTTCACCTCCGGCACTACAGGCCTCCCCAAGTGCATGGTACAGAGTGCCGGGGGTATTCTCGTACACCACCTAAAAGAGCTCATGTTCCACACCGATGTAAAACGGGAAGATAAGATCTTCTATTTCACTACCTGTGGGTGGATGATGTGGAACTGGCTGGTAAGTTCTTTAGGACTAGGGGCGAGCCTGATCCTCTTTGATGGCAATCCTTTCCACCCTGATCCTGGAGCGTTGTGGAAGTTGGCCCAGGATGAAAAGATGACTATATTTGGTACCAGCGCAGGTTATATCTCGGCTATTATGGGAGAAGGCGTCAAACCTGGCAGGGACTATGACTTGAGTTCCTTAAAGACCCTTACCTCCACTGGATCCCCCCTCTCTATTGAGGGATTTGAGTTTATCTACAAAGAGGTCAAAGAGGATATCCAGTTGGCCTCCATCTCCGGTGGTTCAGACCTGAACGGATGTTTTGCCCTGGGCAACCCTATGGGTCCTGTTTATAGCGGCGAATTGCAGTGTAGAGGTCTCGCCATGAAGGTTGAGTCTTATGATGAGAATGGAAAGCCCGTGTACAACCAAAAAGGGGAGCTTGTCTGTACCGCTCCTTTCCCTTCAATGCCTATCTATTTCTGGGATGACCCTAACAACGAGAAATACCACGCCGCCTATTTCGATGTATACCCCAACGTCTGGCGACACGGAGACTTCATTGAGATAAGGGAAGATACCGGAGGGGTAATTATATATGGACGTTCCGATGCCACCCTTAATCCGGGTGGTGTCAGGATCGGCACCGCCGAGATATACCGTCAGGTGGAACAGATGGAAGAGATCGAGGACAGCCTGGTTGTGGGGCAGAACTGGAAAGGTGATGTCCGCGTCATCCTTTTTGTCAAGATGGCCAAGGGCCATGATTTCAATGACGATCTAAAGAACAAGATCAAACAGACCCTCCGCACCAATGCATCACCGCGGCACGTCCCGGCAAAGATCATTTCTATCCCGGCCGTTCCTTATACATTGAACATGAAGAAGGTGGAACTGGCCGTCAAAAAGATAATAGAGGGTCAGCCCGTTTTGAATAGGGACGCCTTAAGTAATCCGGAGGTCCTTGACTCCTATGGAAACATAAAGGAACTTCAGGAGGATTAGATATAGCCTTGACCAAAGGGCCTGCAATTCTGTTCCCTCATATGTATATAACCAGGAGGGATCTTGAGAGGGCACTTACCCACTTTGCGCCCCTTACTATCTGTCAGCCCTGGTTCATGGAGAGGCCCATGCCCGGTGTTGAAACCCCTGAGGCATCACTTGTGCGAGTCGAGAGGCCCTCAGAGGACATGAGACCTTATGGGGATTTCTTGAGACTCCTCTCTGAATACCAGCTCTGGATGAGCCAAAACCTGGACAAGGGTTACACCACCTTCTTGGGACTCACCTCGAAAAAGGCCTTTTCAGAGGATACCCCTTGGGAGATAAGAGGAATTCTCCGCCAGATGGGACAAGACCCCCGCGACATTTCTCGTGAGAATTCACTCAAGTGGCATCTCACCCTCCATTTGGCCCGCCAGTGGGAAGAGAACCAATCCGGGGTTGAGGATATGCTCAAACGACTGAAACAGCAGGGTTCCCCTCTGGCCGGGGCGATTGAAGAAGGGGGGTCTTATAGGTCTATGTTCAAGGACCTTCCCAGTGAGGGAACTTATCTCTTCGCAGAGGAACACCATATCCGGCAGGTGCTGGAGGCCTGGCTAGGCCTCTTCGGCTGGTATCTGGCGGATCACGATGAGACCTTGCTGACCCTCAGCAGACCTGTTGCGGACTATGTTACGGAGACCTTTGAAGAAAAAATGGCGATGACTCCAGAGGCCACTGGTGAGTTGAGGGCCAAGGAATCAGACTGCGTAGGGTTCAGGGCCGTCACGTGGGACCTCCCCACCCTGTGGGAGCCTGAAAAAGGCCCGGGGGATCGTCTCCTTTTCCATCTCGCCAAAAAGACGCTCACGCTTATGGAAGGGGAAGAAATTGGCTGACGTGGAAGAATCAAGGGACGAGTTCCTGAGACGTCAGGGCTGGTCGAGGCAGTTCGTGGCAAGCGAACCCCGACTTTCCGAGGCAGTTGAGATGTACAGGGAGGTCGGATTCGATGTTCACCTGGAGCCCCTTTCACAGGACCAAAAGACACATGGCGAAACACAATCTGCCTCTGGAGACGAGTGCCGGCAGTGTTTTGAGGGCTTCGAGGACCTGTACAATGTCATATATACGAGGCCAGGAAGGCAGGGCCCTGGCCTCAACGAGGATCTCTTCTGAACCCCCATTTATCCCAGGGGCTTGGCCTCATCGATGAGCATGATGGGGATATCGTCTTTAATTTCGTATAGCAATTTACAATTATCGCAGATGAGACCGTCTCCGGCATCGGTAAGATAGATATCTCCTTTGCACTTGGGACACGCCAGGATCTCCAACAGTTCCTTACTTATAGCCATTTCCTACTCCTTCTTGTCCATTAGGAACTTTACCTCAGGCCACTACCGTCTCCTTAACGGCATCAAAGACCTCTTCCACTGTAATCGCCTTCATGCAGATGAAATTCCTGCACCTCTTCTTGAAGCACGGGCTGCAGTCAACATCGGCCCTGATAACCCTTTGGCCTGGGCCATAGGGACCGGTACGCCATGGTGAAGTAGGACCAAATAGGGCCACCACTGGGCATCCCATAGCAACCGCCACGTGCATCGGGCCGGTATCCGTAGTAATGAGGACCCTGCACCTGCTATAAAGATGAGCCAGTTCCTTCAGGTCTGTGCGCCCGGCCAGAATTATCGGGCTTCTCTTCATCCGTTGTGCTATCCCTTCGATGACCCGTCTGTCCTGGCCACTGCCGGTAAAGATGACCTCACATTCCAAGTCATCCACAAGCCTATCGGCAAGGGATGCAAATCGCCCCGGATCCCAGAGCTTTGTCCTCCACTTGGCCATGGGATTGATTGCGATGAGGGGACCCTCCTTAAGATATTCTCTGTTCAGTACCTGGTTAATCCTCTCCTTTTCACGTTCGAGGATGGGTATTAACCCATTCCATTGGGCTGAGTCGCACCCAAGGTATCGGGCCAGGCCTAGATACCTATCAATTGCATGCTGGTCGTAGTCCACTGGAACAGGGCGCTCATTGAGAAAGATCCACCCCCCTTCTCTAGAGCTGCTCATGCCGATCTTCCTCCTCCCCAGCGAAAGCCCGGCCAAAACCCCGCTCTTGAGCAGCCCCTGAAGGTCTATGACCAGATCGTACTCCTGTGCCCTTAGACTTCTCAAAAAGAGACTGATCTCCCTTAAAACTGAGATGGGCCCTTTTGTACCTCTCATAAGGCCCCTTTGCCACGACTTCCTGTGGGAGACTATCAGCCGGTTAATGGCCGGATGTCCATCAATGATCCGAAATGCGTCCTCTTCAACCAGCCAGTCTATTTTGGCATCTGGGAAGTTTTTTCTTAATACCTCCAGGAAGGGAAGGGAGTGGACTACATCCCCAATGGCACTTAATTTGACAATAAGAATGCTCTCTGGTGGCTGAAGTTGCATCGAGAAAAGGCTCCAAGCCAAGGCCCCTCAACTTTCCCCTGCCCTGGCATTTTCAATGATCCACAAAACGGCATCAAGCAAATCGTCTGCCACGTGGTTCGGTTTAACCTGGCTTTGGGGAAGCACATACTCTAGATCCCCCACACCATAGCCGGTCCTGACAAGAATACCTTTTAGACCACATTGGTTGGCCAGCTTCATATCTGTGTTGCGATCCCCAATGACATAGGAACGGGAGACGTCGATGTCGAAGTTCTCGAGGGCCGTCTGAATCAAGCCCGGTCGGGGTTTTCTGCAATTGCAGTCAATTCCATACTCTTTTACCTCCCCGCCAGGGTAGTGCGGACAAACGAAGATCCCATCGATGGTGGCCCCCTCTTTTCTTAGCAAGTCTTTCAGGTGGTTGTGTACTTTATCAACCAGTTCCAGGGGGAAATAGCCCCGGGCAACCCCGGACTGATTCGTTATGATGATTGCCAGATAATCACGGCTGTTCAGGAGCCTTATGGCCTCGGCTGTCCCTGGTAGGAGGACAAACCGGCTGATGTGGTTGACATACCCCACCTGCTCATTTATGGTTCCATCCCTGTCAAGGAAAACGGCCGGTCTCCTCATTCAACCCCCTCTTTTAACTCCTTCATTGTTTCCCAGACCTCGTCGGCCTTGACGGACTGCATGCATCGGTGATCAGTAGGGCAATCTGATTCGAAGCAGGGTGCGCACTCAACTTCATGCCTCACAATCTTCGCCCTTGACCCCCTCGGACCGGTGCTACGGGGATCGGTTGAACCAAATATTGCCACCGTAAGCACTCCCAGGCCGGCACTTATATGCATGAGCCCCGAGTCATTCGTGACAAAGAGGTGACAACGACTAATGAGACCCATCGCCTCCCCTAATGAGGTCTGGCCACAGAGGTTTACTGGAGGGTTCCTCATGGCCTTACGCACCCCCTCGCAGACTTCCCTTTCCCTTGAGCTTCCGAACAATAGGATCCTTGCACCCCACTCCTCGGCCGCCCGATCTCCGATCTGAGCGAATCGATCCGGAGGCCATCGCTTGCTCCACCCGAAGATTGCCCCAGGCCCCAGACCGATCAAGGGCTCCCCATCCCCTATTCCGTTCAAATTAAGTATATGTGATGCCTCTTCCACGTCTTTTTTTCTCAGATGGACAGAGGGGTTGTGACTCTCTGCCTGCCACCCCATGGCCCTCAAGATTGACAGGTAATATTCGGTCTGATGATCCTCAAGAACCTTGCTGTCCCTGATAACGCTATGGGTCAGCAGAAGTCCTCGACCATCAGTATTATAACCCACTCGGAATCTAACCCCCCCCAGGTAGGCCAGTAAGGCGGCCTCGAAGGCGTTCTGGAAAAGGATAGCCAGGTCAAATTTACTCTCCCGAATCCATCTGATCACGCGGATCACCTCGCCAAGCCATGTAAGAGCCCCCTCCCCTTTCTCAAAAGGGAACGTCTGGTCCACGGCGGGATGGTCTTCAAAGAGGGGGAGGACCCATGGCTTTGCCAGCACCGTTACTGAACTTGAAGGGAAGTTGCCCTTTACTGCCTCCAGTGCCGGAAGGCTCATGACCCCATCTCCCACCCAGTTGGTGGCGCGGACAAGGATGCGCCTGATCATTGATCTATCAATATGTTTATTGCCCTTCACCCTTGACATTTCTCAGAGTCCCGCGGTCCTGAATCCACTGTTGCTGTTAGTAAGCAGCCCTATGGCATTACTCCCTGCTTACCGCTCCATTCTTGTTGTAGTAGTCTTCTGGCAATGGACAATAGGGCCTGGTCTTCCAGCGCCTATGGAACCAGAACCACTGATCCGGATATTGACTGACATATCTTTCGATAATCCCGGAAAAGATCTGTGTGTTTTCCTCCAGGTCCCGGGTCTTGTCACCCGTCCTTATCAGGTCCACCTCTCTTTCAAAAATGATGCGATACCTTCCATCTCCCCGTCTTACTGAAAACATTGGAATCACTGGGGCCCCTGTCCTTAAGGCCAGTAACGCCAGGCCCTTGTTCGTACACGCGGGTCTTCCCATAAATCGAGTAAACACCCCTTCGTACCAGTCCACATTTTGATCCATTAGAAAACCTATGGCCATATTCTCCTTTACGGCCTTTAATACCCTTCTCATTGCCCGTTGTTTTGGTATGATCTTATTTCCAAACCTGGAACGCAGTTGATTCATCAGCCGCTCGGCCGGCAAGAAGTTGATGGGTCTAGCGATCACGGCGCCTTTCTCGGCAAATCTGAGGGAGGTCGCAGCTGACATAAGTTCCCAATTTCCAAAGTGGGCGGTCAGGATAAGGACCCCCCTGCCTTTCTCAATGGCTGAAAGAAAATTTCCCTCATTTTCGAAAACAACATATCTCTCCAGGTTTGTGGGTTTCAGTCTCAGAATGTGGGGGGCCTCAAATAGCATCTGGCTAAAATGTACCACGATCCTGGCATTGAGATCCCTCAATTCCCTCTCCTTTATCCCATTTCCGTATATATACTGAAGGTTATCCAGCGACACATTGACGCGGCCGCCAAGTACTCTTGCAAGGCAGCTCCCAAATGCCCTGCCCAACCGTTGTCCCGTGTGATACGGAATCATGGACAGAAAACGAACCAAGGCATATAGGAATACATATGTTATTGGGTAGAGGTATCTATTTTCCTTTAATCCCATTTCTGATCATCCCAAGAAAATCACCCTGACCCGAGACAAGTGTGAATTCAATGGCCAAATACCCCATTCGTTTGTGGTTGAAGCCAATATTAGCGATGCGCACCCAATCCTTTTCAGTTGTAAGGATATAGTCGACCCCCAGGTCTTCCCCCCTTTCAACTATCGCCATTATGTCATGCCTATGGAACTTATAATGGTCCCTGAATCCCTTAAAATAGACCACCTCTGCCCCTAAGCCCCATAAGGTCTCCTTAAACGCCTCCGGCCGAGCAATACCTGCATAAGCCAGGACCTTCTTTCCTCGCAAAAACCCCGGCATAAGGGTCTCATTTGAATAAGGAAGCACCACCTTATCTGCCTTATGATCGGCAAAGAAGACCGGCACTGAAGGAAACTCCTCCTTCAGAAACTTCAGGGCTCCCTCCCGGGGTGCACGCCCTCTTACCCTTGTAAGGATAAAGGCATCTGCCCTGGCCAGCTGATCCACCGGTTCCCTGAGGGGCCCCCGCGGAAGAAGGCGGCCGTTTCCGAAGGGGTCAGCAGCATCGATAAGGGCAAGATTTAAATCCGGCCTGACCTGTAGGTGCTGAAAACCGTCATCCAGTACAAAGAAATCTGCCCCAAATCTCTCATGGGCAAACAGGGCAGCCAGATACCGCCTCTTGGATAGGACCACCGGGATCCCTGAAAGCCTCTTGGCAAGGAGATATGGCTCATCGCCTGTCTCGTCGGGCTCAGCCTTTATGTTATAGCCGTCTGATACTTCCAGGACTTTGCTCTTATATGTTCCGCCGTAGCCCCTGGAGAGGACGGCCACCTTGTGCCCTTCGCTCTTGGCCCAGCCTGCCAGCATGGCCACCGCAGGCGTCTTGCCAGTTCCACCAATAGTTATGTTTCCGACGCTAACCGCAAAGCCGGGCAGCGATCTCTGTCTAAAGACCCCACGGCTGTAGCCCCACAGCCTGAGTCTTATGCCAGTCCCATACAACAAAGAAAAAAAGGCCATTGGCAGGGACCATGGCCCTGAGGATTCTCCTTGGTGTAACTGTGACCAGTCAGGTTTGAGTAAGGGAGAAATCATCTTGAACCATCAACCGACGGCTGCAATCTATCTTCTATAAAGGACAGGACCCTATTCAAAGCTCCCCGGTTTCGCTCAACGAATTCTCTTGCAAGTCTCCCCATCTTATCCCGCTTCTCAGGGTTCGACAAAAGCATCCGCATCACCTCCAAGAGTTCCTCTCGGTCCCCCACCCGCAACCCCCCCCCCTGCCGCTGTCAACGCCTCAGACATGGCCACAAAATTATGGGTGTACGGTCCAAAGAGAACAGGACAAGCAAAGCTGGCAGGCTCGAGCAGATTATGCCCCCCGACTGGTACCAGGCTGCCACCCACAAAACTCACTGTACTTAGCCCGTAGATTCGCCCAAGCTCCCCCAGTGTGTCAAGAATCAGGACCTCATATGGTGTCACATTCATCGAGAGAGCTGTCCTCAAAACGGTTTCGAGCCCCATGTCTCTGGAAATGCTGTGGATCTCCCCCGATCGCTCAACATTCCTGGGAACAAGGATAAGGCACAGGTCAGGGAAAAAGGAGCGGAGTCTCTGAAAGACCTCCAGTATAATTCTTTCTTCGCCCAGATGGGTGCTACCGGCCACCCATATTGGGGTATCGGATTCAATGCCAAATCGGCTCATCCAATCTTTGCGCTCAATTTGACCCATAGGCTCCCAATCCCTGTCAAACTTGATATTCCCTACGGTCTTCACCTTCTCAGGCCCTATCCCGACCTCTATAAGTCTCGCACTGTCAAGTTCCGACTGCATGAGACACAGTTCCATCGGCTCAAAGATCGCCCGGGTAAGAAATGGAAGCATACGGTAGGACCTGGAGGTCCTGGGAGAGACCCTGCCGTTTACCAGGACAGTCCCTATTCCCCTCTTGCTCAAACGGTTGATCAAGCCGGGCCATATGTCAGTCTCAACCAAGATAAATATTGAGGGCTTGAGGTAATCTACGATTCGCCTAACACACCACCATGCATCCACCGGCATGGTGACAAGTGCCCTGACCTGTGACCCCAGATCATCTCTGGCTACGGCCATGCCCTTGGAGGTGGTCACCGAGAAAACAATATCCTTGCCTGGGAATCTTGTCTTCAGTGCCTTAACAAGGGACATGGCCGAGATCACCTCTCCCACTGAGAGCGCGTGGATCCAGATATTCCCCTTTCCCGGAAGGTGCTCGGGAAATCCCAACGCCAGCCTCTCTGAAATGCGTGTCGATCCCAGCAGCGCAACAAAGGGAATAGACATGATGAGGATGAATGTCCAGAGGAGATCGTAAAAAAACATCAACATCTCAATGGACCCAACTTTAGGCCTTTACAAATAAAATCCTGCGTCAAATGGCTACAAATTTTCCCCAAGAGAAGCCTCATTGGACACGCAGCGAGTCCCCCGCCAATCGTCAATATTCAATAGTGATTGACTCGTAAAAAGCCTTCTAGACCGTCACTCCCGCGAAAGCGGGAGTCCAGTCCCGCCAAAGGCGGGATTCCTGGATTCCCGTTTTCACGGGAATGACTGAAAAAGAAAAATCTCGGGTTTTTACGAATCCATCAATATTCAATAGTCAATTTACGGTTTATCCGGGTTAGGCCTTCGCAGGAAGTTCTATGATTATCTTGGTTCCTTTGGGGTAATTGTCCCTGACCCTCACAAACCCGTTATGATCTGTGACTATGCTATTTACTATGGCGAGGCCGAGACCAGAACCCTGCTTCTTCGTAGAAAAATATGGTTCAAATATCCTTATCTTATCTTCCGGGCTCACGCCCCTGCCATTATCAGCCACCTCAACACTCACTATTTGAAGCACCCGGTCGTAGCTGAGGTCTACCACGACTTCTCCCTTACCGTTCATTGCCTCAATGGCATTTTCCAAAAGGTTGATCATCACTCTCTTAATTTGTTCCCTATCCAGACTGAGGACGGGCACCTCCTTTGAATCCCTGAAAGAAATCTTTACCTCCTTGTTTGCCTCCTTGTATAGACTCAACGCCTCATCAATAATCTTGCTGAGAACTTCTGGAGAAGGATTTATAGCAGGCATACGCGCGAAGTTGGAAAATTCATTCACAAGCCGCTTCAATTCCTCCACCTGCCTTATAATCATCTCGGTGCATTCCTGGAAGACCTGGTCATCCTCCTTCAAGAGCCTTTTTCCGTACCTCTTCTTGAGCCTCTGGGCCGAGAGTTGTATGGGAGTCAGCGGATTCTTGACCTCGTGTGCGATACGTCTAGCCACCTCTCGCCAGGCCGCCATCCTCTGGGCCTTCTCAATCTCGCTCAAGTCCTCAAAGACGGCAACGAGACCAAGGTAGTTTTTCCGGTCGTCCCGAAGCACATTGATGGATACGAGCAAAGTCAGTGTCTTTTTTCTAACCGATAACCTAATCTCCCTGTTAAGGAAACCTCTCTGAAAAAGGCCCTCATCCCCCAAGAAACCGTCGATTAACTTGATGTATTCCTCGGAAAGGAGATCCCTATAATTCTTTCCGATGATCTTTTCCGAGTCAATGTCCAGCATCCTCTCAGCAGATTTGTTGATGGTGAGGATCTTACCGTTAGCGTTGGCCGATACCACGCCGGCGGCCACGTTTGCCAGGACAATCTCCATATATATGCGTCTCTGTTCCAGCTCCAAATTGCTCCTAATGAGCTCCTTGTTGGCCTCTTCCAGTTTCTCCTTGCCCGTCTTGAGGTCCATGGTCATCCTGTTGAAGGAATTTACAAGGGCCCCAATTTCATCCTTCCCTACCAGGTCGATTGAAAAATCATAGTCTCCCGAGGCAATCCTGGTCGTTCCCTCGGCAAGTTCCTTAATGGGGATGGTTATTTCCCTGGACAGATAAAATCCAAACCACACTGATGAAAAAACAATAAGGAGAGTGACTATTGAGAGGGTTACCATGTGACTGATCTTTATTGGCTTTTTAAGCATCTTAAGTTGCTGGTATTCCTGCAGTCCCCTCGAGATGGCCTTTAACCGATTAACAAAACTGCCCGGCACAAATTTGGACAGTACAATGAGGCCAACCACGGCCTTGGACTTTGTCTTGGAAAATACCGGCACAATGCCGGTGACAAGATCACCGTGCGGAAAAGACTGGATCTGCTGGGCATCGGTGCCCTTCTGAAGGCATTTCCTCAATGTATCGGCCCCTGGCCCCTTAAAGGTGCTCAGGTCAACCCTGTGATCGCGTGAGTTGGCCATTTGAGCTAGATTCTCAGAAAAGACCTCCAAAGAGGCCAAGCCAAATTCCTTCTGTTTTTCAAGTACAAGTTTCTCAAGCTCCCCCTTCCTGGACTCCACCATAAAGCCCTTATAAGCAACAAACCTGCTCAAGTTATTGCCGAATGATATCAATTCATCGCCGATTCCTTTGTAATAATCCTGGCCTACTTCCAGCGAGTTCTTCAGGGAACGTTCGATCTGAAGATTGAACCAGTGTTCAATGGATGTTGATATGAATTGTACGGAAACAAAGAACAGAATTATAGTCGGCAAGAGTGAGAGGATCATGAATGCCAGGACCAATTTTGTCCTTAGCTTCGCCCCCATGATACTCTTTCTTCTTTCAAACAACAGCTTGACCAGGTTCCGGACCGTGAGGAAGAGCAGAAGGAGGAGCAAGATCACATTTATGTTGATCAGGGCGAAAACAAGGATACTGCTTGAGAACGGAAGACCGTGCCCCGGATCAAAGATACGAAGCCCAAGATAAATCAGGAATGAAATCAAGACGATCAGGCAAATAATCACGTACCTTTCCCTGCGTCGTCTCCTGATATCTTGTCTTTTTGCCTCCAAGTATTCCTGCATAACGGTTCAGCCGCTTACTTTGTCAGATGTTATCTGCCAATAAGCATGCCCCTTGCGGGTCCCAGATTTCGGCCTTGGCTCGATGATTTCCGGGTGGACGGTTTCCTGTCAGTATATGAAATCCACTGTATACCAGTCGGTCTCAAAATCCCACAGAGATAGAAAGAACAGGACATAATGCAAATAAAAGGGGAGTTTTATCTCGTCAAGTTCTGCCATCATGCGTATCCGGTAGCGACTGCCCTTGTGAAGCTTGGGAAGCTCAATGACCTTGAGACCCACGATTTCTGACGTCAACTTCTTGGCCTCATCGAAATCCTTGACGGAAATCGATTTATTCGTTTCTGATAGTTTCACATTATAGACCTTTTTCAGGTTATCATATTGAATTTCATGGCTTACCTTTAGGTCTGCCATGGTTCTGTCCCACCAAAAGGACCTGGGTTCATAGAGTCTTACGAAGAATGTAAAGGTCGTAACTATCCCATTTTCAATGGCCTTTTCCATATCAGCTGTAAAACAGCCGGTCACTGTGAAATACAAAAGAAGGTGGTCACGGGTGTTGGTAATAACGATATCCGTCAACCTCGCCTCTTGTGCCCCGGCTGGAATGGAAAAGAGCAGGCTTATCGAGAGAGTCAGGACCACTGCTGATCTTAGTCTTTTGTTCCCGGAGGTGAAGGGCGTCATATGTTTTTCCTTATAGAAAGGTACTTCATATGGTCCATAGTCAGACTTAATAGCAGAGTTTGTGATGGGATATAATAGGTGAGAGGCCGTCAAAATGCAAGTTTGTATCGTCAATAGCGTGCCCGTCTGTCTGCGGGTCGGGTCTACCTATCCTAGCGCCGGAACTTTATTGCCCTTGGAAAAAGGGCACCTCCTCAGGTTCGACCTGAGAAATGCCCCTCAATTTGTTTTTGTACCTTGTATCGATATCTTAGGCAGGAGAAGGGTCTAACGCACCAAAGGCCGGTATCTTTACTCTCTTTTCAGTACATTCCTGAGGGGTCTCAAAGGCCACCTCCTTCCAATGTTTTTTCGACTCCATCAGACCCCTCAACATATATTGGTTTAGATAATGGCCGGACTTCTTGGCGACAAAATGGCCGATTATTGGGGCCCCGACAATCGAAAGATCACCTATAAAATCCAGGATCTTATGCCTCACAAACTCGTCCTTGAATCTGAGCCCATCTTCGTTAATTATCCTGAAGTCATCTACAACGACCGCATTGTCGAGGGATCCCCCCTTGGCAAGACCGTTTTCTTTTAGGGTCTGGACGTCTCTGAGGAACCCGAAAGTCCTGGCCCTGCTAATTTCTCTTGCAAAATCCCTTCCGGAAAAGGTCAATTCATATTCCTGATTCCTCAAAAGGGGGTGCTGGAAATCTATCATGTAAGTGATCTTAAGTTCTTTGGATGGATATATGGCAACCGAGCGGTTTCCGTCGTCAACCTTAAAGGGCTTCTTGATGAGGATAAATCGTTTTGGTTCCTTTTGCTCCCTAATGCCAACGCTCTTCATAAGGAACACAAAGGGGGCCGCACTGCCGTCCATAATAGGAACTTCCGGGCCATCAAGCTCCACAACAGCATTATCAATACCAAGACCAAAAAAGGCTGCCATTAGGTGTTCAATAGTGGCCACCTTACAGCCGTTTGAGCTGATGGTCGTTGCGAGAGTGGTGTCAAAGACATTATCGAACCGCGCCTCAACCATCGGATGTTCGTCCAAGTCAGTCCTTACAAACCTCACCCCGGTACTGGCCGGGGCAGGTCTCAAATTTATCCCTACCTTTTCACCTGTATGGAGCCCTATACCCGTACAGCCAACCTCATCCTTTAGCGTGCGCTGTTTGTAATCCACGATCTGCTCCTGTCCCTTATCTGAAATTAAAAAAGGTTCACTGTTCCAGGTCGTCTGCTTAATTGAACCTGTGAACGTTTATCTAGAATTTAGCTATACGTCGACGTACGGGGCAGCAAATAGCATGCCAACAAATGGCTGATGGAGAAATGGATTGAGTGCAGAAGCCCTATCCTGCTGATTTGGTTGACTCAAAACCCCCATGGCAATCTCAAACCCCAATCTCAAAATCCCTCTGTGATCTCCGCACTGTGTAAAAAAAAACACATCCACTAATTCATAAAATCAACACCGGCAAAAAACCCTTTCACCCAACCATTCTTCACCATACTTGAAAAAGTAGGCCTTTTGTAGTATTAACCAACTGAAAGAAGCAGAGAATCCGCGCCCACAGGACGTGGTTTTCCAAGACAAAATAAGACGACACCATTGACCAATATCGAAGCGACCATGTCGAACGTCGGAAGGATTTCATTCAAATTTCTCGCCTTTTTGAGCGTCATATGTCTTTCCAGCTGCTACCCAGCCCTAAAAAAAGAGCCAAAAGGCCCGGAAGAGGCCCTCGTGCCGGTCGAGTTTTTCTATCCCACCTTTCGGGATGATATTCAACTGGACTCACTGGTCCTGGCCATAAAAAGAAACATTGAGTATCTAAATCGGCTCGACCCTGAAAAGATCTTCATTTACGGGCCTGACAGGTTTAGCTCTCTGCAGGTAAAGAAATCCCAGCAAGCCTTCTTGGAGCTTATCACAGGAGGCCATGACCTTGACCGGTTGAACAAAGATCTGAGATCGCGTTTCAAGATCTACCGGGCTGCCGGCCGGGTGGGAAATTCCAAAGTCCTCTTCACCGGGTACTTCGAACCGGTCTTTGATGCCAGGCTGACGCCTGATGATTGCTTCAAATATCCCATATACAGAAGACCAGACGATCTAACGGAAATTGATCTTTCTCCCTTCGGAAAAGATCTTGGTGGCCAGAAGATCATCGCCAGGATCGATGGCAAACAGGTCCTTCCTTACTATTCCAGATACCAGATAGAGGTCGAAGAGGTATTGAAAGGACGCGGCCTGGAGATCGCCTGGCTAAAGGACCCCGTGGACGTCACCTTTCTTCAGATACAGGGTTCGGGGCGGTTGCTCCTGGCCAATGGAGACTCCATGTCGGTCGGCTACATCGCCTCCAACGGTCTGCCGTATCGCAGTATTGGGGGCTATATGCTCAACATGGGCTACCTGACAAAGGAAGAACTCTCCATGCAGGCCATTCGCAGGTATCTCGCCGCCAATCCCCGGCAGGTAAAAGAGATCCTAAACCACAATCCCTCCTACGTCTTTTTTCATGTCCTTGATAATGGTCCCTTGGGCAGCATCAATATTCCGGTTACGCCTGGGAGATCCCTGGCCCTGGACTCAAGCCTTTTTCCGAAAGGCGCCTTGGCCTTTATATCCTGCCAAAAACCCGTAATCGATCACACTGGCCGTATCACCGGTTGGACCCCATTTTCACGTTTCGCCTTAAATCAGGACTCAGGGGGGGCAATCAAAGGGGCAGGCAGGGCGGATCTTTTTTTGGGGAGCGGCCCATATGCCGAAATCGCCGCAGGGCATCTGAGACATGAAGGGGAGTTATACATACTAATCAAGAAACCCTAGCCAAAATAGGCAGAATTTAGCCCGCTTCAGGTCTTAGTCACTCCAGACTTGACAATCTCGCAAAAAGTCCGAAATGACCCGTTTTCGTCATTCCCGCGAAGGCGGGAATCCAGTAATCCCGCTTTGGCGGGACTGGACCCCCGCTTTGGCGGGGGTGACGGTCTTGGGGACTTTTTACGAAACCATCAAACTTCATGTCCCTCATACAAGGCGCATTCAGGCTGAAAATTGTCAGGCCATTGCCCCTTGAGCTGGTGGTTGAGTTGGCTCGCCCTATATGGAAAGCTTAGAGAGGTCTGCCACGCTCAAAAAAAGGCCGGCCACATGCTGTAATATCCCCACCCTGTTTTCTCTCAGTGCCCTGTCATCCTTGGTGAGAACCTCTACGCCGTCAAAAAATAGATCCACCGGCCTCCTGAGACCAGCCATGATCTCCAGCGCCTCATAATAGGCTCCCCTCTCCAGGCACTCGTGCACGTCTCCCTTCAGGGACTGATAGGTCTCCCACAGGGCGAACTCGCATTCCTCTCGAAACAAGTCTGAGCTCACGTCCAACAGGGCTTCCTCTTTCTTCAGGATGTTGCTGACCCTTTTAAAGGTCGTGGCCAGTTCTTGGAATTCCCCCGATTCGGAGGCAAATCGATTGAGCTGATCGATCCTCTCGTGAAGCCGATTGATCCTATCGAGCCCCGTCGAGATAACTGCCTCAATCAGATCAGACTCATACCCTGCCCCCAACATCATGTTCTTGTAACGTTCTCTGAAAAAGTCCGCCACCCTGATAAAAACCTCGCCGCTATCCAGCTCCACCTCCTCGGATAAGACCGAAAGGGACTTCTGGATGAACTGGAATAACGGTAGGTCCCATCCCATATCCTCAATTATCCTGATCACAGCAAGGGCGTGCCTGCGGAGGGCAAAGGGGTCCGCGCTCCCGGAGGGCTCAAGGCCGATCGCAAAGCACCCGGCTATGGTATCCATTCGGTCTGCGAGCCCCACTATCGCCCCTATTTCAGATGTAGGGAGTCGGTCTCCCGACCGTAGGGGAAGATAGTGATCATATATCCCTAGGCAGACCTCTTCAGGGTACGCCTCCATCCTGGCATATTCCCTCCCCATGACCCCCTGCAGTGTCGGAAACTCCGTTACCAACTGGGTAACAAGGTCGCATTTGCACAGCCTTGCCGTAAGCCTCACGCTGTCCACCTTTTCTGGAAGGGCCATCTGGGCCAGATATTCAGCCAGTCGGGTGAAACGATCAACCTTGGCAAACGAGGTCCCCAGTTGGGCATGATAGATAACCCCCTTCAGGTCCTCGAGTCGATCCATGAGGGGCCTTTTTCGGTCCTCTTTGAAAAAGAAATCCGCGTCAGATAGTCTGGCGCGCAATACCCGCTCATGTCCCTTCTGAACAATCGATTCGTCCCTTGCAACGGTATTGTTCACCGCCACAAAACTGGGCATCAATTGACCTTTCCCACCGTAAACCGCAAAATACTTCTGGTGTTCTTTCATGGCCGTGATCAAGACCGGGGCGGGGAGTGCCAGAAAAGACCCATCAAAGCTCCCACTCACAGCAGAAGGATATTCGACCAGGTTGGCGACCGTTGTTACCAAGTCAGGGTCCTGGCTAAGGACTCCATTAACAGTGGCGGCCGCCTCCTTGGCCACCCTCTCAACGGCCCTACGTCTCTCTTCCTGATCCACTATCACAAAGGCCATTTCCAGCTTGAGGAAGTAATCCCGCACGTCCGTAACCTCGATAACCCCTGGCGCCATAAACCGATGCCCCCTCGTGGTATTGCCGCTCTTTACCCCGGCTACCATGAAGGGAACCACCTGACCGTTCAAGAGACATAATACCCAATGAATGGGCCTGACAAACGGGAAGCCCACGTCCGCCCAACGCATGGACTTGGGCCAAGGGATATCGGCGATGAGTTTCGGAAATGACTCTGCCAGGACATCCATGGTTGGCCTCCCTGGCAACTCCCTCTTGATATAGACATACTCCCCTTTGGGGGTCTCAAGGAGTTCTAGGTCCTTGACCGATACGCCCTGCCTCTCTGCAAACCCTAGGGCCGCCTTTGTGGGCTTCCCTTGATCATCAAAGGCAACACTTTTCGGTGGCCCGGTAACCTCCTGGACGAGGGCTTTCTGCCTTTCCGAGATCCCCCTGCCTACCAACACCAGCCTTCTAGGTGTTCCACAGGTATATAGGCCATCGGCCACTTCAATGCGTCCTTCTTTTAAAGAGGCCTCTGCAAGCCGCTTCAGTTCCAGTAACCCCTTCTCCAGGTACCCGGAAGGGATCTCCTCCGTTCCAATCTCTAAGACCAGTTCTGCAGCCATTTCCCTTTACAAATCCTGTCGGTTCAAAAAAACCCTTTAGTGCGAAACGTCTCTCATTTCCTCATAAGCGGATAACCCATCTCTTCCCGCTGGGCAAGATAATTCTTGGAGGCGAGGCGGGCCAGATTCCTGATGCGGTCAATATAATGGGTCCTTTCGCTTACGCTTATCGCTCCCCTGGCATCCGTGATATTGAAGATGTGCGAACACTTCAGGCAATAATCATAGGCCGGAAGGACTAGCCCCTTTCCGCTGACCCTTTTCGCCTCCTGCTCATAGAGATCAAATGCCTTAAAGAGCATCTCCACATCGGCAAGCTCAAAATTATAGGTGGAAAGCTCCCACTCCCCCTTCTTATGCACGTCCCCGTAAGTGATTCCCTCATTCCACAAGAGATCGAAGACATTTTCCTTCCCCTGCAGATACATGGCGATCCTTTCCAGCCCATACGTTATCTCCACTGAAATAGGATCCAGCCTGATGCTCCCTGCCTGTTGAAAATAGGTAAACTGCGTGATCTCCATGCCATCCAGCCAGACCTCCCAGCCAAGCCCCGAGGCACCAAGGGTGGGGGATTCCCAATCGTCCTCAACAAACCGGATGTCGTGATCAAGGGGATCGATGCCGAGGGCCTTCAGGCTGTCAAGATAGATATCCTGTATTTCAAGCGGTGAGGGCTTTATTATCACCTGGTACTGATAGTAATGCCCCAGGCGATTGGGGTTATCGCCGTATCGGCCGTCCGTTGGGCGCCTCGACGGCTCTACATATGCGACTGACCATGGTTCAGGGCCCAATACCCTTAAAAGGGTGGCGGGATTGAAGGTCCCTGCACCTACCTCCAGGTCATAAGGCTGCTGGATTAGGCAGCCATTATCGGCCCAAAATCTCTCCAAGGCCATAATCAGTTCCTGAAAATTCATAAAACCCTCGCCTTCATATTTCCTGACGCGACTGTGAGGATTCGAAAGCCAAAAGCGATTCCAGGTTAATCAAAAGAAAAAGCCGATGAGAAAAACCACGGCTGACGGGATACTAGAAATAATCATGCTGAAAGTCAAGTAAAGACATGCACGAATGGGGTCAGCCCTTGACATAGGACAAATTGCCCGTTTAGTAACAAAACAAACCGCTGCTGCCCCGTTTGTTCAACGTCACGGGGTGCCAGGGGGGTTGATTTTGCAAAGGTGCTTGGAAAGGCGTTTTCCCATGGCGACAACCGTTACCGTGGGAGGCAATCCCCAGGCCTCCGGGATGATGGTCGTATCCAGGCAGTAGCAGTTCTTGATCGGTGTCTGACAGTCCTTGTCCAGAAGGTTGCCGATCCTGACCGTGCCGCCCGGATGGGATGCAACTACCCCTGTCTTTATTATCTTTTCCCTCCTGACTCCGGCCTCTAAAAGGATGTTTTCAGCAAGGACGGCCCCCTTGTCGAGCTTCCACCATGTTTCGTAGTCTATGGGCTTTGAGAATGACTTGTCCAAATTAACCCTGCCCCCGAGACCGTCCCTGACTTTGATCATAATTGTCAGGGCCTTTTTCACATTCATGACCTCGGGAAGGGAAAGAAGACCTCTGACCCCTGAATAGGCCAACAGCGCAGAAAACATCATGGGGGGAACGCCGTAATCGGTCATAACGATCCCGTCTTCGGCCAAATTTACGCCCGCCGTCATCGAGATGTCATAGATAGAACCCTGCCTGTCGTAGGCACCCGAAACAAACAACAAGGGATCTACAAAAAAGCCCTGACCTGCATCATAGATGCCTGAGCGCTGCAAGATGGGAGGAGTTCCTTGCCCTCCTGCTGAGAGAACCACAGTATCGGCCATAATATCTACCCAGCCTTTAGGCCCCCTGGCCCTCGCGCCCACTGCCTTGCCGGCCTCGGTCAGGACCCGATCGACCTTGGTCTCAAGCAAAAGCCTGGCACCGTTCTGTCTGGCCTCCTCCAGGTACTCGCGTGCTGTCCATTTGGCGCCCTCCCTACTGCATCCGAGTGAACACTTGCCGCAATCAGGCCTGCATTTGTCCGGTCGTATCCATTTATCAAGGGGCTTCCAGTCCAGCCCGATATCCTGGGCGGACCGCATGATCTTTCTGGCCGCGGGACCTATCAGGTGATCGGGCAGGGGCCTAATAGGAATTTCCCTGTAAAGCTCTTCCAGCTCTGCCTCCAAATCGATACGGTACCTCTCCTTGAGCCAGGCAGGAGGCCTGAACGCGGTACCGCAAAATACCACTGAGGCCCCGCCGGCGGTCTTTGGGCGAATGACCCATGTCCCCTCTTTTGAGAAGGTCAGCCCCATGCCATCCATCATATTGAGGAGAAAAGGGGTGTAGCCAAATCGCTTATGGTATTTTCCCGCCTCACATATAACGACCCGCTTGCCCTTCCGGCTGAGTTCTCGAGCCACTGTGGCGCCTCCAGGCCCTGAGCCTACAATCACGAATTCGGTCTTTAGTTCTCTAGGCATGAGTTACCTCCCGGCAAGGGGTAAACCCTTTGGAAAAGGGGGCGAGGTTCAAAACCGCCTTTTGCTGAAACTAAAGTCGACATTTCAAAAGCTTATCGGGGATATTGTTTCTTTTTCATGCAAGAAAGTCAATACATCATCCGTTCTCATCCTAGCCCATTCGGCGTCGAAATCGACAAGGAGTTAGCGGTAGCTCGCATCACCAAAATGTTCTCGTACAAGGGCATGTGAGCGGTAAAAGGATCGTTGCCCATTTGACCGGGGCATGCCCTGTCTTCACTGGGATATAGTATCTTTTTGCTCTTGCCATTGGTTATTATTGTCAATAATGTTCTTTTCGCGACCCAAAAGTTCATTATAGGGCTTGAATAATGGTATTTTTGCGGCTGATCTCTAATACTAAAAGGGTAGCTCGGCCCGACCCCCCATTGGAATCCCCATAGAAAGCGTTATCTGCGAAAGGACGGTGCTCTCTGATGTGGTTATTACACAACTCAAAGGAGGAAGGAGATAAGTCATGGAAGAATTTACAAAGGAAATAAAGCAAGCCGCCCTTGATCACGGAGTGGATCTTTTGGGGATCGCTTCAGCGGATCGTTTAAACGCGCTTACACCAAGGGGATGTAACAGGCCGTCAGACCTCCTTGCAGAATGCAATAGCAGTATCGTCATCGCCATGCGTTGGTGCGACACATTGGTGGATGGGCTTCCCGAAATTCGAGCAATGTACAGCCGAATGATGATCATGA
>JAZDES010000123.1:0-5496 GCA_043808585.1 Pseudomonadota bacterium | reverse complement strand
CGTTTTGAAAGAAAGGCAGAGGACCGCGAGGGTCTTTTTTCCAAAGGACGTAAAAGACGGCATCATTTCAAAGAACGGCAGTGAGGTCTTGAACCTCGTTACGGAACAGCCCCATAAGAGGATGTCCCTATGAAGAGCCCTCTCCCCTGCCTGGCAGAAACTGTATTTAGAGGTAAGGGGGCGTGCCACAGGCTGTGAAGAATTTGGGTTACGTCCTTTGGAAAAAAGACCCTCACGGTCTGTCATCTTACCCCTCAGTGTTTTCAAAACGCTAAAGTGTTACAATAATTTCTATTGGGTCCCATTCTCAAATCACGTCTGCGGCGTGACCTTGGAATGCCGGCCTAAGGTCCGTTGGTAGGACTAATAACTTCTGATCGCACAACAAAGAGCGGCGATCTTGCCATAGATCTTTCACCAGGAGGACGCATCATGAGGATACTTCTTTTTTGCTTTGTCATTCTTGTGGCCTTCAAGGCAGAGGCAGGCGGGGCTCAAGCGCCCATTAGCCAGGATACTGAGGCATGCATAGAGTGCCACGCCTCCATCCATCCGGGCATCGTCTCTGAATGGAAAAAAAGCGGTCACGCCCTGATAACCCCTGAAGAAGCTATCAAAAAGAATAGACTAGAAAGGCTTGTCTCATCGAAAGAGATACCTGGGAAGCTCATTACTCGGGCCGTTGGCTGCGCCGAGTGCCACACCCTGAATCCGGAAAGACATAAAGATACCTTTGAGCATAATGACTTCAAGGTCCATGTGGTAGTCACCCCAGAGGACTGCGCCACTTGCCATGCCACCGAGGCAGAGCAATATGGCAAGAATTTGATGTCACATGCATACGGTAACCTTATGAACAACCCCTTGTACCTGGATCTCGTAAAAGCGGTCAATGGCACCCAGTCCCTTGAGGGCATGAAGACGTCCCTAATGTCTCCTGACCCGAAAACAAATGCCGATTCCTGCCTTTACTGCCACGGTACCGTAGTAGAAGTCAGAGGCATGAAAGATGTGAAAACCGAAATGGGAGACATGAAATTCCCTGTCCTCTCGGGCTGGCCCAATCAAGGTGTCGGCCGCATCAATCCGGATGGCAGCAGGGGCTCCTGCGCTTCCTGTCATACCCGCCACCAGTTTTCCATTTCAATGGCCCGCAAACCTTACACATGCGCCGAATGCCATAAAGGTCCCGACGTACCTGCATACCCCGTCTACCAGGTAAGCAAACACGGCAACATTTTTTCTTCCTTTGAAAGGGACTGGAATCTTGCGGCAGTACCGTGGCGACTCGGGAGAGACTTCACGGCTCCCACGTGCGCCGCTTGCCACTCCAGCCTGATTGTCGCCGCTGATGGAAATGTCGTGGCGGAGCGGACCCATCAGATGAATGATCGCCTCCCCTGGAGGCTCTTCGGATTGATTTATGCACACGCCCATCCAAAATCGCCCGACACCTCGCTAATCAGGAATAGGGCCGGACTTCCACTGCCAACGGAGCTCACGGGGGAGCCCGCAGGGAAGTATCTGATTGATCCTAAAGAGGAAGAAAGCAGGCTTATGGGCTTGAAGAAGATCTGTCTCTCCTGCCATGCCAACAGCTGGGTGCAAGGACATTTTGAACGCCTCCATAACAGCATAGATACCACCAACAGGATGACTTTGACTGCAACCAGGATCCTGCTTTCGGCCTGGGAGCAAGGGGCGGCCGAAGGACCTTCCCAGAAAGGTAGCCTTTTTGACGAGGCCATAGAGAAGATGTGGGTAGAACAGTGGTTGTTCTACGCCAATTCCGTCAGATTTGCCTCCGCCATGTCAGGGGCCGATTACGGGGCCTTTGCCAATGGCCGGTGGTATCTATCCAAAAACATACAGAAGATGCTCGACTGGCTCGAATTGAAAACGAGTATGAAGAGATAGTTTGCGGTAGGCCCATGGACCAAATACCAAATTCTCATGGACATCTGTACGTGGATCATGATATTTGAAGGCCAAAAATTCCGGCAGGTATAACCTCTAGCTTTCAAGAAGATGTTGCCCTGATAGTGTATTTTTTTGTTTTTCTCCTGTATTTCAATCGTCAATAGTCAATCTTCAATCCTTAGGAGGATTCGCTATATGGTTCTAAGTATTATGAGAAGGCATGCCAAGTCCTGGCTCATCAAGTTCCTGATAGGCATCATCGCCGTGGTATTTATCTTCTATTTTGGATATTCCTTCACTGCCACAAGGGGATTAAAGATAGCCTATGTTAACGGTGAGTTGATAAGCGAAATGGAGTACCAGAAGGCTTACCAGGACCTTATTGAGGCAACGCGGAGACGGTTCGAGGGCAGGTGGAACGACGACCTTATAAAGGCCCTAAATCTAAAACAGAGGGCACTGGAGGTGCTCATCTATCAAAAGCTAATCAGCCAGGAAGCCAAGAAACTGGGACTGGATGTTACTGAGAGCGAAAGCCAAAAAGCGATCATGAGTTACCCGGCCTTTCAAATAGATGGCAGTTTTGATATCAGGCGTTATCAGGCCCTCTTGAGCCAAAACCGCATGAAACCTGAGGATTTTGAGGCTTCGATCGCCCTGGAATTGCTAGATGCAAAGCTGAAGCAATTCTTGTTTTCCTTCTTAGAAGTTCCGGAGGAGGCGGTCTTCGAATATTACTCTTACGACAATGAAAAGCTCAAGATCGGTTTTGTCCAGTTCAAACCGGACGAGTTCAAGAAATCGGTCAAATTTGACAAGGCCTCTCTGGAGAAGTACTTCGAGGAAAACAAGGGGCGTTATCAAATTCCCGAACAGATCAAACTCACCTTTATAGAGATAGATCCGGAAAGGTTTAGGGGGAACGTTAACATTGCCGAAAAGGAGGTGGAAGCCTATTACGCATACAACCCGGACAGGTTCGTCGAGCCCAGGCAGGTAAAGGCCCGGCATATTCTGTTGGAGCTGAAACTGGGTGCTGACAAGGCCAAGGAAGAGGAGGTCAGAAAGGCCGCTGAGGCGGTTTTGAAAGAGGCGCGCCAGGGCAAGGATTTTGCGGAATTGGCCAAGAAATATTCCCAGGGACCCGCCAGTTCAGAGGGGGGAGACCTCGGGTATTTCTCTGAAGGCCAGATGGAAAAGCCTTTTGAGCAAGCGGCCTTCAACTTGAAAAAGGGAGAGATCAGCGACCTTGTGAGGACCCGCTTCGGGTACCATATCATAAAAGTGGAGGACAGAAAGGAAAAAAGGGCGCAGCCCCTGGAAGAGGTCCGCGAACAAATTGTGGAGATCCTGCTCAAAAATGTCAGTGCTGAACTGGCACACGAAAAGGGTCTCTCCCTGATGGACCAGATGCCCTACGAGGTGGACCTTCGCAAGTATGCAGCCCAACATGAGCTTGAGACAAAAGATACCGAATACTTCTCCAGCGGAGAGCCCATACCAGGTGTTGGAAGTAGTGCAGCAGAGGGACGGTCGCTCTTTTCACTGGACATAAACAAGACAAGTGAGTTGTTCGAACTGGATGGGAAGTTCTACATCTTTCAAGTGGTTGACAAAAAGCCATCCCTTTTGCCTGAATTGAAAGAAGTTGAGGAAAGAGTCAAAGAGGATTTTATAGATGATCTTGCGGCCAAAGAAGCGAAGGCTGCTGCACAAGGTTATTTGGAAGAGCTGCGTAAAGGAAAGCCCTGGGATGAACTTGCCAAAGAAAGGCACGTAACGCCAGAGGGCTCCGGCTATTTTACTCGTAATGAGCCTATCCCTAAGATAGGCTATGACGCGGGCCTAATAGAGACCGCTTTCGGTCTTAATAAAGATAAGAGATACCCAGATAGCGTCTTTGAAAACCAACAGGGCGCCTATGTCATCAGATGGGAAGGGAAAAAGGGTATAGATAGAAAGGAGTATGAGAAAGAAAAGGAGCAATATCGCTTTTCACTGATGATGGAAAGGCATAAACGAGCTTATCAAAATTGGCTCCAGGATCTGAAAAAGAACGCAGAGATAGAGATTGTGACACCCATATCGAACTAAGGGCTTCTGGAAGCCCTAAGGGCCTTCCTCCCTGGGGCTCCTTTGATGAGTGGTCAGGATCCTGTATCTTTCTCCTCCAAGAGGGAGGTAATAGGCATTATCCCTTTCCTCAACATGCTCAGCAAGTTGATAGTAGGCCGCCCGGTTAAACCGGGCCGGAAATGCGCCGCCTTTTACCCTGCAATAAAGGACGTTCTCCTTTCCCACAACCAGGGTATCCGGGATCAGCTCTTCATAGGTGTAATCACTTAAATATAATATGAACCGGCCCGTTTGATCCCCCTTCGCCTCCTCATAGACAACGCCCCTGACCACGTAGGCCGTGTCTTCCACATCCACATAGCAGCGGTTACCGTTCCAGTCGATCACATATCGACCTTTGGAGTCCAACTCCATGTTACGGTAGAAGAGCTGCACGAAGTCCCTGCGAATCATCTCAAGGCCCTTGTGGTACCAATGCCCTTCTTTGTCTATATATATCATGCAGGGCGGGAGGTCCTGATTTTTCACTTCACCCATTGCCCCTTTTTCTCCCGCGAAAGGTCTTCCTTCTTGCCTTGCCCCTCCCCTGCACCGGCGGATCAATACCTTTCTCTTTTAGCCACCTGCGGGCCTCGTCATGCATCTCTTTCAAGGGAGACCGGACCAATATGGCCTTGTACATCTCTATCTCGGCCAGCTCATCGTTGAGCCCCAGACAGTGAGATAATTTGCCCGGCGTACCCCTGCTCTATCTCCCTCTCATCCATTGCAACGGTTACCATCAACGGCCTTAATCGCCGCAGTAAATGCCTCTGGTTGTTGGGCTGATCTTTGACCTTCAGGAGCCACGGCATTTGTTAGTGAACTTCTTCAACTGATCCGGATCACCAAAATGGATACAGTGGGCCAGACAGACATTGTCCGCGCATGCAGGGATAAGCCCCTGGTCCACCCGGTGATGACAGAGATTACATTTCTGCGCTATGCCCTTATTTGTGTCCAATGAAATGGCAACGTACGGGCATGCATCGATGCAAGACCCGCATCCTGTACAGGTATTGTAATCCATGACCACAATGCCATCTTCCCTCCTGATAATGGCCTCTTCAGGGCAGGCCTCCGCACAGGGGGGATCATCGCAGTGCCTGCAGAGGTTCACGCGGTAAACGAAATGCCATCTGCCATTTAGCAGGGCTGGTCCCTCCTCTCTTACCGCAATGAGCCTTACTCCATCTGCTGTGCCGCTTTCCTGCTTGCAGGCAACCTCGCATGTCATGCACCCCCAGCACCGTTCCTCGTCTATAAAGAGTGCGTGTCCGGTCATGACCTCCTCCGCTGATCCCTTTCAGGGTAACACTTTAGCGTTTTGCAAGAAAGGCAGAGGACCGCGAGGGTCTTTTTTCCAAAGGACGTAAAGGACGGCATCATTTCAAAGAACGGCAGTGAGGTCTTGAACCTCGTTACGGAACAGCCCCATAAGAGGATGTCCCTATGAAGAGC
>JAZDES010000122.1:0-18702 GCA_043808585.1 Pseudomonadota bacterium | reverse complement strand
GGACAGCATCATTTCAAAGAACGGCAGTGAGGTCTTGAACCTCGTTACGGAACAGCCCCATAAGAGGATGTCCCTATGAAGAGCCCTCTCCCCTGCCTGGCAGAAACTGTATTGAAAGGTAAGGGGGCGTGCCACAGGCTGTGAAGAATTTGGGTTACGTCCTTTGGAAAAAAGACCCTCACGGTCTGCCATCTTACTCCTCAGTGTTTTCAAAACGCTAAAGTATTACGATTTCTTAAGGATTTTGTGTGTCCCGGTTCGCCGTCTTTTGGGTTGAAGCAGCTTTTTACCTTTTAACCGACAACTTTTAGAGGGAGGGAAAAAATGGCAGACGAAAAAGTAGGAAGATTTCCGGATCCGCATGAGTTTCAGGTTCCGCCGGAACTTGAAGGATGGGAAGAGATGTACCCGTCGCATTACCTGTTCTCCAAAGATAGGGAAGACTGGGAAAAACAGCAGTTCTGGTATCAGGACAAGATCCACGCCCCGGAGCCAATGCCGCCTCTGGACCTGATCTTTCAGGAGGCATGGCAAATAGCTCTCTCGCAATACACCACGAGGGTATTCTGCATCCCCCCGGCTCAGGGTATTGCTCAGAGAATGGTGGGATGTTACATGTACATCTGTGCCATTGCACCGCCACCCCCAGAAGTGATAAGGGAGAAGGCCGAGCTCTTTGGAAAGAGAGTGTTCTATGTGTTTGAGCACTATGATGAGTTGTGGGACAAATGGCTTAGTAAATTCAGGAAGCTGGGCCAAGAGATGGCCTCAGTTGAAATCCCTGGGGATTTGCCGAAATTTGTTCCCGAAGATCAGGTCCTTCCGGCACCCACAGGATGCTATGTTTCCTATGACGTGATTGAGGCCTTCGATAGGCTGGTCAACCTGGTGTTCAAGGGATGGCAGTATCACTTTGAGATGCTTAACCTCACCTATCTCGCCTATCTCATGTTTGGAGATGTGTCCAGGAAGCTCTTTCCCGGAATCAGCGAAAGCGCCATCGGCAAGATGGTGGCCGGCGCCTACGTATCCATGTTCCGCCCTGAAGAGGAACTGTGCCGGCTCTCAAGACTGGCATTCTCCTCGCGCGGAGTAGCAGATATCCTCAAGAGCGGGATGTCAGTGCACCAAAAGGTGGAAGAGCTCCGGAAGATACCTGACGGTAAACACTGGCTCGAAGAATTTGAGAAATCAAAAGAGCCCTGGTTCTATGTCTCCTGTGGAAGCGGATGGCTCCATCATGAGGGGAGCTGGCTTACTGAGCTCGAAATTCCCTATGGCTATATCAAGGGCTATCTGGAACTTGTGGAGAAGGGAGAGAAGATTGAACGCTCGCTAGACAAGATCGAGAAAGAGCGGGATGCGATTGTAGAGGAGTATCGTAAGCTGATAAAATCAGATGAAGACAGGAAGTCTTTCGAGGATGCCTATAAGACCATCAGGACCATATACAGATACGCGGAAGATCACCTTTTCTGGGTAGAGCACTGGTTTCATACCATATGGTTTGGGAAGATAAGGGAATTCGGGAGGCTACTTGTCAAGAATGGCATGCTGAATGAAGTCGACGACATTTTTATGTTCAACCGTTATGAGATCCCGGAGATTCTCACCGAATTGGTAACAGGCTGGGCCCTGGGCGTTGGTATCCCGCTGAGGGGGAATTTCTACAAGGCCAAGGCTGAAAAACGAAAAAAGGTCCTGAATGCAGCCAAGGAGTGGACCACGACCCCGGCCCTTGGCATCCCACCGGAAGAAGTGGCAGAACCCTTCACTGTTATGCTCTGGGGAGTCACCACAGACAAGGTGAAGGAATGGCTCAAGGGAGTCGGAGAAATCAGGCCTGAAGACGTCTCTGAGATCAAGGGTTTTGCCTCTTCGGCAGGCTCTGCTGAAGGCAAGGCGCGCGTGTTGAAGCTCCTCAAGGATATCGTGAACCTGGAGCCCGGAGAGATCTTGGTCTGCCCCTCCACCAACCCTTCATGGGCCCCTGTGTTTACAAAGATCAAGGCCGTTGTAACGGATATCGGCGGGCTGACAAGTCACGCTGCCATTGTATGCAGGGAATACGGGGTTCCGTCCGTTACGGGCACCGGAGTGGCAACTTCGGTCATCAAGACCGGCGACACCATTCGGGTCGAGGGCGACTCAGGCGTTGTGAAGATCCTGGAAAGGGCCCGCTGATCACCTGAGAATTCGAACTCGCACAAATCCCGAATAATTACTAGCAACTGGTTATCCTAAAACTACCCCACCTGCCCACGGCAGGGGGGTAGTCAGGGGAGGCGCAATGGATTATGTCCTGGAATTTAAGGATCTGGACAAAGGTTCACTCCAGCTTGTCGGGGGCAAGAATGCAAGCCTCGGGGAGATGATAAAGGCAGGGATCCGGGTACCACCCGGTTTTGCAGTCACCACGGATAGCTACCTGGCCTTCATAACCCGTGCAGGAATTAAAGACGAGATCTTTGACATCCTTTCCGGGCTGACACACGACGATATTGAATCTCTTAATAGCACCAGCGCAAAGATCCAGGAACTTATCAGGAATTCCGCCATATCCGATGATGTCACTGAGGCCATAGAGGAGGGCTATTCTCGGCTTTGCGAGCAATGTCGTACTGAAACCGTTCCCGTTGCCGTAAGATCGAGTGCAACCGCAGAAGACCTCCCAACAGCAAGCTTCGCTGGCCAGCAGGAGACCTATCTCTGGGTGGAGAAGGCACCCGAGGTCATCAAGAACGTCCAGCGCTGCTGGGCCAGCCTCTTTACACCGCGCGCCATAGATTACAGGATAAAGAAAAAATTCCCCCATGATAAGGTCCTGATCAGTGTCGGGGTCCAAGAAATGGTCAATTCAAGGGCAGCAGGTGTCATGTTTACCCTTAACCCGACCAACGGAGACCCTTCCAAGGTCGTCATCGAAGGGAGTTGGGGATTGGGCGAGACAGTGGTTTCCGGCTCGGTCAACCCGGACAAGTTCCTGGTAGATAAGGTTGTCATGGAGGTAAACGAGAGAACCATATCTGCCAAGCACATCGAATGCGCCTATGACCCCGACAAGGGGGAAGTCGTAAATAGAGATATAGAAGCGGGTATGCAGTGTAAATCCTGCCTGGAAGACCAGGAGATAAAGAAGCTGGTGGAGATGGCCAAGCTCATTGAGTCACACTATGGTCTTCCGATGGATATCGAGTGGGCAATTGATAAAGACATTCCTTTTCCTGAAAATATCTTTATTGTTCAGGCTCGACCGGAAACCGTTTGGAGTCAACGAAAAAAGGGATCTATTATCGGGAGCAAGAGCGGTTACGAGCTACTGATGGAACAGGCAATGAAACGGATTAGGCTCAAAGAATAGCTCTTAATTATTTTGCAGAGCGCTAAACTGTTACAAAAGGCGAAATACTAGGTGTTCCCACCCCCCTTCGGGGGGAGATTTTTGGCCTTGAGAAAGGTCTTGGGAGCGCTTGAAAAGGCCTGGCCCAGGATCGGAGAAAGGGTAGGATCAAGTAATTTCTAGAGGAGGTAATCAGTCAAATGAAAGACATGAGAGATTTTATCGCAAAGGCAGAAGCTGAGGGTTTGCTTCACAGAATCAGGGCAGAGGTAGACTGGGACCTGGAGCTGTCCCATATCGCCAAGATCAATGAGGAAAGGCAAGGTCCGGCCCTCCTTTTTGAGAATGTCAAGGGCTATGACTCGCCTGTGATAGCCAGCGTCTGCACGACGACACAGAGGCTTGCCCTTATCATGGGCATGCCCAAGGAGTCGACGCTGATCGACATCATGAGGCTCTGGGTAGAAAAGAATGAGGAAAGGGTTCCGCCAAAATGGGTTGAAAGCGGTCCATGTAAAGAAAACATCATGATGGGAGACGAAGTGGATCTCTTCAAGTTTCCCGCACCCAAGTTCTATCCCCTGGACGGCGGGCGCTATTTCGGTACAGCACATTTCGTCGTTACCAAAGATCCAGATACCGACTGGGTTAACCTGGGGACCTACCGGCTTCAACTCCTTGACAGGAATCACCTGGGCACCCAGTTCATAAAGGGAAAGCATGCGGATATCATGCTAAAAAAGTATCAGGCCATGGGCAAGCCCATGCCTGTATGCGCAGTCGTTGGGTGTGATCCCCTGCTATTTCTAATGGGCGCCGCGCGGTTCTCCGCCTTTGAGTCTGAATATGATTTTGCCGGATCTATCCGTGGAGAGGCAATAGAGGTGGTCAAGGCAGAGACAAACGAGCTGCCTGTGCCAGCCACGGCTGAAATCGTCGTAGAAGGAGAAGTTGACGCAAACGCCTTCATGAAAGAAGGGCCCTTCGGCGAGTACACCAGTTACTATTCAGGCGTAGGGGCTGATCCACGCAACTTTATAGATGTAAAGTGCGTGACATATCGAAATAGCCCTATATTTTGGGTGACCACCGTGGGAAGGGCTGTTACGGACACCCATATGACCATGGCCCTGAGTTACGGGGCAACCTTGTGGCAGCAACTCGTGGCCATGAAGATACCCGGGATAAAGGCCGTATATTGCCCTCCGGAAGGAGCCGGGAGGTTTTTGGCCATCATCTCCCTGAAACAGATGTATCCGGGTCATACCAATCAGGTTCTTACGGCAGCCATTTCAACCGAGATGGGCGCATATGGCCTGAAGACAGTCATTGCAGTGGACGATGACATTGATCCCTGGGATATCCCGCGCGTCATGTATGCCTTGAGCTTCAGGTTTCAACCGAACAGGGCACAAACTATCAAACGGGGAAGATCCACGCCGCTGGACCCCTCGCTTCCCATAGATGCTAGAGACATCACTGGGAGGTTGTTATTGGATGCCACCATCCCGTATGAATGGAAGCAAAAACCGATTCCCATTGAGCTTGACCCGGAGACTGTTAAGAAGATTGAGGCCCGATGGTCGGAACTGGGACTAAGCTGATGCCTGCACAGACTTGGTGATAACTCTGGTTTGGAGGTGAGCCATGGCAATTGCACTGGTCGGCATGCTTGATGAAAGGGAACAGGGTCTTCGACTCATAAAAGAGCATATAGAGCGAAGGGGACATAAGGCTATACTGATTGATATCAGTATTGGGACCGGTGCAATCGCCTCCTCCCTGAAACCGGAGATAACCTCTGAAGAACTGGCCGAAGAAGTTGGCTCATCCATTGATGAAATAAAGGGAATGCTCGCCAGGGAAAGGGACAAGGCCACCTCATTGATGGCGGACGGGCTCTGCAATAAGTTGCTGCATCTCCACCAGGCTGGCGAACTGGAGGGGGTTATTGCCGTCGGTGGAATGACGGGGACCTTCATCAGCCTCTCTGCAATGAAGCTGCTGCCTTTTGGGCTGCCCAAGCTCCTGATCTCAAGTGTGGCGGCCATGCCGGCATATGCCAAGCGGCTTGCGGAATACTTCGGAGTCAGAGACATAACCGTGATGCACAGTGTGGTCGACACCGTGGGGCTGAATCCCTTTGTGAGGAATTTGATGGTGAATGGGGCTGGCGCCATATGCGGGATGGTTGAGGCATATGAACCCCCCCAAAGGGAGGAAAAGGCCTCTATCGCCATTACCGAGTTCGGTTTTTGTGATAAAGGCGCCCATTACGTCAGGGAGTTCCTGGAGGGCAATTACAACATCATCTCCTTCCATGCCACCGGGGTGGGTGAGAAGGCAGCGGTCGACCTGGTTTCCCAGGGCTTGTTCGAGGCCTTTATAGACCTGGTGCCTGCGGGCTTTAGCGAGTATCTTTTTGGAGGGAATCGCGCCGCCGGACCGGACAGGTTAGATGCCGGCTGCAGTGCGGGAAGGCCCTATATCCTCTCCCCGTGCGGGTTTGACATGATAAGCTGTGGCCCCATCCAGAGAAAAGATGAGGCCGATCCCCTCTGGGTCTCCCGAAGGATAGCCGAGAGAAAACTCCTGATTCAGGATGCCATCCGAGTTCAGGCGAGGACAAATGCGGAGGAGATGAGGACCATTGCGCGGGAGGTTGCCGAAAAACTCAACGGCCACAAGAACAAGAAATTAGTAAAGTTTATAATACCGACAAAAGGTTTCTCCTCCCTTAGTGTAAAAGGTGGCGCTCTTTACGATCCGGATTCGGATCAGGCCTTTATCGATGAATTAAGAAAAAACCTGGATAAAGAGATAGAAATCACTGAGGTTGAGACCAGTATCAATACCCCGGAGTTTGCCCGGGCGGTTGTAGATGCCCTCGCGCGAATTCTGTGAAAGGCGGCAATTCCATATGCGCCAAGCATGTTGGTCTCTAGTGCGGATCACCGCGAGATAGGGATTTGCGATGGGGTAAACGTATCGTGAGAAAAGATAAGGCGCCCTTATGACAAGACGGATTGTAATTGGAATCTCCGGTGCAAGCGGAGTGATTTATGGAGTAGAGACGCTTCGCTTGCTGGCCCAAAGAGATATTGAAACACACCTGATTATCTCAGAGGCCGGAAAAAGGAACATAGAGATAGAAACCTCTTACAAGGTGAGTGACGTGGAAGGAATGGCCAGTTGCACCTATGATAATAGCGATATAGGAGCATCGCTGGCAAGCGGATCATTCCTCGTCAATGGAATGGTGGTAGCCCCGTGCACAATAAAGACCCTTTCCGGCATCGCCAACTCATTCACAGACAACCTCCTCATCAGGGCAGCAGATGTGACCTTGAAAGAGAAAAGGAAACTGGTCCTCGTGGTGAGAGAGACGCCCTTGCACAAAGGGCACCTCAGACTCATGACAATGGCCGCGGATATGGGTGCCCATATCCTGCCGCCTATCCCTTCTTTCTATAATAGACCGAAAAGCATCCAAGACATTATCCACCAGACTATTGGGAAGATATTCGATTACCTTGCCATAGACCATGATCTTTTTAAGAGATGGGAAGGTTAAGAAGAGGCTATACCATTTATCGGCTTTTCGCTGATCCTGCGGCTGATTTCTTCTGCTGCCTCTTTCGTCGCCCCTACGATCTCCTTCATCTTATGATCGTTCAGGCTCGTCCTAAACCCCACAACCCAGATCGCCGATATCCGATGTCCCTTTGCCGTTATAGGTGAGGCCACGGCCCTGACTCCGGGAATATACTCCTCATAATCGGTGGCATACCCATTCGCCCTCACCCGTCTTATCTCCTCCAAATACTTCTCCGGGTTCGTGATCGTTTTCTCTGTGTACCTGATGAGGCCCCTTGTCCGGATGATCTCTTTGATCTTATCCTCTTCCATGGCCCCAAGAAAGACCTTTGCAGTCGCCCCAGCCGGGAGGGGAATAGTCGTCCCTATGGGGGAAGTGATTTTGAGGTCTTGCCTGGACTCAACCATATCCAGTATGGTTACATGGCCCCCGTTCAAGACGCCAAGGAATACCGATTCCTGGGCCCTTTCCATCAGTTCCTCCATAACCGGCCTAGCCAGGGCCCTCAGGTCAACCTGAGAGTAAGCAGACCTTGCGAGCTCAAAGAGGGTCAAACCCAATGTATATCGCTTGGTCGAAGGGTCTCTTATGATGGTGCCCATCTCTTCCAATGCCGAGGTTATTCCATGGACAGTGCTCTTTCCTATTCCCAGACTTCTTGCCAGTTCACTAACTCCCAAACCACTGGCAGTGTCAGAGATGAGCTTCAGAATTTGGAATGCCTTTTTTACTGAAGGCGCTTTATATTTTTCGGGCATCGTTCACCATAATGAACTCTTCTTCCACTCTAAAGACTTTGATATGGTTTGTCAATAGCAATTCTTTTGCTCCATGTTTTATCGATAAATGCTAAAGATAAGGTCTTGAAGAAACATTTTTTCTTGACAAGAAAGAAAAAGGCCGTAGTATTGTCTAAATATAATCGTTCATAATGATGAACAGACTCGGGAAGACAGGTTCACCATAAGGGGGCGTCGGAGTGACCCGGAAGGCAGCGCTCGTCATAGGCGGTGGTATAGCAGGAATTCAGGCCTCTATAGATCTGGCCAACATGGGCATTAAGGTCCACCTGGTTGAGAAGAAACCGAGCATCGGGGGACGGATGGCCCAGCTGGACAAGACCTTTCCCACCAACGACTGCGCAATGTGTATCTTGGCCCCAAAGATGATTGAATGCAGCAACCATGAAAATATTGAACTCCTGACCTATTCTGAAGTGGCTGAACTTACAGGTGAGGTAGGAAGATTTGAGTGCAAGATCCTAAAGAAGGCACGCTTCATCGAGGAAGACAAATGCGTGGGATGTGGTGATTGCGCTGAGAAGTGCCCTACCAAGGTGGATGACGAGTTTAATACCGGCCTGGGCAAAAGGAAGGCGGTTTACAAATATTTCCCACAGGCAGTCCCTTCAACATATGTCATAGATCCTGATAACTGCCGAACCATTCTGGGAAAAAAATGCGGTGTCTGTGAAAAGATATGCAAGGCCAAGGCAGTAAATTACAAACAGAATGATAAGACCGTGAGCTTAAATGTAGGCGCCGTAATTCTGGCGACCGGATTTGATCCTTATGACGTGTCCCCCATAAGTGAATATGGTTGGGGAAGGATCAAGGATGTCATTACTGCCCTGCAGTTTGAGAGGATGATATGCGCCTCCGGCCCGACCAGCGGACATCTAAGGTGCCCTTCTGACCATAGGGAACCCAAGAGGTTGGCCTTTATTCAGTGTGTAGGATCAAGGGATATCCGGCACAAGAGATATTGCTCCGCGGTCTGCTGCATGCATGCCACAAAGGAGGCCATCCTGGCCCGTGAGCACTACCCGGAACTAACCTCAACGATATTCTACATAGATCTGAGGGCCGTGGGAAAGGGCTTTCAGGAGTATGTACGCCGTGCCAAAAACCAATACCAGGTGAAATACATCCGCGCCAGACCAGGTCGGGTAACCGTAAATGAGGAGACCCAAAATCCCGTGGTCCACTATGAGGACACGGTCAACAGGGAATTCAGGGCCGAGGAATTTGATATGATTATCCTCTCACAGGCCCTTCTACCGTCGGAAAGCAATGCTACAATCGCTGAACGGCTGCGGGTGCAACTGGACGATTCCGGCTTCATTGCCATACCCGATAAATTGAGCAGTCCCTTTGGTACCACCAGGGAAGGGGTATTTGCATGTGGGTTCTGCCAATCCCCAAAGGATGTGCCCGATTCCGTGATCAGGGCCTCAGCGGCGGCCTCCAAGGTAGCTGAAATTCTTTCCTCTGCTTCTTAGAGAAATAAGGCGATGCCTCTCAGAATCGGTGTTTTTATCTGCCATTGTGGCTCGAATATAGCCGGGACAGTCGATGTCCCTGAGGTAGTGAAATACGCAGGAACACTGCCCGGTGTTGTTCACGCCGAGGGGAATCTCTATACCTGTTCTGAAGACGGCCTCTCTTCCATCAGAGAGAAAATTGAAGAACGCGATCTAAATCGAGTGGTGGTCGCCGCCTGTACCCCGCGTACCCATGAACCCCTTTTCAAAAAGAACTGTGAGTTGGCTCGGCTCAATAAATATCTCTTTGAATTTGTCAACCTGAGGGAGCATTGCTCCTGGGTCCATAGGGGGGAACGGGAGGAGGCAACCCGCAAGGCAATGGACCTAGTTCGCATGGGAGTGGCCAAGGTGAGTCTATTGACCCCGGAAGAGGACCTCTTTACAGATGTCCTGCCATCATCCTTAGTCATAGGCGGGGGCATTTCCGGGCTTTCCGCTGCCCTGACCCTGGCAAGGCAGGGATACATGGTGGAACTCATAGAAAAAAAGAATTGCCTCGGAGGGCTCCTGAAAGATGTGAACCGCGTATTTCCCTCCAACGCCCCTACGGCGCAGCTCTTGGACCCCAAGATCGATTCTGTTCTGACACACGATAACGTAAGAGTCCATCTCAACGTGGAGATTGTTGAGGTAAAAGGATTTATCGGCAATTTCACCGTCACGATCAAAGAGGGCGGCGAGGCCCAGGAATTGAAGGTGGGCACCATCATCGTGGCGATAGGTGCAAATGAACTCAAGCCAAACGGGATGTTTGGATACGGCATATTGAAGAATGTGGTTACCCAGCTCGAGTTCGAGCAGGATTACAGGTCCAAATATGACGGCCTCGAGCGGGTCGTGATGATAAATTGTGTGGGTTCCCGGATTGATGAGCGCCAATATTGCAGCCGATTCTGTTGTATAACGGCAATGAAAAATGCCATGTTGATAAAGGAGGCGCATCCTGACGCAGAGGTAACTATCCTGCAAAGGGATATCATGGCCTGCGGAAAGGCCTTTGAGGAATATTATCAGGAGGCGATGAAGATGGGGATCCGCTTCATCCGCTACAGTGTTGATCGACCTCCGGAAATCCGAGGCTCCGGGGATGCGGCTGTCAAAGTTGAGGTTTACCACGAACTCATGGGAAGGGAGGTGGATCTGGGTGTGGATGCCGTGATTTTGACCACTCCCCTTGTACCCGCGGAGGATATCCAGAAGCTTTCACGGATGATGAAGATACCCGTCGGGAATGAAGGGTTTTTCCTCGAGGCCCATCAGAAGCTCAGACCGGTCGAGTTTCCCGCAGACGGAATCTATGTCGCAGGGTCCGCACGTTATCCCACGGATATCGATGAGTGTATTTCGCAGGGCTACGCCGCAGCAGCCAAGGCCGCTATTCCCATGGCCCAGGGCCGGGTGGTAAGTGAGGCCTTTAGCTCGGAGGTAGAGCCCTCAAGATGCTCCGCATGCGGGAGATGCGTGGATATCTGTGCCTTTGGCGCGATCGATTGGAAGGATCTGGAGTCCCTTCCGGATGAAAAAAAGAAAGTTGCCGTAATCAACTCTGCTGAATGTAAGGGATGCGGGCTCTGTGTGGCCTCATGCCTTAGTGGCGCCATCCAGATAAAAGGATTCACTGATGAAGAGATACTCGCCATGGTCAACACAACCCTGGAGCACCCTGAATTGATGTCTTCAGGTTTTTGATGGACCGAATTTGCTATAACAATGCTCCCTCTGACATGAAAGCCAAGATCAAGCAATCTATCCAGGAGAACAATCTCAATTATTGTGTGGAGTGCGGTAAGTGTACGGCCGTGTGCCCCATGCTCGGTTTTTACGGGGAATATGAGTACGATCGCTCACCCCGAGGCGTGGTGGAGCGCTTATCACTGGCACCTGAAGGCATTGAGGATGAAGAGGCCCTGTGGTATTGTCTGACATGTCAGGAGTGCACATTTTTTTGTCCAAGCGGAGTCAATTTCCAGGGGTTTATGACAGAACTGAGGGAACTCCTGTTGGAGCATGGCTGCAGGAAGTACGCAGCCTTTTGTCATGTCTGCGGAGGCTACCTGATGCCGATGAGGGAACTCCAAAATTTTAAAAAAATGGTTGAAGGGGGCAAGACCGGCGAACTTCTATCTGTCTGCCCACAGTGCAAAAAGGAAAATTATGTACAGACCTTATATAAGCTGGCCCTATGGCCCAAGAGAAAAAGGTAAACATATCGCGCCATGGCGGGCGTCAATAGTCAATCTTGAGTCCTATAGAAAGGAGAGTGTCATGACAATAGAGATCGAAGGGCTGTCAGCGGCGGAGACCCTGCGAAAGACCAGGACCTTTGGAAAGGTCAGATGTCACAACCCCAGTTGTATGGAGAGACTACAGCCGCCCTCCGGGGTAGACCATGTGAAATGTCCCACGTGCGGGATGGAGTACCGTCTGTTTTGGGTCCGCCCTGATCTTCCCCGTATACGGGGGCCGGTATGGGATATAAACCGCAAAATAGCCCAAGAGACATTTGCGAAAAAAATGGGAGTGAAAAGCGAAAAGGCTCCAAAGAAGGGGGGAAAGTAAGATGGCATTGAATAGGAAGATAGCATACATTGATCTCTCCACGGGCGAGATTGAAACCAGGCCTATCCCGCTGGATGTGAGGAAAAAGTTCCTGGGCGGGAGGGGGCTGGATGCGTATTTACTGTATAACCATACGAAAAAAGGGGTTGACCCTTTGGGGCCTGATAATGCTCTCTTGATAAGCGGTGGCATTTTGACCGCCACGTGCGCCTCGGCAACCGCCAGGACGCATGTGATGGCAAAGTCCCCCCTCACCGGTTTGCTCGGCAGCGCCAATATGGGTGGGTTTTTCGCCCCGGAACTCGCATGGGCAGGTTTTCACCATCTGCTGATAAAGGGGAAGGCAGAGAAGCCGGTTTACATCTGGATCAAAAACGGTGAGATCGAGATACGGGATGCCAGCCACCTGTCGGGCAAGACCACCACCGAGACACAGTGGTCCATTAGAGAAGAGTTGGGTGATGAAGAGGTCAAGTGTGCCGTTATCGGCCCGGCCGGCGAGAATCTGGTGAGGTACGCCAATGTGATGACTGGTATCAAAAACTCCGCCGGCAGAACTGGAATGGGGTGTGTAATGGGGTCAAAGAACCTCAAGGCTGTGGCCGCAAGAGGCACTATGGATATAAAAATCGCCCATCCCATCGAGGCCCTGGATTACAATAAGCGGTTCATTGACCAAATTACGAGCGCAAAGGTAAACAAGACGCAGGGGACCCTGGGAACGCCTTTTATATGGGGAGCGACCAATTCATGGGGCGGAGTCAGGTGCAGGAACTTCCAATATAACCAGTGCGAATATGCCGATGACATTGAGCCAGAGAGGCTTGATGAAATAGCCACCGAAACCATTGGGCCTTACCACATGACCGGCTGTTTTGGATGCCAGGTTCACTGCCGCGCTCAATACAAGATTCCTTCAGGCCCCTATGCAGGCAGATATGATGAAGGCCCTGAATACACTTCCCAAGGGGCCTTTGGTGGAGAGCCGGACTGCAAGAAGGCCGTGACCGTCTTAACAGGAAATCACCTGGTAAATCAGTATGGTGTGGATAATCTGGAAATCGGGAGCCTTATCTCCTGGGCCATGGAGCTTTACGAGTTGGGGATACTCTCCAGCAAGGATACCGATGGCCTGGATCTGAGGTTCGGTAATGACGAAGCCCTTCTGGAAATGGTCGAACGGATCTGTTACAGAAAAGGCTGGCTGGGTGATACGCTGGCAGATGGTGGAATTCCGGCCTCCGAGAAGATAGGCAAAAACTCTTTTGACTATCTCATTCAGGTCAAAGGGATGAGCAACCTTCACTCTGACGAGAGGGCAACACCTGCCCTGGCCCTTAATATCGCTACGGCCTCCAGAGGTTCCGATCACCTTAGGAGCCGTCCAGCCATTGACCTTTACCATCTGCCCGAAGAGGTCCTTAGAAAGATCTACAGTAACCCAATACCTTATGATGGTCCGTTAAGCTCGGAACATACCGCCTATGTGGGAAAGCCATGGCAGGTATTTTGGCAGGAGAACTGCTACATGGCAGTGGACTGCCTTGGCATCTGTAAGTATCATACGGTGTTCCTGGGAGCGACCCTCCCTAATTTCGAGGACTGGCCGAAGGTGCTCTACTACAATACCGGTATTGAGATGACTCCGGAAGAGATCTGGCAGGTGTCGGAGAGATGCAACATCATGGAGAGGCTCTTTAATCTCAGGGAAGGATTGAAAACAGATGACCTCAAGAAAGGCGATATGCTGAATCACCGCTATTTTGATGAACCATGCAGGCGCGGGGCCCCCGATGTCATCGGCCGATCCATAGATCGTGAAGAGTTCAAGAAGATGGTTGATGAACTCTATGGGTATAAAGGCCTGGACGAAAACGGTGTAGTCAAACCGGAGACATTAAAGAGGCTTGGGCTCGATAAAGAGCCTTCCCGTCTGCTTTAGCCTTTCTTAGAGGAGGGAAATAGTTTAGCGCTTTGAAAGCAGTGATGAGTCGCATGACCGACCGCGAGGGTCTTTTTTCCTCTCCCCTGCCTGTGTCCCGATTACATCGGGATATTTAAAGGTAAGGGGGCGTACTCCCGATTACATCGGGATGAAGAATTTGGGTTACGTCCTTTGGAAAAAAGACCCTCGCGGTCTTCTGCCTTTCTTTCAAAACGCTAGAGTGTTACAGAGGAGGAAGATCAATGGAGAAAGTCCTTATGGTGAATTACCAGAAGTGCACTGGCTGTCGGCTGTGTGAACTTGTCTGTTCCGTGATGCATGACGGTGTTTCCAACCCCGAACGCAGTAGAATCAAAGTAATGAAATGGGAGTCTGAGGGGCTCTACATCCCCATGTCTTGTCAGCAGTGTGAGGACGCCCCTTGTATGAATGTATGTCCGGTAAAGGCCGTCTCCCGCGATAAGGACTTCGGTTTCGTGGCGGTAGACTATGAAATATGCATCGGGTGTCGCTCATGTGTGGCGGTATGCCCCTTCGGCGCTATGAATTACAATACCATCGACAGGAAGGTCTTTAAATGTGACCTATGCGGGGGGGACCCCCAGTGTGTACGGTTCTGTGAGGAAAAGGCCGTGGATTATGTGGACGCCAGTCGACTTAGCACTTTCAAAAAGAAAGATGCAGCCGAGAGATTGTCCGCTGCACAAAAAGAGGCTGCGGCCTTGCACGCGGCCATGTGACGACTGCCTTATGGAGACGTATGATCCCGCCCTCCGGGCGGGGTCATCTTTCGCCCCTCTAATCCTCATCCCCCTGCCAGCAGCAGCGTGATATGAATCTTGTCCCCGTCGCGAACCTTTGCGCCCAGTTCATCGGGATAGGCGCTTTTCATATTAACGTAAATCTCAACCACATTTAGCAATTTACCCATTCTGTCAAACAGGGCTTCTTTCATAGCTGGGAACTGCTTGACCACCTGCTCGAGGCAATCACGGACATTATTTCCCTCAACTTCGACGAAATCCAATCCGTTTGTGAATTGACGATACGCCTGATGAATATGTACTTTTATACCCACGTCTTAATCCTTATTAGAAAAGGCTGATCAAGAGCGCCTCGTTATCATTTCATTTTCTTCTGCAAAACCCTGCCCTCAATGCCCTCAAAGAGCGCCTTCGTATCCCCGAAAAAGATGCACCGCGTGGCGCAGGCCTGACTACATGCTGGCCGTTCGTTGTTTTTAAGCCTTTCAAGGCATAGGTCGCACTTCACAGCTATTCCATTATCATCATCAAACTGCATCGCCCCGAAAGGACATGCCTCCACGCATTCCTTACAGCCAATACAGAGCTCGTTATTGATGAGTACAATCCCTCTCTCGTTACTCCAAATAGCTTCCGCAGGACATACCTTCATGCAAGGGGCCTTTGCGCAGTGATGACAGTATATGGGAGTATAAAACGGGGCCTTTTCAATGACCCTGACAGGCCTCGGCCCCACACCGAGCCCATGCTCCTGCTTGCATGCAACCTCGCAGGCATGGCAACCCATGCAATCCTTCTTGAAAAATACCAAAGAGACCTTCTTCATCCCTTACCTCCTATCCCTCCTCACAGGGTGAAATGTTGCACAATAGGACCCTCAGGTTCGTGGACCCCATAACCGGGTCCATGGACTCATGGGAGTTGTCGGTGAGCATATTGATATTGGAGACATCCCAACCGTGGCCCGGATCCTCTATCTCCGGATACCACCACCCATGTTCGGCCACAATGACCCGGGGATCAATCCCTTCATTCAGTCTGGCACGCTGCCTTGCGCGCCCCCTAGGAGATTCCAGATAGACCCATTGACCCTCCTCGATCCCATGCCTACTGGCCGTCTCGGGGTGGATTTCCACAATGGGATCAGGCCTGATCTCCCTTAGCCATGGAATCATGCGGTTTGCGGAATGGAAAAACGTAGGCGTCCGAAGCCCAGCATTGAGGATATAGGGGTATTTTTCAAGGAGCTCCGGCCGGGAGACAGGGCTTTCCGGAATTTCAGTATACTTTGGAAGGGGATCATGACCCCATTTCTCCAAAACGGTAGAGTAAAGCTCCACCTTTCCCGTGGGGGTAGAGAAACCCCTTTCCTTATATTTATGATATATCTGTTCTCCTTTTAGATATCCCTTCTCTTTGAACTCCTCCCAGCTAAGACCGCTCGGTTCCAAGAGCCAGTCGAGGGCATCCTCTACCGTGTCCCACCATTGCTGGCCCATCCTCTTGCCTAGTTCCATGAAGATCTTGTGGTCCTGCCAGCACTCCCCGATCTCTACCGCCTTCTGCCTGGCCAGCACATATCCGTGTCGCTTCCAGTTATCCGCCACATGGTTCTGCTCAAGCCATGTCCCGGCGGGCAGAAAAATGTCGGCCAGTTCCGCTGTTGGCGTAAGAAAGAAATCAATCACAGCAAGGAATTCTATCTCTTTCAACGCCTTATAGACCTCCCTAGCATTGGCCCTTGTGGATACGGGATTGCTCCCGCACAAAAGGCCGGCCTTTAGGGGATAGGGCTTCCCTGTCAGGATGGCGTCCCATGCCACCTTGGGAGTGATCATGGCCACCCTGGAGGCCAGTTTGTACTTATCGCCACCCAGCCGCTTCTCCAATCTATCTCTCGGAAGATCCCTGTGACAAGAGAACTCGGAGACCGTCCGTACCGGCGGCGGCACAAAAAAGACATTCCCGCCCGGTGCGTCCAGATTGCCTGTCGCAGCCATAAGGCCGGTGAGAATCCGGGTGCAGTCCGTACAGTTCAGGGTCTGTTCAGTCGGGACCCCCCAGTTGATACAGGCAGGCTTTGTGGTCGCATACACCCTTGCCGCCTTTCGGATCAGGTCCCGTTTCACCCAGGTAATCTCCTCAACCTTCTTGAGAGGATATTCCCTAACCCTTTCCCTGAACCTATCCCAGCCATTGATGTATCTATCAACAAACTCCGTATCGTAAAGGCCCTCTTCAATGATCACGTTAAGAAAGCCCATGGCCAGAGCAGCATCCGTACCCGGACGAAGCTGGAGCCATAGGTCCGCCTTATCTGCAAGAAAACCCTTTCGAGGATCTATTACAATCAGCTTGCTCCCCCTCTGATAAGCCCTCCAAAACCCCTCACCTTTATACTCGTCCGGATTGGTCCACTGGGGGTTGCAGCCCCACCTGACAATGCATCTCGGTCCACCCTCATAGTCACAGACAGGCAGGTTCCCGCATGTGATCAGGGTGGCCCCCACCCGTGAGACATAACACATGTGCCCTGCAGTAAGGACATTGGGGGTGCCCAGGAGATTGGCGAATCGATAGAGGTGACTCTCGTAATCCCTCCCCGTACCTTGACCTATCACAATGGATTCCGGCCCGTGCTCTTTAATCACAGACCTGAATCTTTCAGCCACACTATCGAGGGCCTCATCCCATGTGATCCGTTCCCAACCCTCCTCAGTCTTTTTCATAGGATACAAAATGCGATCAGGATGATAGGCAAGTTGTGTTACCGCCAGCCCCTTGCTGCACATGCTCCCGTGGCTTATAGGAGATCCAGGGTCACCTTCAACCTTTATCACCTTGCTTTCCTTAACATGGGCGATGACGCCACACCCCCCATGGCAACTTCGACAAACAGTACGAACCTTTCTTGTCTCCCCCATTCCTACCCCCTTTCACTATCCCGGAGTCACTTCCATAATATATGCCAAACTTCATAACCTATAGCAACTCAGCACACTCCCAGCTCTGCCTCCGCTTTATCAATCCGAAGCAAGCCCCGATATGGAATAAGAAAGTTGTCAAGATCTCAAAGGGAGTCTAAGAGTGACAGCATTTCCTTGATATCGGTGGTGGGCATTTTGCATGCGTTGTCAAGACACACGTATGCAGTTGCATTTCCATCCATGGTTACGCAATTCTTTACAAATCCTGCAATTTTGTCAATATCCGGAGATTTTTTGTCAGATGGACGGTAGATGGCCACATGGTTAGGAATAAACCGAGTATTGAGTGCCCGGAGCATGTCAATCGTATCTCTGGCGCCGCCATGACCCACTATCACTACCTCATAGGATGGACCGATCGCGAAATCCGTTGAGACGAGGAATTGAGTATAACCCGATGGAAACTGCCTGACCTGCTCGGAAAAGGCCCGACCGATCTCTGCTGCCCTTCCATCCAGTAAAGGATCACCGGTAAGTCGCGACAGCTTCAGGAGGTTCAACATTGCCACCGAGTTTCCCGAAGGGGTTGCCCCATCGTAAAGCTCCTTCTTCCTGATAATCAGGGTTTCTCCGTCGTCAGGGATAAAGAAAAGGCCACTTGAAATTTCATCCCAGTAGTGCCTCAGCATATCTTCATTGAGTTCAAGGGCGGCTTTCAGATAATTGGTCTCGAAAGTGGCCCCATAAAGCTCGATCAGACCCCAGATTAGGAAGGCATAGTCATCGAGATGGGCATCGATCTTGGCCTCTCCCTCTCGATAGCGATGCAACAGACGCCCGTCAGGCTTACGCATGCACCTGAGAATAAAATCAGCTGCCTTCTTGGCTGCCTTGCCATATTCATCTTCACCAAAAACCTTTTGGCCGCGAGCCAAGGCCGCAACCATCAATCCATTCCAATCGGCCAGGATCTTATCGTCTTTGTGTGGGTGGACCCGCTTTTCGCGAACTTGAAAGAGCTTTTCGCTTGCGGATCGGAGGCGAGCTTTTATCTCCTCTTCCGGCATCTTCAGGTCTTTCGCGATTTCCGGAATCAGTTTTTGGAGATGAGGGATGTTGGCACCGTTTTTCCTGCCTGTGGCCTCTTCCTCAAAATTACCTTCTTTTTCTATGTTATAGACCTGGATAAACAGATCCGCATCTTCATCTCCAAGAATCCGGCGGACTTCACCCTCCTCCCAGA
>JAZDES010000121.1:0-4738 GCA_043808585.1 Pseudomonadota bacterium | reverse complement strand
GGACGTAACCCAAATTCTTCACAGCCTGTGGCACGCCCCCTTACCTTTAAATACAGTTTCTGCCAGGCAGGGGAGAGGAAAAAAGACCCTCGCGGTCCTCTGCCTTTCTTTCAAAACGCTAAAGTGTTACCGCAAATTTAGTCTTGGGAGGAAACCTATCTCGCCTGGAACCGGGGTTTTCGCTTTTCGAGGAATGCCGTTACCCCTTCGTTCTTGTCCTCTGTTGCACAGACTTCAGAAAAGGCCTTATTTTCCATATCAAGGCCCTGTTCCAGGGTAAGAGAGAGGCCTGCATAGGAGACCTCCTTTACCGCCCTTACAGCCAGAGGGCCTTTGCTGTTGATCTTCTCTGCCATTTTCAGCGCGGCATCCCTTAGGGATTCAAGGGGGACGACCTCTTGAACAAGCCCGATCTCCAGGGCCTTTTGGGCGGAAATGGCCTCTCCTGTAAACAAAAGGTAGTTTGCCCAACCCAGAGGTATGGCACGGGGAAGCCGCTGGGTTCCACCGGCACCTGGGATCAGGCCGAGATTCACCTCCGGAAGTCCCAATCTGGCATGATCCGCGGCGATCCTGATATCGCATACCAGGGCCAGTTCCAGCCCGCCACCCAGGCACAGGCCATTTATGGCCGCAATGACGGGCTTTTGAAAACGGTCCAGCTGACTGAAAAACCTCCGGGTATCCTGGACCCTCTTTAGCCCACTGACACGGTCAAGCCCTACGAGTCCCGGGATATTGGCCCCAGCCATAAAAAATTTTTCCCCTGCCCCCGTAATTATCAAGGACCACACCTCTTCGTCTTCGGATATGCGAGAAAGTTTGGAAGAGAACTCATCTCTCAATTCAGGGGTCAGGGCGTTTGCCGGGGGGTTGTTTATCGTAACAAATGCCACCCGTTCGAGAACTTCTACCTGGATCTTTTCTGCTTCCATAACATACACTCCTTACATCTTCCGGCATAAATATTCCCTTGACATCTAATTTATAATTTAATTAATTTCTTAATAAGATTTACCTACAGGAATTTACTCTCATACTTTTCCTATTGTCAACGCCAAAGCGGTACGCAAGGCAGGTTGTTTCAAATGCCTACCGAATACTATGATCTCTTATCTTAAGGGGGCCTTTTTATGGACTACAAACATATCCTGTTCGAGGAAACCGATCACATCGCAAGAATCACCTTGAATATTCCTGAAAAAAGGAATGTCCTAAATCTCGAGATTCGTTACGAACTCCTGGATGCCTTCCGGCGGGTCGCAGAAGAAGATTCCATCAAGGTCCTCGTCATCACCGGCGCCGGGAAGGCCTTCTGTTCGGGAGGGGATCTTGGGACCATGGAAGGAGTGACACCTGTGGCCGGGAGGGTGCGCCTGAAAAAAGGGCAGAGATTGATCAAGGCCATGGTGGAATTGGAAAAACCGATCATCGGGGCCATAAACGGCGTCACTGCTGGAGCTGGAGTGAGCATTGCCCTTGCCTGCGATATCCTCATCGCGTCAGAGGAGGCAAAGTTTGTTATACCGTTCACCAAATTAGGCCTGGTGCCTGATTGGGGGCAGTTTTACTTCCTGCCCCTTCGGGTGGGAATCGCGCGGGCCAAGGAACTCATGTTTATGGCAGAGACGATAGATGCTCGTGAGGCAGACCGTTTGGGTCTTGTCAACAGGATCGTCCCGGCCGAAAAACTCGAAGAAGAAGTCCTGGCCCTTGCCACCCGCCTGGCCAGAGGTCCAACTCAGGCCTATGCAATGATCAAGGCAGCCCTCAATCGTTGGCCGGCAAGCCTTGAGTCACTCTTGGAACTTGAATCCACCATGCAGGCTGTTGCCTTTGCCAGCGATGATTTTGATGAGGGACGAAAGGCCTTTTTGGAAAAAAGGAAGCCGATGTTCCACGGCAAATAGGGCCATAAATGGGGAGGGATCTTTCGTGTCGAGGATCTCGGGTTTCTCGCCTATGCGTGATAAAGGGTACTTGGAGGCAGGCCTGGTGGCTGAACGACGGCGTAGAGTGAAGAGTAATAGCAGTCCTGAGAGAGAGAACCGTTCGAAGAGGGAGGGAAAGGTTCAGGAATCTCCTGTAGATGTTGCCTTTAGAAAGATAAAGGAGATGATGTATCGTCACGAAATAGTCCCAGGCCAGAAGCTCCTCTACCACGAACTGGCCAGAAGGCTCAACATGAGCATTACTCCCATCATTCAGGCTTTAAACAGGCTCCAGCTCCTCAACATCGTCTACTCGGAACGTAACAAGGGATATTATGTGGGTGAGGCCGACCCGGTGGAGGCCAGAGAACTATTTATCGCAAGGGAGGCATTGGAGACCTATCTCGTCCCTTCCATTGTGAAGAACCTGACCGACAAGAGATTAAATGCCGTCGAAAAGGCGATGAAAGAGCACACAAAAGGGCTCTCTATCCCTCAATACGGGCGTATACTGATGATCAGGGATACCAACTTCCATCTCAAAATCATCGAGTGTTCGGAGAACAAGGTTGTTTACAACATGTGTAAATTGATATTCGAGCAAATCTACCTGAAATACCGCCCCGAGTTTATGAGAGAGCCAAGACTCCGAAAGGCGGCAGATGAACACGAGATGATCTTGGCCTGTTTGAGGGAGAGGGACGTGAGAAAGACAAGGCGCCTGATAAGGCAGCACATAAGGAATGGAAGTGAGCACATTGTGAGCAGCCTTTTGGAAGACAAAAATATCGAGTTTTAGATGGGGTTGATCCAGTATGTCCAATGATATTTATAAAAGGATTCAAGAAGAGAAAAGTCGATGGTCTGAGCATTCACTCAAAGGGCCAGTCAAACGACACTACTCGGAATGGGGGGACCCTATAGATATCCTATATACGCCCGATGACCTTGGCACGTTTGATTACCTCGCTGATTCCGGGTTTCCGGGGGAATACCCCTTCGTCCGTGGTATCCACCCCGACATGTACCTGGGCCGCCCCTGGACCATGCGGCAATATTCCGGGTTCGGCACAGCAGAAGAGACCAACAAGCGATTCAAATATCTCCTGGAGCAAGGACAGACGGGTCTTTCTGTGGCATTTGACCTCCCGACTCAGATCGGATACGACTCCGATCATCCCATGAGCGAGGGAGAGGTGGGCAAGGTTGGCGTTCCGGTAAACTCCTTGAAGGATATGGAAGTGATATTCCAGGATCTCCCTCTGGACGACCTATCCACCTCTATGACGATAAATGCCCCTGCTGCAATACTTTTGGCCATGTATATCGCCGTTGCGGAGAAAAAGGGGATCCCCTCTGAGAAACTCAGGGGCACCATACAAAACGATATCCTTAAGGAATATACGGTCAGGGGGACCTATATCTTTCCACCGCAGCCCTCAATCCGACTGATTACAGATACATTCGCCTTTTGCAGTAAACACATCCCGCTGTGGAATACCATAAACGTAGCAGGGTATCACATGCGTGAGGCTGGATGCTCGGCCGTACAGGAAATCGCTTTCAGCTTTTCCAATGCCATCGCCTATATTGAAGCAGGGCTTCAGGCCGGGCTGAATATCGATAGCTTTGACCCCAGGATCAGCTGGATCTTCAATACCCATAACAAGATCTTTGAGGAGGTAGCAAAATACCGTGCCGCCAGAAAGGTCTGGGCCGATATCCTCCGTTACAGGTTCAAGGCAAGAGACCCTCGGTCCTGGATGCTTCGTTTCCATACCCAGACATCAGGGGTCAGCCTCACGGCACAGCAACCGGAGAACAATTTGATACGGGTGGCTTATCAGGTCTTGGCGGCAGTACTCGGCGGGGCTCAATCGATCGCAGCATGTTCCTTTGACGAAGCCTTGGCACTCCCCACGGAAAAATCGGTTCGACTAAGCCTCAGGACGCAGCAAATACTACTTCATGAAGCCGGGGTAACGGACTCCGTCGACCCCTTAGGGGGATCTTACTACGTGGAATCCCTCACCCAAGATATGATCCAGGAGATCAAAGGGCTGATTGCCAAGATCGACGAACTAGGTGGGGCTGTAGCCGCAATAGAGAAGGGATTTATACAGAGGGAGATTGAGAGCAGGGCATATGCCTTCCAAAAGGAGATTGAGGGAAAAAAGAGGATAGTGGTAGGGGTGAATGATTATAGGGTTAAAGAAGACCTTGACTTTTCCATATTCAAACCCAACCCTCTTCATGCACGCACCCAAGTCGAAAACCTTCAGAGGCTGAGGGAGAGCAGGGATCAGATCAAGGTTCGCTCCTCTTTGAAGGCCGTGCGAGAGGCCGCTGAAGGGGACGTGAACCTAATGCCCTTTTTTATTGAAGCCGTCAAGGTCTATGCCACATTGGGAGAGATCTGTGGCGTGCTCAGGGAGGTATTTGGAGAGTATCAACAAATTGAGACAATTGGTAAGAGATAACGCGGAAGTTAGTACCCTAATTGACCGATAAACGCTCAATGGTGAGTTATTGGTTATTTGTTATGCGTTAATAGAAGGAACCTCATTCGCTATTTTTGTATTTCTTCAGAAGTGACTTATAATTTTGATTATAGATCTTCTTGAACCAATAACGGATAACGATCAACGGATAACTCCTAACCCGGATAAACCGGAACCAAAGAAGAGTCTCTCGCAAAGGCGCAAAGACGCCAAGTTTTCTGCACAAATCTTCCGGCATTGTTTTCCTTTGCGAGCTTTGCGGCTTTGCGTGATAGAAAAAACACATGAAATATTTTCTGCCCATTT
>JAZDES010000120.1:0-4516 GCA_043808585.1 Pseudomonadota bacterium | reverse complement strand
TCATCTACTGTTCTATAGGGGCGACCGGCTATAATTCTTTCAGCAAGAGCTGGGCCGATTCCTTTGATAGATTCAAGTGCTTCCTTGCTAGCTGTATTTGGGTCAAGCAAGCTTTGCGGGGATTGGGCCTTTTTTACCTGGCTTTGTAATTCCTTTAATTCCTGGTCTTCACTACGTTGCTCTGCACGAAGTTCGGCAATCCGATCCGGATCACTCTCCGACCAAATGCCAACACGTTTCAACATAGCCGAAGCCTCAAGATCCCGAAGCGTTTCAATCATTTCGTGACGTGATACTCCATCCGGTGTTTCCCTACCTATGCCGTGCGTACGGGCAAATCCATTTTTACCGTGTAGACTCGCAAAATCATTTCCTTCAGCAGTGGTAATGAATCCATATACTCGACCTTTGGAAGACCTTCCTAATGCACTTGCGAACGCCGTATAAAGACTAAAAGGCTTAACAAGGGCGCGATCAACAAAAAACTTTGCCTCGTTACCGAAATGGATGGCACGCGTTGCATCAGGCAATCCAAAATAACGCGTTTGTTCCCGGACCCTCTGTGCATCACTCTTAAAGGCAATTAGGGTTTCAGGACAATCTACAAAATAAAGCCTCACATGGAAGGATCTTCCATTGGCTTCCACAATAAAGCTGTCCCCATCATTTGCCGGATTATCTATCAATCTCCCATTTGAGAATATTTGCAAATCAGCAGCAAATGATGGAAGAATGCCTCCAAATACCAGCACTGCTGTTACGAATGAAAACCTGGTTATCGATCGAATAAATCTTTTCATGTGGGGATAGGGACGTTCTTAAAAAATTCAATTTAGAAGTTGGTAGTTGGTCTTTAGCACGATCGTTTCTCCCCTGCGTACCGCGTAACTTATGGAAGAGGGACTCATTCCAAATATCCTGGCAAGATCCGTCAGGCTCATCCCCAATTCCCGTACTGCCCAGTAGCATAGAAGACTTCTCGCAGCGACTCTCCGCCCTTCTCCTCCCTTCACCATGATCCAATGGGGCTCAACACCGTACAACTCGCTCACCCTTTCCACTATCTTCTCTAGACTAATGCCCCTCCTTTTAAGCTCATATCGCCTCTCGAACCGCTCCTCTGCCTCGCTCAACACACGCTCCACAAACACGCTGTCGCCAAGTATCCGCTCATCCCCCTTTACCCGATCGCCTCCCTCACGCCGCAGCCTCGCCACTTCCTCCCACCCACCGAGACTCCTGATCAACCCACCACCAACCAGATCCTCTCTCCGGCCCTGATCAATCCCGGCCTCCATGTACCCTCGGTAGTTCCTTCTCCCCACTCGAACCGTTTTGCCAAAATACCCTAGAACATATCCATCATCTTGCCAGGCTCGTTTTTTCTCTCCCATCAGAGCACTATGGCCGCAGTATGGATAGCAATCCAGGCTTCTAAGGTCTTCCACAATACCGGCCCTTATGGGGTTAAGATGAATGTAGCGGACGAGCTCCTTGAAATAAATGTCCTCCTGGCAGATGATTGATTTATACCGGTTTTGAAACAGGTGTCCATACCGCCTGTGTCGACGATTGAATGTGACCGCATAGCCAGTCAGCAGCCGCCTCATCACTGTGGCAAGACTCACTACGGGGGTGCGAACCAGTAAGTGGGAATGGTTGTCAAGCAATGCCCATGCGTAGCAGTGTGTCTGACTCTCGAGCAACAGCCCGCCGAGTCTCTCAAGGAAATCATCTTTATCTTTGCTGTCTGTGAAGATACTCCGGCGCTCTATGCCCCGTACGATGACATGGTGCACAACACCCGGAGCATCCAGTCGCGCTGCTCGTGGCATGATGGAGTTCCTATCAAAACAATCTCTACCTTGTCAATTGAAAAATTGAAGAACGTCCCCTGTCCTTATGTCCTTACAAAGAAAATTTGTGAAGTGTAGAATCCTATTCAGAGTAGGATTTGAGCAGTTCTTTGGTCTTTACGACATTCATGTTCAGGCCCAGGGCCTTGCTGTCGAATCCCATGGCAAGGCCCAGGATTTGCGTCAGGTATAGGACGGGCAGATTGTAGTTTGCGCCATATTCCGACTCGATGCTCTTTTGGTTCCCGTCGTACATGACAGCGCAGAAGGGACAGACCAGGCACAGGGCATCCGCCCCGGCCTTTGAGATGGCGTCCAGCTTTTCTTTTGTCACCGAAAGGGCCACCTTTTCATCCACAGGGAGTACGGGGCCCCCGCAGCACCTCTTTTTGCCCGGATAGGCCACCACCTTCGCGCCTGTAATGGAGACCAGCCTATCTATTGAGGAGGGATCTTCCACACTATCAAACTTATCATAGATCTCGGAGGGCTTGAGATAGTGACATCCATAGTGGACGGCTATCCTGAGGCCGCTCAGATCCTTTTGAAGATGGTTCCGGATCTCCTCCGGCCCAATGTCTTCATACAGGATGCGGGCCATGTGTCTCACCTTGACCCCCACGTCATAGTTCAGGCCGATTCCGGACAGGCTCTGATTTACTTCCTCCCTGACCGGGCCGTTCCCGGCGAGGTGACGGGCGGTCTCGGTGAGGGCAGAGGTGCAGGAACTGCACAGGGTGCATATGTCCAGGCCTTTTTGCTGGGCCAAGGTAAGATTATAACCGCCCAGGACCTCTGAGGCCCTCTGGTCAATGGCCTTTATAGGGAACCCGCAGCAGACGAATTCCTCCACATCTACGAATTCGATACCCAGCCTTTCTGCCACCCTTCTTGCCGACAGCTCGTAGTTTCTTGCCCTTGCAGGTATGGTACAGCCCAAAAAAAGTGCGTATTTCATCGAGGCGTCCATCAGGAGAGGATCTCTTTTACCACAGTACACGATGTGGGTAGTGACGGCAGCCCTGCCTTGCTGCGTTTCTTGTTATCAAATTCATCAATGGCATAAATCCGGCCCTGGTTCTTTATGAGTTCCATCTGCGTCTTTATTCCGGCAGGGGCATGCCCCTCCTTGAATGCAAGGTTTTTGAGCAGGGTCATGAAATCGGTTATGCTTACTCCCTGGGGGCACCTTTCCTGACAGGCGTAACAGCTAGAGCAGAGCCATATGAAGTCGCTCTTAAGCACCTCATCCTTGAGTCCATAAAGTGCAAGGCGGATGATCCTGAATGGGTTGAACTTCTCGTTCACAGCAGATATGGGGCAGCTGGCCGTACAGGTGCGACAGACAAAACATGCCGCGATCTTCTCACCGCCCGGCGCCCTAGTCAGCAGGTCTCTGAAGGTTGGGTCTGCCTTGCTCAGGTCTATGTCAGCCATAAGAATTGCCTTGCTCCTGTGTCGATGTAACTAATACTCTGGCGGCAGTTTGTTTAGCTGGGCCAGGGAAAAGATAGGGCCGTCCTTGCAGACGTACTGGTCTCCGATATTGCAGCGGCCGCACATCCCGATGCCACATTTCATCCTCATCTCTAAAGAAAAGATGATCCTTTCGGGAGGAAATCCCAGCCTCTCCAGGACCGGCCGGGTGAATCTGATCATAACTGGAGGGCCGCAGACTATGGCGACGGCGTTATCGGAACTTGTTAACTTATTTTCAGTAATCGCCGGGACGAATCCCACGTTATATTTCCAGTCAGGGTCATCAGCAGCATCCACAGTAATATGCATATCAATGTCATCCCTCTTTTCCCATTCGGCCAATTCGTCCCTGTAGAGCAACATCCCTGGGCTCCTCGCCCCGTATACCACGGTAAGATCTCCAAAGCGGGAGCGATTCTCCGGGGCAAGCATATAGACAATGCTCGACCTCAAAGTGGTAAAGGCAAAGCCACCCCCGATAATGACGAGGTTCTTTCCCTCCATGTCAGACCAGGGGTATGAGTTACCAAGGGGCCCCCGGATGCCCATGACATCCCCTTCATTCATGTTATGGAGGTGGGTTGTGACCAGCCCCACCTTGTTGACCGTGAAGGTGACAAATCCCTTCTCTGTAGGGGAAGAGGCAATACCTGTCGGCACTTCCCCTTTCCCGGGGACCGAGAGCTCTGCAAACTGGCCAGGGACATAATGGAATTTGTCTTCGTGCTCGGGGTTGAGGAATACGAGTTTAAAGGACTTGAGGTTTCCGTCCTCTGTTTCGGTTATGATCTTATCTATTCGAACCGGATAGGGCAGATACGGATTTTCCAACGGCGTACCCCCTCTTTGGATTTTAGATTTTGGATTGCCGATTGCGGATTTAGAGCTTCCTCGCATCGTTCATAAAGGTCATAAACTAAGATTGATGGTCTCGTAAAAAGTCTCCAAGGCCGTCACTCCCGCGAAGCCTGTCCCCGCGAAGGCGGGGGGCGGGAATGACCAAAACGGATGATTTCTAACTTTTTACGAATTCATCAAGATTCGTAACACTTTAGCGTTTTGAAAACACTGAGGAGTAAGATGACAGACCGTGAGGGTCTTTTTTCCAAAGGACGTAACCCAAATTCTTCACAGCCTGTGGCACGCCCCCTTACCTTTAAATACAGTTTCTGCCAGGCAGG
>JAZDES010000119.1:0-4885 GCA_043808585.1 Pseudomonadota bacterium | reverse complement strand
GGGAAAAAGGTGGTGGTCGTACGGCACCCAATGCCGTACGGAGATCTGAGAAATCAGATATGTCAAAGGTTTTCGACCTACAAGGACCTTGAGAGGCACCAGTGTACCATTGAAGAGAGGGAGGAGTACGAACCGCTGGTGGCAAAAGGCATAGTGGTATACGCGGGGATCGACTACGGGAAGATCCTCGCGGAAGCGGAAACTGAGGCGGACATCATCCTCTGGGATGGCGGCAATAACGACACACCATTCTATTTTCCGGACATCCACATCGTAATGCTTGACCCCCATCGTGCAGGCCATGAACTGCTCTATTACCCCGGCGAGACCAACCTGGTCATGGCGGATATTGCAGTGATCAACAAGGTCGACAGCGCTGCACCGGAAAATGTGAAAAAGGTTCGTGAAAACATCGAGAGACGCTCTCCAAAGGCCACGATTATACTGGCCGAATCCGAGGTAATCCCAGAGGACCCGGAAAAAATCAAAGGAAAACGGGTGCTCGTGGTGGAGGACGGTCCAACGCTGACGCACGGCGAAATGCCGTACGGTGCGGGAACAATAGCCGCCAGGAGGCACGGTGCAGGGGAGATCGTGGACCCCAGACCCTTTGTGACAGGGACCATCCAGGAGACCTATGAGACCTACCCCCACATCGAAAAACTGTTACCAGCCATGGGCTACAGTCGAGAACAGATGCACGATCTTGAAAAGGTCATCAACGACGCAGGATGTGACCTCGTAATCTTTGCCACACCTATCGACCTTCCGAAGCTTCTCTCTATCAACAAGCCCACATTGAGGGTCAGGTACGAGTACAAAGACCACGGCAGTCCAACACTAGAAGAAGTGCTCTTGGAACATCACGCCCTGCACCTTAAACCTTAGGCCTTGCGCCTATGGCATGGGCGTTAGGCGTTAGGCTTTAGGCGTTAGGCGTTAGGCTTTAGGGATACCTTGCGCCTTGTGCCTTGTGCCTTAGGCCTGAATAAAGTGCTCATGAAAAACGGAAAGACAAAAGAGACGCTCCTTGTGGCCTTTGGTGGCAATGCCCTGATCCGCAAGGGGCAGGAAGGCACTGTTGAGGAGCAACTCAAGAATCTCGTGGTGCCTATCAAACAGATTGCCAGACTGTCCAGGGATTACCGTATTATCATTACGCACGGGAACGGGCCCCAGGTGGGGCACCTCCTGATCCAGCAGGAATTCTGTGACAAGCTCTCCAGGCTTCCCCTGGAGATACTGGTTGCCCAGACCCAGGGGTGGATCGGTTATATGATCGAATCAACCCTGGACACTGAACTCATGGAATTGGGCCTGGATAAAGACCAGCGGTTTGTCAGCCTGTTGAGCTATGTGGTTGTTGATGAAAGGGATCCCGCGTTTAAAAACCCCTCCAAACCCATTGGCCCGATCCTGACCGAGGAGGAAAGGAGGACCGTGGATTACCCGACCGTGAAGACCCATAAGGGGTACAGGCGTGTGGTCGTCTCACCCGAACCGGTGACCATCGTGGAGAAGAGGGAGATAAGGGATCTAATCGAGAAGGACTATATCGTGATCTGCTGCGGGGGAGGCGGAATACCGGTCATTCGGGAGGGCAGAAAGTTCTGCGGCGTGGATGCGGTGATAGACAAGGACCTGGCCAGCGCAAAGCTGGCCGAAGAAGTGGGAGTGGACATATTCCTCATTGCAACCGATGTCCCCGGTGTGGCCATCAACTACGGCAAACCGGATCAGCACTTCCTCCGGACCATGACACTTATCGAAGCGGATCGTTACAAGAAGGAAGGTCACTTCTCCGAAGGGTCCATGCTTCCCAAGGTAGTGGCTTGTGCCCGGTTTATCCGAAGTTGTGGTCAGAGAGCCCTCGTTACTGCCCTCGAAGATATTGAGAGAGGTCTGGCGGGAGAGGCCGGAACCGAGTTCGTTCGATGAGCCGTTAGCGGGATCTTCGGGATTAAGCCGGCCTGACCCTGAGAGGCAGGCCTGACAAGCTCACCGCGGTCATCAGGATGGGCAATATCAATCAAGGCCAGGGCCCGCTGTTATATCCAAAGCCTTGCGCGGATTGCCTTCCCGTCGAGGCCGTCTTTGAGTCCTTCTTTCACATGCCGAACGACCTTGTTTACCTCCGGCCATTCAAGATCTTTTTCAAGGCAGTCTTTGATTATGAGCTTGAGCGGTTCGTGCTCAAGACCCGCATGATGGAGTGTCTCACCAGCCTCGATGACAGCATTAAGCTGGCCGAGGTCTTTCCCTTTACCTGCCGTCAACACTTCACTCAAGTAGGAATGGTGTTGGCCGCTTTCAAGAGCAAAGGCGATTGAGACGTGTAATTCCGGTACCCTTTCAATGGCATACCCGAGTCCTGCCTCGCTCAGCAACTGCCCTGCCTTCTTCAGACAAAGATCCCGCTTCTTGATAACCAAGGCAATATGGTCAAGGGATACGCCCTTTAACATACCTTCGTGGAGCTTTAAAATAAGATGTTCCACCAGCATCCCGGATCGGGCCCCCTGAAATACGGGATCCAGAAGGGTTCGAGCCTGGGGAGGCGAAATGCCAGCAGATGCCATTCGGGCCAGCACATGTTCCAGCTTATCACTGTTAACACCGGCCTGAGTCCCATCCCGAAGAATAGCCGCCCATTGCTCCCCGGCTTCCTGGGGTAAGGAAATTGCCCTGCCTATCTCAGTCAGGATGACAACGTCGTACTCATCTGGGGGGTAACCTTGTGTGTACTGGGCCATTTCCGGCCTGATCACAAGCACACTGTTCCGCTGCCCGAAGCCGTCCGGACGGTGTAGCCCCGCCCTGTGATCCAGGACCCGCTTTTCGCCATCAACCGTATAGAGGTATTCGTACCGCCCCGGTGGTAGCATTACATCCCTCCGCCAATAGCCAATGGCATTCGGCCCACTGAGAACTATCTCGCCAGGCATCCAATCGGAAAAGGTACCCACAACCTCTACCCTTTTGGCCCTCGGGGCGTAAAGCTCAAATGTGAACTGCATCAGCCCTGGGCCCTTCGCCTCCTCGATAAGACGAATACCCAGCATGACGAGAAGCATCGCAACGGCCCCCGTGAGTGCCGGGAAGATCCACAAGTGTCGTTCCGGCCATAAGAAACGGAACCTTTTGCCCCATGAAGATCCCGTGCGATCAGGCAGGGCGGCCATAACCCGGGTGGCAAAACCATCTGGGGCCTGCTCCTGATCCCCCTCTAAAAGGCCCAGGACATCTTTATACCGGGATAGGCGATCGGCTCTGGCGGTTCCATCTGCTGGTCGTCTTTCCAAATGTCCTTCTTTGTCCAAAATGTCATGGACCCAATCGTTTTGATCCCTCAAGATATAGACCCCTGACGGATTGAGGGTTCCGGGTTCCTCGTTCCTGGTTTCATGTTTTGCACCAGTGCATCCCTAGCACGCCTTACCCTCATTTTGGCTGCGCTTATACTGATTCTCATAATGTCGGCAACCTCTTCATACGAGAACCCTTCCACATGCTTCAACACCAGCGGCAAACGGAGCTTTTCCGGGATTTGATAGATCGCTTCCCTCAAGGCCACCAGCTCCTGATCAGGACCGTGGACCTCTCCTGAAGACACTTCCCGGTGTGCCCGGTATGCCCGATTCCTCCTTGCCAGGCTTCGTAACCGATTCTTTCCACGGTTTACACAGATGGTCAGAAGCCAGCTTCTGAAGCTGTACCGGGAATCATACGAGGCCAGTTTGCGATAGGCCTGGATAAAGGTCTCCTGGGCCAGATCCTCCGCCTCATATCGATCCCTTAACCTTGACAGTGCCACATAATAGACCCGGTGTTGATGCCTCTGCACGATCTCTTCAAACGCATCCTTGTTTCCGCTCAAGACCTGTTCAACCAGTGCCGAGTCTGTGAGATTCATTCCCTCTCTCGCTTATCTACACCACTCATTCCGCTTTTGTCACATAGCGATTTGGATGTCCAGTATTTTCATCTTCAAATAGGGCCGAGACAGGGGTAGGTCTCCGATTGCATGGCTGTGGATTATGTGCTAAGGTTTTTGTTCAAAAGTGGACTAAAAGGGAAAGGCAATGTCCGGAATAAACGACTATCGCCTGGCCAGAGAAAAGATGGTCAGGAATCAGCTCGTACCCCGCGGGATCAAGGATCAACTGATGCTGGAAGTGATGGGCAAGGTCCCCAGACACCGTTTTGTTGAAGATGCGCTTATTGGAGAGGCTTACAACGATCATCCCCTGCCCATTGGGCACAAGCAGACCATATCCCAGCCGTATATTGTGGCCCTTATGACTGAGGCCCTGGAGCTTAAAGGCAACGAAAAGACCCTGGAAATCGGCACGGGCAGCGGCTACCAGACAGCCATTCTTGCTGAACTGTCGAGGACGGTTTATACAGTTGAAAGGATCAAGGCCTTAATGATGAACGCCAAAGGCCTTCTAACGGAATTGGGTTACAAGAATATCCTCTTCAAGGCCTTTGACGGTACCCTGGGATGGAAGCAGTTTGAACCCTTTGATGCCATCATTGTAACGGCCGGGGCCCCCAAGATTCCTAAACCCCTCCTTGACCAGCTCGCTGAGGGCGGAAGGCTTGTGATCCCAACTGGAAACCGGTTCAGCCAGGAATTGATCAAGGTGACCAATAGAAAAGGGCGGCATATTCAGGAAAACCTGGGAGGTTGCCGTTTCGTGGACCTTGTGGGTGTTCACGGATGGACGGAGTAGGGAACTACCCTATCCTGAAAAAGGATTCGTCAAACTCCGGCCTGCCATCATATTTCTTCATATAGATTGCAGGTGCGCTCTCCATATCTTCCAAGACAGCCTTATCTATGGGAATGCCCGTCTGACGGAAGGCCTCGGCTATCTTTTTC
>JAZDES010000118.1:0-17404 GCA_043808585.1 Pseudomonadota bacterium | reverse complement strand
GGGTCAGATCTACGGGGCCGCAGTCATGGGCGCTGGATATGCACTGACAGAACGGCTGATCCTTGAGAAGGGAGAGGTCATGAATCCCAATTTCAGGGATTACAAGATACTGACCGCAAAGGATGTTGTCCCGGTAGAGCCTGTGATCATCGAAACGCTTGACGCAGACGGACCCTTTGGTGCAAAGGGTATCGGAGAACCGGGCTGCGTCCCGTCAGCGCCGGCAATCGCCAACGCCATATATGATGCCATCGGCATAAGGATCAAAGATCTGCCGATCACTCCGGAAAAGATCCGGGCAGCGATCAAGGCCTTGAAGTAAACGAAGGGATCTTGCGGATCAGATCTTCTCAAGACTGGTAAACTGAAGATGTAAGAGCTTCCTTCCGAAGTTTCGAAATAGCACCTCCACCTTGTCGTCGCCCAAGGACTTTGAAATGACCCCTGGGCCGAAGGCCGGGTGCCTGACCCTTTCACCAGGGGAGAACTCCGATGATTCAGCCCGTTCCTTCTCAAAGATACGGGTGCTTTTCCTATCCCTATAAGGGCCAATGGAGCTCCTCCGAATCCCCACTGACTCATAGGAAATTATATCACCTGGAATGTCCCGAATAAAGGACGACAAGCCGTTCCCATGACCAGCCGTCGACCATGAGGCGGATGATTCCAGGCCAGGATAACAGAGGATCAACTGGTCCCTGGCCCGGGTGGCGGCAACATACATCAGGCGGCGTTCCTCTTCCAAGACCGAGGGGTTATCCTGTGCCCTTAATGGGGGGAATCTCCCGTCCATTACCCAGATGACTAAAACCACCGGCCATTCAAGACCCTTGGCCGAATGCACGGTTGAAAGGGTCAGCGAGTCGGCCCTCCCTTCCGAGTCGAGATCTGCTGGACTGCTGGGGGGTTCCAGGACTAGGTCATCCAGAAAGCTCCTCAACTTCCTGTAACGGCTTGCCATAGAGATCAACTGTTCCAGCTCTTTTTGTCGTCTGGGATGGTCATCGAACTTCTCCTTCAAAACGGGTAGATACCACTCCAATACCCGTTCCACCGCCTCCCTTGGTCTGATGTCCTTGGGCACAAGGCGAGAGATAAGCCCGGCGAGGGGCTTCAGGCCGGTATCACCCTTGCCGGCCCCGGGCCATTCCCCGACCCTTTCAGGAGGGATTTGGTTTTCATTCATCCATCGGATGATGCCCTGGCTCTTTCCCAGGCCTACATTCTTTACAAGCCTCAGGACGCGGATCCAGCTTACCGCCTCATCCCGGTTCACCACGACCCGCAAATGCGCCAAGAAATCCTTTATGTGGGCCGATTCCAGGAACTTGAACCCGCCATACTTTACATATTTGACCCCCTGTCGTGTGAGTTCGGCCTCCAACTCAAAGGAGTGGTACCCAGCCCTGAAGAGTACCGCGAAATCGGCAAGGGCGCGACCCTGTCCCAACTGTCCCATTATATACTGATACACAAACATGGCCTGCTCAGGCTCTGTCCGGGTATCAACCACCTTGGGTCGTTCACCTCCCGTGCGTCTTGTGAAAAGACACTTTGTGTACCTTTCACTGGCCAGATCCATGAGGGCATTTGTGAAGGTAAGGACCGGCTGGGTTGAACGGTAGTTCTCTTCAAGCTTTATGATCCTGGCCTCCGGAAACTGGGTCGGGAAGTCAAACATGTTTCTGTAGTTGGCCCCCCTGAAGGAGTAAATGGACTGCGAGTCATCCCCCACTACCATGACATTTCTGTGCTCATGGGCCAGCCACCTGACAATATCGGCCTGAATGGTATTGGTATCCTGATACTCATCTACCATGACGTAACGATACTGCCGGCTCAGGACCTGCCGCACCTCCTCCCTTTCTGCCAAAAGCCTCCTCAGGGAGAGTATGAGATCGTCGTAATCCATCAGCTGATTGGTTTTTTTGTAAGCCGTATATAGCTTCTCCAACCTATCTATCTCCGAGATGAAGGGGAGAAATTGCCCATATTCTTCGGTCATGAACTCGTCGATGGGTCTCTGGAGGTTTGCCGATTTACTCAAGATGTTGGCCAGGGTGCTCCGCTTTGGAAATCTGGTAACACCCTTGGGGATCTGGAGTTCGGGAACAAGGGAACGGATTACCTCTTCCATGTCGGATCGGTCCAGTATAGTGAACGAGGTCTTAAAGCCAAGGAGTTCGGCATATGTCCTGAGAACCCTCAAGGCCAGGGAATGGAAGGTACCGCCTGATACAAACCTGCATCTTGGATCTGAAAGGCCGGCCGCCCTCTCCAGCATCTCCTGGGCCGCCTTTCTGGTGAAGGTGAGAAGCAGGATTGACTCGGGAGAGACCCCTGTCTCCACCAGGCGTGCCACGCGGTAGACCAGTGTCCTGGTCTTCCCGCTCCCTGCCCCCGCTATGACCAGCACTGGACCCTCGTGGGTCATAACCGCTTCCAGCTGGGCGGGGTTCAAGACTTTCTCATAGTCTATCCCATTCGCCAAAATAAGGCCTCACTTTCTCCAATGCCTATCCATCTAGCCCCCTATGTTTAAGGCATACTGAGATATGACGTAAGCCAGATAGACCCCCAGGAGCCAGACCCCTTGACTCCTTTTAAATCGGCCCTCCTTATTAACCGCGATAAAGACCCTAAATGAGTAAAGTATAATAAGCATGGCAGGGAAGTGGAAGGTGAAGAAATTGGGTGGGATCTCCAGGGGCCTTGCTGCAGCGGCAGCCCCCACCACAAAGAAGCAGTTGAGGACATCTGCGCCAACGATATTCCCTACCGAGATTTCCGGGTGCCCTTTGCGAATAGCGGCAATGGCGGTGATCAACTCCGGCAGTGAGGTGCCGAAGGCAACAAGGGTGGCCGCGATCACGTCGTCCGGGACCCCGATTCGGGATGCGATTTCCGAGGCACAGGGGATAAGTACCCTGGCACCCAGAATCACCAAAAAGAGCCCACCCACAATCATAACAAAGGATCTGGCTATTCCAACCGGTGAAAAATCCCCGTCCTCTTCCCCACCGGTTGCCGCTCGCTCTCTGGCCCATTTGTAGGTAATATACATGTAGCCCGCCAGGAGAAATAGAAATAGAAGGCCGACCCATCTTCCGATGACTGGCGGGCCTTTGGTGCTTACCATCAGGATCAGGGAAATCGACACAAGCAGTGTAGCTGCCCCCACCTGTACCCAACCGGTCCGGTTGAGGATAAAGGGGTCCATGGGCATAGGGACCAGCACGCAGGCCAACCCAAATATGAGGCCAGTATCGACAATGATAGATCCGACACCGTTTCCCAGGGCCAGACCAGGGTTGCCCATCCATGCGGCCATGACTGAGACAAAGGCCTCTGGCGTGGTAGTGCCCAAAGAGACAATGGTAGCCCCAATGACTATTCTTGGTAGGCCCGTCCTGCGGGCAAGGTGGACAACTCCATCAATCATCCAATCGGCCCCTTTTGATAGGACCAAGATGCAGACAACAATTACAATCACCAGGATGAACGAGGAAAGTTCCCTCACAAGGCCCTGGAGGAGTGATTCGTCTCCTATCCAGCGGAGTATTTCATACGCCATGGTAGCAAGCTCCTAAGATCAAGGGGGTCATAAGTAATTTCTTCTTTATCTGGCCAAACAGCTGAGATTCTTCCTTGGTGCCATCAGGTCGTGGAGTCCCCAGTCAGATACATGAATAGGGGGACAAGGACTGCAATCACCACGAGGAAGAAGAGGATCACCGGGATCAATAAAGCAAGGATTACCCTCAAATAGGATGTCTCATGGATCTCACGGAGCCCGATTATCACTACAATAAGCTGCCAGATCCCACCAATCCAGCTGCCAATGATGGGTATAAGAGCCAATGCCTGTGTGGCCTGGGAATAGGCTACCACCCTGAAGGTGGCCTGGTAACCATTTCTTCCCCCCCTAACAACCAGCAATAAAAGGTGTAGAACTATTGTGTAAAAGAACATTGTCACTGTAACAAAGAAGGGGATAATAACCAGTATGGCCATAAAAATAATACCGACAGGGAGCTCTAAGGTGTCGATGAGATCAAAGGAGAAGATCCCACCCGCGAGGATAAGGAACTGCCAGAAGAGGCTGAACATGCTGCCTATCGAGCCAATCAGGAGACCAAAGGCAAGGGGTTCTCTTATGCCGTCGGTGAAGCTCAGGGTGCCAAAGAGCCTATCGGGAGAAAAGAGGATCGCCTTAGAGGTCTGATAGATTCCCTGCCAGAGGCCCAACTCGGACCTCTTCTCCCATGGGGCGCCCCTTCGTTGGGCCGGCCTTTCTGTTGCCAGGGTAGGGTATTCCCCTGGAATTGAAAGGGCAAAGCGTTGACCGCATCGGGGGCAGAGAGCCCTCTTGGCGCCCTCAGGTATCTTGTCCCTGGGGACCTCTCTATTAAACTGGCAATATGGACAGGTCAACTCTATGGTCATGCCCTCTTTCCTTGTCCTTGTTTCATGAGCCTGCTCAGCTCCTTTCTTTGTGACCACCTCTTGACCCGCTCAACAAGTCCCCTGGCCGGCGTACTGTCAAGGGCCTCCCTCCTGAGGGCAAGGCCCTCTTTGGTTGCCAGGGCGGTCTTGAGACAGGGCACCCTTTCCGGGCAGTCAAAACATGAAGGAACAATCTCCCTCAGCCCCTCCCGTCCCAAGGGAAAGACTTTGTGGAGGATTCCAAAACACTCCTTTTGTCCCTCATCCATACCAACTATCCAGTTGCCTTGAATCAGGATTAGAAGCAAACGCCAACCAGCAAGACAATTATTGCTCTGCGACCTGTCGGCTTATACAATATTGACGCGCTCTCATAAAGTCAAATTCATTGATTTGTGGTGACCGAGAGGCCGAAATTGCTCCATTGACATCAAAGTGCCCTATATCTATGATCCTTACCCCATGAAACGAATCAACAGGGTATATCTTGTTAGACACGGCCAGGTAAATGGCTATGAAGACTTCCCCGTATACGGGAATACCGATGTGGAGCTTACTGAGATCGGCATTATCCAGATGCAGCAGGTTTCGGAACGTCTCCGGTTTGCGGAAATCGGGGCCATCTATTCCAGTAATTTGGAGAGATCTGCCAGGGGGGCCCGTCTCATAGCCCGTTATCACGATGTTCCGCTCTATTTTTTGCCAGAGCTCCAAGAGATCTCGTTTGGCGACTGGGAAGGCCTCACCATGGAGGAGATTCGAAGGCGCTTCCCCCAGGAACTGGCCAGGCGGCAGGCCGATCTTATCAACTATCAGCCCCCTGGGCAAGGTGAGTCCATTGGGCGTTTCTCAAAAAGAATAATAAAAATTTATGAACGTATTCTTTCCGAGCAAGAGGGCAAGGATATTATCATCGTTGCCCACGGAGCCGTCAACCGGGTTATTATTTGTGAGGCACTGGGATTGGATATCCGCCAGATGTTCAATATTCACCAAGACTACGGGTGCCTCAACATCATCGATTACTACACAGATTCCCGAATAGTCAGGCTGGTGAACGGCTGAGTTAAGGATCTTCCTTCCGATGTTCAGATTTTTGTGACATTTTTCACAGAATTGGTTAAGATCACCCGGAAATCGATCATCAACCCAAAATTTAAAGTGATATGGGGGGTAACATGAAACAGATACCAGTAAAGGATCTGATGGTGCCTCTGGAGGAATATGCTACGGTTTCTAAGGAGGCAACCTTGTTCGAGGCAGTGGTGGCACTGGAAGAGGCCCAAAACAGGTTGGACCGGACCCGATACAAATATCTCCACAGGGCGATCTTGGTATTTGACGAGAATAACATGATCGTGGGAAAGGTGAGCCAGCTGGATGTGCTCAAGGCCTTGGAACCAAAGTATAGAGACTTGGGAGATCCGGGGAGGCTATCCCGTGCCGGTTTTAGCCCCCAATTCCTGAGGACCTTATTGCGACAGCAGAGTCTTTGGGATACCCCTCTGAGAGATATCTGCACCAAAGCGGCCAGCTTTAAGGTGAAGTACTTCATGTATACTCCTACCGAAGGCGAATACATCGAAGAAAGCGCCACGTTGGACGAGGCAATAAACCAGCTGGTTATGGGCCATCACCACTCTCTTCTTGTGACCAGGGAGAAAAAAATTGTCGGGATATTGAGGCTTACGGATGTGTTTGCAAAGGTTTTTGCGATCATGAAGAGCTGTGTTCTTTGAAATCGGGCGTAGCCCTGAAATGTGCCGAATAAAAAAACAGGGAGAAAAGGAGGCCTTTCCGTATGAGCCATGAAATGGAAAATAAGGCAGGGGGAGGTGGGATCCTGGCCAGCAAGCTATTGTGGATCTGCATTGGGGCTGGTATTTTTATCCTTATTGCCTTTGTCTTGCCTACCCCGCAGAGCATGGTTGTGACCGTGGAGAAATATGGTTTTGCCAAACGAATGATGGAGTGGGAGGTAGCCCACAGCGTACAGGATGCAGCCCACAAGACCATGGTGGTCCTCGGCATCATCCCCATGGCGGTCATCTTCTTTGCCACCGAGGCGATCCCGATCGGGTTGACCGGTATTTTGATGCCTATCCTGGCCTACTTTCTGCACCTTCTGCCCCGTAGCATGATCGGCAAGACATTCGCGGGCGATGCCCCCATGTTCCTTCTGGGGGTCTTGGCCATGGGTGTAGCGGTTGTCGATGTGGGTTTACATAAGAGGTTGGCCAGTTGGCTCCTTGGTTGGACCAAGGGCTTTCTGGTCCCCGTCTTTGTCCTTTGCATCAGCATGGCCGTTGTAGGATCATTTATTTCCGCTCATGCCATGTGTGCCTTTATGACCCCGGTCATGGCGGCGGTCTATTTCGGGGCCGTATCAGCCAGGAGCAAAGGGGGCCGGATCGAACACGATCCGGCACTGGCCAAGTTTTTGATGTTTGCCCTTTGTTATTCCCTTAATGTGGGAGGCGTTGGCTCGCCGGCCGCCGGGGGGCGCAACGTCATCATGATGGGATTCTGGAGCGAGTACAAGGTGCCCATGGACTTCTTTACATGGATGAAGTACGGGATGCCGATTGTCCCGATATTGGGGGTAATTGTGGCCGTCTACATGCTTGTCCTTTTCGGCAGGAAGATCAAGACCAAGGATCTGACCCCTGGACTGGCAGCCATCAAAGAGGAGACCCAAAGGATGGGAAAGATGACCTACCCAGAGTACGTTACCTTTGGCATGCTCCTCCTGATTCTGGTCCTCTGGATCGTGGGCGGGGAAGAGCTCGGGCTTGGAGGTCCATCGCTCCTTGCGCTCCTTATTCCGGTCCTCTTTAGGACCACGAGCTGGAAAAAGATCCTTGGCGGCATATCCTGGGATGCATGGTTCATGTATTGCGGGGCATTGACACTGGGCGCGCTCCTGAAGGAGAGTGGCGCAGCCCTTTGGTTGGCACAAAGCTTCCTGAAGATTCTAGGCTACATAGGCATGAGCAAGGGATATGGTTTATGGGTCGGGCTATCCGGTCTTTCGGGCCTGATGACCAACTTTATGTCTGATGCGGGTACCACAGCCCTCTTGGGGCCCATCGTGATCCCCATGGGGATTATGACGGGTGTCGCCTGGGAGCCGTGGGCCGTGGGTCTCGCTGTGGCTTTCGCCACATCTTTTGCCCATTTCCTGATTGTGGGGACCCCGAACAACGCCATTGTATACGGCCTGGGGATCTATCCGGATACAGGCGAAAAGATGATTCATCCTATGGATTTTGTGAAGTACGGCTTTATTCTTTGGATCCTTTGCCTGGCAGTGATCTGGGTCATCGAATTCCTGTTGGTATACAACATCGTGGGATTTCCAGAGGGAATTCTTGAGACGGCCAGGCAGGCCATGCGAAGCACCGCCCAGTAGGGAAGGGTATAGACAATTTTACATGTTGTAAAAAATGCTGACACTTCTATATTGTAGTTGAGTTAGACTTTATCCTCTTTTGACTGGATAATATTTTTTACTTTCAGGAAGTTAAGGTCTTTATTGGAACCGGATTTCTCGCTGGAATGGGCATTGCAGAAAGAACGCCGACCCTTAACCATATGAACAGGAGGGAGATGGGGGATGATCAGGCCATTTATTATGCTGGTGGATGATGAAGTTCCTTTTGTAGAGACCATGACCAAACGTCTCCAAAAGAGAGATCTTACTGTGATAACTGCCCTTAGCGGAAACGAGGCCCTCGAGAAACTGGCCGCGAATCGCAACCTTGACGTAGTAATACTTGATGTCAAGATGCCAGGCATGGACGGCATCGAGACGCTGAGGGAGATGAAGAAGGCCTTTCCTTTGACAGAAGTCGTTATGCTAACCGGTCATGCTACAGTGGAAACGGCCATAGAGGGAATGAAGCTGGGAGCTTACGACTACTTGATGAAGCCGTGCGATATTGATCAACTCCTGGGCAAGGTGAAGGAGGCCGCCAAGAAGAAGCGTGACCATGAAGAGAAGATCAGAGAGGCCAAGGTCAAAGAAGCTTTGTCTATGCATGGCCTGGAGTAGGGTCCCTGAAACCCCTTGGAAAACTCGCCAGTCCGTGTGCAAGGATGAGTGCAACTAGTAACTCCGGTCACCACCCCTTCAATATTCCTCCTACGTAAGGTTAAGAGGAACGTCGAACATGTGGAAGAAGATAAGCCTGCGTCTCCGCATTTACCTAATCTTGGCTGCACTGGTGTTTATCACCCTAGCGGGCGGGCTGGTAATGATATGGTATACGTATCAGATGCAAGGTCTGTTGACCCAGGTCGTCGGCAAAAATGTGGCTGCCTTTCAGGCTGCAGCGGGTCTGGAAAACGCCCTTGTTAATCAAAAGGGGTTTGTCTCCTATTTCTACCTGGACGGTGACCCGGATTGGCTGAGGCAGCTAGGCGAGTACCGTCAGATCTTTAAGGAGCGGCTCAGGGATGTACGTTCCCTGGCAGAGAACGAGGAGCAGAAGGAGGCCATAGATAATTTAGAAGCTGATTATAACGACTACATCGCCCTCAAGGATCAGGTGATTGAACATTATAAATCGAAGGAACCTGAGGCCGGATCGAGGCTCCACAGGGAGGTGCGCGACCGATTCTTCAAGATACTTGATCGGTGCGAGGCTTATAAAGGCCTCCATCGGGATCTGATCAATGCAGCGAGTTACGAAAGCCATTCCCAGGCAAGAAGGCTAAGGGCAATTGCACTTACCGCTGTTATAATCGTCTTTACCTTGGGTGTCCTTCTGGCCTTTGTGCTGATACACCATATCCTGGGGCCATTGAGGCAACTGGTTGTAGAGGCAGATCGGGAGGGTAGTTCCAGCCGATCAGGGGATGAGGTCAAGGCCCTTAGTAGAAGTGTACGCGGTTTGCTGGAAGATGTGGATCTTACCCAGGTCGAACTGGAAAAGAGTCGCGAATCCCTCCTTCAGGCAGAGAAGATGGTCCTGGTGGGCAAATTGGCCGCCGGGATGGCCCATAGTATTCGTAATCCCCTGACCTCAGTGAAGATGCGCCTATTTTCTTTGAGCCGGACCCTCAGCCTCTCAGATCCTCAGGAGGATGACTTTGAAGTTATCTCAGAAGAGATTCGTCACATAGACACCATTGTCCAGAATTTCCTCGAGTTCTCCCGGCCGCCCAAGCTCAAGATCCAGATGGTCAGTCCATCTGAGGTAGTTGACCTGGCCATTCAGCTATTGCAGCACCGCCTTCGCTCATACGATGTGGATATCAGTGTTGAGCGCAAGGCAAGGCTGCCCGAGATTGAAGTCGATCCGGAACAGTTAAAGGAGGTCTTTGTTAACCTCGTAGTCAATGCCTGCGAGGCCATGAAAGGTGGCGGATCGATCGTTGTCCGAGAGGATGTGGATTTTGTGGAGCCTTTGGGCCAGGTAGTTGTGATTCGAGTCTCGGATAGTGGCCCGGGAATGCCCGAATCGATACTGAGTAAGGTCTTTCAGCCATTCTTTACCACCAAAGAGGAGGGCACAGGCCTGGGTCTAAGTATTGTCGCTCGAATCATTGAAGAGCACGGTGGCAGGGTCAATGTTATATCCAAAGAGGGCGAAGGAACCACATTTATTATCACCCTTCCAGCAAAGGAGTCAAACCTTGGGCACGATCCTGATAATTGATGACGACGACCAGTTGCGCAAGAGCTTTGATAAGCTGCTGACGGAAGAGGGTTTTACAGTGGAAAGCGCTGCCTCCGGCGAAGAAGGCCTGAAGATTGTGCGAAAGAATCTGCCTGATCTGGTTATCTTGGACATGCGATTGCCGGGGATGAACGGACTTGAGACCTTTGAGGCCATTCACGAGATTGAACCGAAGCTTCCCGTGGTGATCATGACCGCTTACGGCACTACGGAGACCGCAATAGAGGCAACGAAAATGGGGGCCTTCGATTACATACTCAAGCCCTTTGAAATCCCAGACATGTTGGTCGTCATAAGCCAGGCCCTCGAAGCCGGACGTTTTATGCGCTCGCCGGTGGATATGGACGTAATGCCCCATGAGGCCTCCAAGGAGGCGCTAATAGGTCGCAGCAAGGCGATGCAGGATGTCTATAAGGCCATCGGGCGGGTTTCTCCTACCGACGCCACGGTCCTCATTCGTGGTGAATCGGGCACAGGGAAGGAACTGGTGGCCCGTGCCATATATCAACACAGTCTCAGGGCAAACAAGCCTTTTCTTGTAATCAACTGCGTGGCGATCCCCGAAACTCTGCTTGAAAGCGAGCTGTTCGGATACGAAAAGGGTGCCTTTACCGGCGCCACCCATCGGCGGGTGGGTAAGATTGAACAGGCCCATGGCGGCACCGTCTTTCTGGACGAGATCGGGGATATGCCCTCCAGCATCCAGGCCAAGATATTGAGGCTTCTCCAGGAAAAGAATATCGAACGTCTGGGGGGCCGCGATACAATCTCGGTCGATGTGAGAATAATTGCAGCCACTAACCGTGACCTGGAAGCTGCCCTCGCAGAAGGGCGCTTCCGTGAAGATCTCTACTACCGTCTTAAGGTGGTCACCATATGGCTCCCTCCTCTCAGAGAGAGGCCTGGGGATATCCCTCACCTAATTGAGTATTTTCTTTCGAGGCACACAGAAGAAACGGGCGTCGAGAACCCAGGGATCACCAAGGATGCCATGGATATGCTCAACAACTACTCATGGCCGGGAAATGTCCGGGAACTCGCAAACACCTTACAGAAGTCGTTGATATTTAACCGTGGCGGCCCCCTTGGGCCCGATGATATTGCTCAGAGCATAGGTGTTCAGAGGCAGGGCAAAAAGCCCCTGGACGAGGACCGGCATCAGGTAGTGAAGGAATGGGTACGTCAGGCCCTCACCTCATCAAAAGAAGACAAGGTCTTTGATTCGTGCATGAACCGTTTTGCAAGTACGATCATCTGCGAAGCCCTCAATCTTACAGGTGGAAACCGGTCAAGGGCGGCCAAGCTGCTGGGCCTCTCCAGGCCCACCTTGCATTCAAAGATCGAAAAATACCGCATCAAGTTCGAGAGAAGGGTAAGAGAAGACTGACAACGCTCAGCAATGGATCGGCTTTACAAGGTGTAAAAAAACCTGACGCTCATTTCTGCTGATCCACTCACCTCGGGCGATGCCCTTCTTTCAATGAGCTCAAAACCCTTTGGTCTTCAAAGCCTTATGCCTCCCCTGAATGTCTAGTTCCACCTCTTCTTTTTGGCACAGTTCTTGCCCAATTCTCTTAGAATTTTTCACGAAGAGAATTGAATGAAAGAAGAATCTACGATCCTTATAGCGGACAAAAACCCCCATATACGTGAATTTCTGCGTCGTGAACTGACGGGGGAAGGCTACCGGGTCAGGGTGGCCAGGAACTGTAAAGAGGTCCTCAAGTGGGCCTATGGCCCCGAACCTATTCATCTCCTGATACTGGACTTGGATCTACCCGATGAAAAGGATGTGCCTCTATTGAAGGAACTGGATGATCGGGTTCCAGCCATACCGGTTGTGCTTCACACCTTTGCGTCAGATTATGCTACGCACTGTGAACTGCCGAATAGGGTTGCATATGTTGAAAAAGTGGGAAATAGTATTGAGCGCCTCAAGGAGGTTATATCGGAGGTATTAAAGGAGGCACGCGTACAGCGATCGCACGCCTTTGACGGCAAGGAAAGAGATGGAAGAGGAGCCAAAAAAGGATCTCAACGCGAGGGGGGGTAACAACTATTACCGCTCCTTGACCAGAAATATGCTCATAACCGTTATCATCGTATCCATCACACCGATGATACTGGTCAGCAGCATCATCCTTTACCAGTTCAAGATCTCGTATCAGGAAAAGGTCGAGGCCCACCTTAAGACACTGGTCAAGAAACACAAACAAAACATCGACAGCTTTCTGAACCAGAAATCGGCAGACATTCGGTCGCTGGCAAGGACGTTCAGTTTTGAAGAACTTGCTGATGAGAGCTTTCTCAGGGATAGGCTGGAAATGCTCCAGGAGGAATACGGCCCAGCCTTTGTGGACCTGGGCGTGATCAATGCCCGCGGGGTCCAGGTGGCATATTCGGGGCCGTTTAAGCTGGGCAGGGCGATCTATTCGACGGCTGAATGGTTTAAGGAGGCCATGAAGAGGGAGAACTTCATTAGTGACGTCTTTTTGGGTCTCCGCGGGCTCCCCCACTTCATAGTGGCTGTGAGGGAAAATTGGAAAGGGGAGTACTGGATATTGCGCTCGACCATCGACTTTGTGGCATTCAATAACCTTGTGGAAAACATTCGCATCGGAGCGACCGGATTCGCCTTTATTCTTAACAAGGAAGGAAAATTTCAGACTAAACCGCTCCATAACGTTATCCCCACCAAAGAGCCGTATATAGGTTTCTTGAGGAACGAAGACAAGATTGAGGACGAGGTTACGGTCGTTGAGGGACGCAATGATGCTGGCAGCAAGGAGATCTATGTGGCCGCATTTCTAAAGGGCGGGGACTGGCTCCTGGTGTACCAGCAGCGTGCATCCGATGCATTTGCGGATCTTCGCAATTCATTCAAAGTAACCCTTGTCATTATCCTCCTTGGCAGCATTGGGATCGTGAGCATGGCATATATTCTGTCAAAAAGGATGGCCAGCCGCGTCGCCAAGATCGATAAGGAAAAGCAGATTATGAACGATCAGTTCGTGGAGACAGGCAAGCTGGCCTCCGTAGGTGAACTGGCTGCTGGAATTGCCCATGAAATAAATAACCCTGTGGCCATTATGGTTGAAGAGGCGGGCTGGATCGGGGATCTTCTTGAGGAGGAAGACCTCAAGGAAAGCAAAAATCTGGATGAGTTCAAGAGGGCCTTGAGACAGATAAACACCCAGGGAAAGCGGTGCAAGCAGATAACCCATAAGCTGCTCAGTTTTGCCCGGAAAACCGACGCAAGGGTCCAGGATGTGCAGGTAAATGACGTGATCGAGGAGGTACTGGAGCTTTCCGCACAGAGGGCTAAGTACAGCAACGTGACAATTCATACGAATCTCGAGCAGAGCCTACCATACGTAAGGGTGTCGGAAGCTGAATTGCAGCAGGTCTTTCTCAACCTGATCAATAACTCCCTCGACGCAATGGAGAAAACCGGTGGGGCTATCAACATATCCACTCGCACAGAGCAGGGTAGCTTTGGCCGTAAAATCGTAATCGACGTAGGCGATGATGGCCCCGGCATCCCTAAGGCAAATCTGACAAGGATATTTGATCCCTTCTTTACCACCAAACCGGTTGGAAAAGGGACGGGCCTAGGGTTGTCCATCTGTTACGGGATTATCAAGAAATTGGGAGGCGACATCCAAGTCCAAAGCGTCATGGGGAAAGGAACCAAGTTTTCCATCCGTATCCTCGTCAGAGATGCTAACGAGAACAACAGCAAGGCAGACGGTGTCTAGGGTCCAGTCTCGAGGCGAGAGAAATGCCCTCGCCTGGCAATGTCAAAGAAGTGCTTTTGGGAAACAGTATGAGGAGATTTCCTCAATAACCGGAGCAGGAGAAAGCCGATGTCTGAAGGGAAAAGTAGTCAAGGGGGCTCCCCCAGCAACTCCGCAGAGGAGCGTGAAAAACGCATCAGACTTCTCCTGATTGATGATGAAGAAGGCTTTGTGACCGTGCTTTCCAACAGGCTAACAAAGAGGGGAATCGATATACGAATCGCCTTCAGCGGGTCCAAGGCCATTCAGACGCTAAGGCGACAGGACTTTGACGTGGCGGTCTTGGATCTCAAGATGGAGGACATGGATGGCATTGAGGTCCTCAAGATATTTAAGAAGATGGTGCCCGAAATGCCGGTAATCATGCTCACGGGACACGGCTCCGAACAGGCCGCGAGGGAGGGAATCGAATACGGGGCATTTGATTACCTGACCAAGCCATGCGATATTGAGGAGTTGGTAGAGAAGATAAGGGATGCAGTACAACAGGGGAGGTAATTGAGGTGGGTGCATTGAGTGTCCTGCTCGTTGATGATGAAGAGGATTTCTTGGAAACCTTGATGAAGAGGATGAAAAGACGCGAGGTAAATGTGGCAGGTGTCAAGAGCGGGGAAGAGGCCCTTGAGCGGCTGCATCGAGACCCTGTGGATGTGGTGGTCCTCGATGTTAAAATGCCTGGAATGGACGGAATCGAGGCCTTGAGTGAGATCAAACGGAGATACCCTTTAGTGGAGGTAATCATGCTAACTGGCCACGCCAATGTGGAGGTAGCGATACAGGGTATGGAACTAGGTGCCTTTGATTATCTTATGAAACCAATGGATATCGACGAACTTCTTTACAAGGTCCAGGATGCCTATAAGAAGAAACGGATACAGGAAGAAAAAATTCGCGGCATGGAGTCGGTGATGGAGATGTAGGCTTATGGACGTGATATCCAGGGACAGGATCTCTTGGCTCACAGGTTCTATGGCATTTAAGAAAAAATTTCTGGGGTTACTGTTTGCGTTACACGTTATTCGGTGGCGCTGCTCGTTTCGATGAACGTCATACGGTTGCGTTTCCCCTTAGCCGTAACCGCTCGACGATTGCCGTTACGAGCTTCTCAACCGCAACCGATTGCCGCAATTCAGAGTTTCGAAACGCCTCTTAGAAACAAGCACGGATATGTGATCCAAAAACATTATCTTAAGGGCTATAACTTGGGGAGGGGATGGACTGCGATGAATTTCTTGAGACAATGGGGCAGATTCATGATGTGCGGGGCAAAGGCCCACGCTGCGTGGGAACTTCAGGTGTCAAAGACCATCTTGGGCGACAAGAAACGGCTCATCATCTTGGGATTGCTTATTGTGCCCGTCATACTGGGAGGCATTGCCTTTGCCGATCAGATGGGTGAGGCCATGCCCGAGTTTCTAGGGGGCAAGAAGGCCTATAGCCCGGCTTTCTATTCTACATTTATCTTCTTCATATCTATAGTCATCGGGCTGATCGCTGGGTTAATTACCGGCTGCATTGGGGCCGGCGGAGGGTTCGTCATAGCCCCTGCCCTAATGAGCGCAGGCATCAAGGGGATACTTGCGGTGGGGACAGACCTCTTTCATATATTTGCCAAGGCCATCATGGGGAGCACGATTCACAGGAAGCTGGGGAATGTCTCTGTGCCCCTGGCGGGGGTATTTCTGATCGGTGCGGTGATCGGCGCAACCATCGGCGGAATCATCAATCGCTTTTTGTATGAGATAAACCCGGTGCTGAGTGACGCATTTATCACCACAATCTACGCCCTAATGCTCGGTTTTCTCGGGATCTATGCCATGACCGACTTCCTGAGGGCCAGCAAGGCCGGAAAGAGAACCGCGCCGCATGGCGGAGGTGATGCCCATGGGGCAAAGGATGAGGGGGCAGAGGTGGGTAATCTGCCAAAAAGACTCCAGACCATGAAGCTGTCCCCTATGATCAAATTCGATTATGACTTTACCCCCGGGGGGAGAAGTATATTCTGGGTATTCCTTGTAATAAGCGGCGCCCTGGTGGGACTTGCCGCCGGTATCATGGGGGTAGGAGGCGGCTTCCTTACATTTCCCATCTTTGTATATATCCTGGGCGTTTCTTCCATGACCACGGTTGGAACAGACATCTTCCAGATTATCTTTACGGCGGGCTATGCAGCGATCAGCCAGTATGCCATCTATGGCTTTGTGTTTTACACCCTGGCCATGGGGATGCTCCTCGGTTCATTGCTGGGAATACAGTTGGGGGCCATGGTCACAAAGGTGGTCAAGGGAATCACCATCCGGGGGTTTTATGCCATGGCGGTGATGGCAGGTTTCGTTAACCGCATCTTTGCACTGCCCGGAAAGCTGGCCGATATGGGCGTGATACCGCTCTCAAAGGAGGCAGCTCGGATCCTGGAATCAATCGGTATTTACGCCTTCTTCATTGTCCTGGGCGGATTTGCCATCTGGGTGATCCTGACATTTCTTCGAAATATTAGGGTACTTAAAGGAGACGGGGTGACGTCATGATTGAAAACAAGAAGAAATTTTCGGGTGGCGTAGGATTGATGATTGGCTTCGTCATAATACTGATCCTCTTTTTTTCACCCATATTCGAAGGAAAAAACGGGCTGGACTACCTGGACGACCTGTATAACTCTATATCCAAAGGCTCTGCGGACTATATTCAGAAGGTCAAAGAAGAGAGCGAGCCGTTCAAGGGGTCCCCAGCAAATGTATCCCTTGATATGAAGAGTGAGAAACAGGCCCAACAGACAGCCCTCCTCTTCAAGAAGAGCGGCGCTACGGTCGATGTGTCGGGACTGAAGCTGAAGGTTTCGGGTGATCTGGGCAATATACTGGAAAACTGCCTGGCCGATTCTGATGCCATGTACAGGAATGACGGCCCTGCCGTCTCCACCAAGTACGGCTATGAAGAAAAACGGGCACTGTTTAACTGGTGGCAGGCCCTCAATGAGATGGAAAAGGATTTGAAGCGGCAGAAGAAATTTAAAGAGGCCGAGGTCGTTTCGGTTGTGCTCAAAAAGGCGGTAGAAACCGCTTATAACTATTACGGGATTGCCCCCCAGGGCATTGGTGATCGGTGGGGGGTGGTCCTCTTTTCGCTGATCTTTTATGTTCTTTATACCGTATGGTATGGCTTTGCCATAATGTACCTGTTCGAAGGGTGGGGTCTTAAGCTGGAACACTGATGGATTGAAGAATGGTATCAATTTAGCTTATTTCAAAATTGGTAATACTTTAGCGCTTTGAAAACACTGAAGAGTAAGATGACCGACCGCGAGGGTCTTTTTTCCAAAGGACGTAAAGGACGGCATCATTTCAAAGAACGGCAGTGAGGTCTTGAACCTCGTTACGCAACAGCCCCATAAGAGGATGTCCCTATGAAGAGCCCTCTCCCCTGCCTGTGTCCCGATTACATCGGGATATTTAAAGGTAAGGGGGCGTGCCACAGGCT
>JAZDES010000117.1:0-4973 GCA_043808585.1 Pseudomonadota bacterium | reverse complement strand
AATGGAGCGATGGCGATCTTATCACTGAGGAGGTCAAAATGCAAAAGTTCCGACCATTGTCGCCTTGCCGTCTATGGAATTTAAGAGAAAGTTTCTGGGGTAATCATAGGTCTATGACATTAAAGAGAGTCTGGGGAAACGAATAATGGCTAAAGGCAAAGGCTTAAGGCCAAAGCCCAACGGATCAAGGTCTTTCCTTTCCCGATGAAATCGGGACTAATGCTTTATGCCGTATCGCTGCCACTGATTTCTTGAGAGTATTTCACTTTTCGGACAGCAGGTCCAAGATCTTTTTCTTGAAGTCTATAGTTTCAAGGAGGTGGGCGCTTAGGGCATGGAAAGAGGCCTGAGGCAGTAAACCCTGTACTTATCACATTTGTTATGCAATAAAGACAGGAATCGAAATCCCGGGGACATGACCTCCCGGCAGGGCCAACTCTGAGGCCCACCTCAGAGAGGTTCCCTCGATCACGCTGTATGGGTCTTTGGTTATGCCTCGGTCAAGAAAGGAGAATGTTGCTGTTGTTCGAAATGAGAGAAAGACTAAGAATGCTGTTCCACCCAAGGTCGATAGCCTTTATCGGCGCCTCCAATAGGCCCGGGAAATGGGGCTTTATTATACTGGCTAATCTGATAAATGGCGGATTCAAGGGATCCATATATCCCATAAATCCCTCCGAGTCTCAGGTCCAGGGGTTACAGGCATATAGAAAAATAGGAGATCTCCCGGAGGTTCCGGATCTGGCGGTTATCGTGGTCCCTCCGCCGGTTGTTCCTCCTGTAATCGGTGAGTGTGTGGACAAAGGAATCCGGGCCGGAGTCGTAATCACAGCGGGATTCGCTGAGGTCGGCAGTGAGGGCGAGAGGCTCCAGCGAGAGATGCTGGAGCGGGCTCGCGCAGGAGGTATGATACTTGTTGGCCCCAACTGCAATGGCATTATGAGTCCTCCATGTGGACTTTACGTAGCAATGCCGCCTGTCTTCCCTTTGCCCGGGCCTATGGCTGTGGTGGCTCAGAGCGGTAACGTGGCCACCTCGATCGCCAGGCGGGGGATGAAGAAGGGTTTCGGGATCAGCCGGTTTGTGAGTAGCGGCAATGAGGCTGATCTGCACTGCGAGGACTACTTTGAATACCTTTCGGAAGACCCGGAGACCAAGGTCATCCTCACTTACATCGAGGGGTTCCGAGATGGTCGCCGATTTTTTTCTATCGCCAAACAGGTAACCCGGAAGAAACCGATCATCATGCTCAAGGCAGGGTGCACAGGCGCGGGCGCCAAGGCGGCAATGTCTCATACCGCCGCCATGTCGGGTTCTGATGCGGCCTTTGAAGGGGCACACAGACAGGCAGGTATTATCCGTGCCATGAACATGGACCAACTTGCCAACATGGCGGCAGGGTTTGTGAGACAGCCGCTGCCCTCCGGGAGGCGCGTGGGCATAGTCACTGCGGGTGGTGGATGGGGCGTTCTGGCTGCAGATGCATGTGCGGAGGCAGGACTCGAAGTGCCCGCCCTACCGGGTGAGACCATCGAAGAACTGGATACGTTCCTTCCAGTATGGTGGAGTCGCAGCAACCCGGTGGATCTGGTGGCCGGCCTGAGGCCTGATCACCTTGGGAGGTCCCTGGAGTGCCTCCTTAGGTGCCCAACTCTGGATGGGATCGTTTTGTTGGGAATCATGCCTGCCTTGCCATTGGAACCTCTACCACCTTCCGCCGGCCCGGAGGTCGTGGAGGAAATGGCAGAGGCTGTGTTAGATGCCACACGCGGGGTCTTCAATGAGTTTATGGGGCTTGCTGATCATTATCAGAAACCAGTCGTCATCGCCTCCGAGTTTCCCCTTTCGGTTGAAAACCTGGAGAACCGGATGGCCCTCATGCTGGGGCAGATGGGCCATGTCTGCTACCCCAGCCCGGAAGACGCTGCGATGACCATGGCCGGCCTTGCCAGCTACGCGGAATACCTCCGATCGAGTTCCTGAGATAGGCGATTAATTAGCACCGGCAAGGGCCTTCTTGGCCTTCTCAACGAGGGCAGGGTCTATTTCGCCTTTACGGTAGGCCTCTCTGGCTTTCTCCATATCGGTTTGGCTGATCTTCCCTCCACGATAGGCCTCCGTCAATTTGTCGATGGTAGCTTGGTCTACCCCACCGTGCTCTGATCTATCACCTGGTCCAGGCTCTCCCTTTCTTCCTCGGGCTGCCCGTATGAACCTGTCTGAGGTGCGGGGATGCGTCCTTCCATCAAAATATTCCTTACCCGACCCACCCATCGGACCAACTTCAACCTCTCTCCCTTTATAGGCCCTGACGAGATTCCCAACAGTGGCAGGGTCTATCTTTCCGGCTGCAAGCTTTCCTAGTTTCCTAAGGGCTTCAGATTCTGCATCCTCGTCCGGGGTCCCGACTGTCTGGGAAATAAGGGCATTGTCAATTTGCTGTTGGATAAGCCTGGGCACTATCTCAGTAGCAAGGTATATGCCTGCCGTAGTAAGAATGCAGGCCACTACTATGGATAGGTAGAGCTTTACCTGCCTCTTGGTGACCTTTTTTCGTCTTCTTTTGTAACGATACGGCATGGATATGCTCCCTAGCGTCTTATACCGCAAGTTCTGGAACGCCAATCATTTTCGTAACAGTTCAGCTATTTTTGACAGGACTAACAGGCCCGCCCTGGCGCGACATACGTAGAACCACTAAGAACGCTGTGCATATACAAACTGGAAGCCAAGATTCGCACCGTGCAAATCCAGGTCTGGGCCAGGGATGAACATGATAATTTTTCGGCTTGAATCCTTATCATCGACCAACTCTTCTGGAGATGATCTACGTTATATTATCTTGTGGCTCGTTCGTCAAGCAGGAGAGCAACCCCTAAAGTGACCTTGACTTTTCAGGCCTTTTGCCATATATTGGAATATAATCATCATTTTACCAAGGGAGCAACTCGGGCGAGAGCACAGGCTCATCTTAGGTCTTGCCGATGGGTTGCAGGAGAAGAAGATGCCCCGTGGGTCCTCTGAGAGACGCAGAAAAAAGAGGAGATGGTTTAGATATATCTTCACAGGGTATTTCTTGAAAAAGATCTTTTCCGTGGGGAACTATTCCTTTGCAACCACTTTTGTAACGATTATGGGTGTATCCCTGGCCCTTGGTTATCTTATTGGTAATATCGAACCAATGTCACCCGAGACTGAAGAGATCGTCTCTGGTGGCGAGGAAGGCACAGAATCTAAAAGGAAGGGCGGCAAATCGGCCCCTGACTTCATGGATAGACTCGCATCGTCCTTTGCCGGTGTGCCTGGGCTTAAATGGAACCTTGAAAAAGACGGGAGGATCAAGGTAGTTATTCCCTATAAGAGGGAATCGATTGAGGAGCCGGAAAACTATGAAGACGGTGAAAATATCTTTTATATTACCCCCAGCCTTAGCGGACAGATGCCTGTAGAGCTGGAGACAAAACGTAATATGTCAATTTACGGCTACTCAAAGGAGAAAGGTAAGGGAACTATCAGTATAGATAGAGAGGGCGTGGTAATCAAGATGCGGGACAAAGAGGCCCTCATCAGGGTCCCTAAGATCGGGCAGAAGGTGGAGGGGCAAAAATGGCAGAATTGGGAAGTCGAGTGGCGAGGGAGCCCAGGAGTCCGAAATTTCAGATATCAGGCCATTGAGACGGATCAGAGCGGTCAGGTTCTTGTAAGAGACTCCGCTCCTGCGAGCAAGACAGAGCCTAGCGGCGGGATACGCCCAAGGAGTGTAATGAGGCAACAGTAGTTTAGGGGGAAGTGGCCCTGCCGCCTTTTTTCGGACTATTCAAGACAAGAATTAACAAAGTCCCAATTTATCAGGGTTTCGACAAAGGCGCTCAGATAGTCAGCCCTTCTATTTTGATAATCCAGATAATAGGCATGCTCCCATACATCCACAGTGAGAAGTGGCTTTAGACCGTGGGCTAGGGGAGAGTCCGCATTGGGGGTCTTCAGGATTTCCAGCCTGCCGTCTTTCAGGACCAGCCACGCCCAACCACTGCCGAACTGTGTAAGGCCCGCATTCTTAAATTCCTCGGCGAACTTCTCATAGCTTCCAAAATCTGAATTGATTCTATTCGCTACGGGGCCCGTTGGCCGACCTCCCCCCTTCGGTTTCATTGACTGCCAGTAGAAAGAGTGGTTCCAGACCTGAGAGGCATTATTAAAAAGCCCTATTTTCGCACTGTCGCCAGCGGTCTTTTTTATGATGCCCTCCAGGGTCTCATTGGCCAAATCTGTCCCATCAATGAGTTTGTTTGTGTTGACAACATAGGTGTTATGATGCTTTCCATGATGAAAATCCAATGTCCTCTCGCTGATGTAAGGCGCTAAGGCATCTTTGGGGTAGGGCAGTTCCGGTAAAGTGATAGCCATGGTTCTTCCTCCTTTCAATATTCAGTCCCAAGGTTTTTGCCAAGGCATTATAGCACGTTGGCCTTTATTTTCAAGGGGAAACCATCTGAACCTCAGTACATAAACGAGCTGTAACACTTTAGCGTTCTGAAAGAAAGGCAGAGGACCGCGAGGGTCTTTTTCCTCTCCCCTGCCTGTGTCCCGATTACATCGGGATATTTAAAGGTAAGGGGGCGTGCCACAGGCTGTGAAGAGTTTGGGTTACGTCCTTTGGAAAAAAGACCCTCACGGTCCGTCATCTTACTCCTCAGTGTTTTCAAAGCGCTAAAGTATTACAACGAGCTTTATTTGACTAGAGGTTGCTCATTGACAGAAGATGTGCTATCATCATGTCTAATGAAAAAGATCTTCTACCTTATTCCTGTTTTCATCTTTGTGAGCTTTACTTTAGCCGGGGCCGCCGAGTATATCCAGGTACCTGGGCTGATTGACCTCAGGACGACTTACAGCGACGGGGAGCTTGATCCGGAATCCCTTGCCAGGCTTGCCAGAGAGAGGGGGTTTGATCTGATATTCATAAATGATCA
>JAZDES010000116.1:0-38770 GCA_043808585.1 Pseudomonadota bacterium | reverse complement strand
GATCTTTTGAGGCTCCTTCTCATCTGACGGCCTCTTTAGATGTCCGAGGTAAGGCCCTGTGGCGCTCAGGATACGCTCAAACTCAGGGCTCGTTACCACATTCGGGTACTGGGTGTAGTGATAGGTCTCATAGCGCGAAGGATCAAAGGGGGCAAAGCCCGCAGAGAGGATCACGGAACCCACATTCAGGGTTATGTTTTCTTGTTTATCCTCAAAGTCAACGGCCCCCGTGGGACAGAATTTCTCGCAGGCCCGGCATTTCCCCTTTTTGAAGTAGATGCACGCATCCTTGTCGATGGCATATTTCAGGGGAACGGCCTGGGGGTACTGGACATAAATGGCCTTCCGTTTAATGAGGTTCTCGTTGTATGGGTCATCCACCTTTTTTGGGCATTTCTCGGCGCAGGTCCCGCATGCGATGCACTTTTCAAGATCTACATACCTGGGGTGCCTCAGGACCTCCACCTCAAAATTTCCCTTTTCGCCCCTTATGCCCGTAACCTCAGAAAGGGTGATCATCTCTATGTTAAGATGCCGGCCGACCTCGACCAGTTTGGGAGAGAGGATTCACATGGCGCAGTCATTGGTGGGAAATGTCTTGTCCAGTCGGGACATGACCCCGCCGACAGAAGATGACTTCTCCAGCAGGTAGACAAAGTATCCGGAGTCTGCCAAGTCCAGGGCGCACTGCATCCCTGCTATGCCTCCGCCTACCACCAATACCGAACCCGATAGCCCTTTAGTCCCTTTGTCGGTCATTACAAATTCCCCTTATGTCCTAAATTTTGGCCGCATCCAAGACGTGAGGAAGCCTGTCTTCCCATCCCACAGTAGAGATCAAGACGCCGGCCATACCCATCTCTTTGATGTGGCGTATAATTTCCCCTGCAATATTGATGCACTCTTTGGGCTTGTCTGATGCCTTTTGGATACCCCTTATCATTTCGGGGGGGATAGAAATCCCCTTGATATTCCGATCAATATACCTTGCCATACCCGCAGATTTCAGGAGGAGCACCGTTGGAATCACCGCAATCTTCCCTGTATCCACCCGCTTCAAGAATTGCTCCAAACGACGAATGTCAAATATGGGGTTGGTAATGATGTAATCAATACCCAGCTCGACCTTTTTCTTGAGCCCGCCAAGCTCCAGTTCCAAGACACCTCCGGTGGCGCCCGTGTCTACGGTGCAACCTATGCAGAACTGTGGCCGTCCCCTCAATTCTATCCCCGCAAGGTCTTTGCCATTCTGGAGCCTGTGAATGGTTTCAAGGAGCTCTATCAGATCCAGGTCGTTCACGGTCCTGGCCTGCGGATGATCACCGTGTCTTATGTCTTCACCGGACACGGCCATAATGTTTGGAATCCCAAGTGCACCGGCTGCCAGTATGTCGGCCTGAAGCGCCAAACGGTTTCTGTCCCTGCAGCATACCTGAAAGACGGTCTCTATACCCTGTTTTTGAAAGAAGGCGCATCCGCCTAATGAACTGGCCTTGAGCACGGCGTTGGCCATTTCAGGCACAAGGAAGGCATCCACCCGGCCCCTGGCATTATTGGCATTCTTAAGAAGCCCCGAGAAATCGGTGCCTTTCGGCGGTTCAAATTCCCCCAAGACAACGAACTTTCCAGCCTTAATTTTCTCCAGTAGCGGCATCACACTAACCTCCGGAATGATGGGAAAAAGGGGTCTGTAAAGCGGGCCCGCGGTGAGAGGTCAAGACCTTTAATCAAAAAAGCCTTTTCTTGTCAACCGCATATTTTGATTCGGAATCCAAACCAAAGATATTGTAACACTTTAGCGTTTTGAAAACGCTGAGGAGTAAGATGAAGGACCGTGAGGGTCTTTTTTTCAAAGGACGTAACCCAAATTCTTCACAGCCTGTGGCACGCCCCCTTACCTTTAAATACAGTCTCTGCCAGGCAGGGGAGAGGGTTCTTCATAGGGACATACTCTTATGGGGCTGTTCCGTAACGAGGTTCAAGACCTCACTGCCGTTCTATGAAGTGATGCCGTCCTTTACGTCCTTTGAAAAAAAGACCCTCGCGGTCCTCGGCCTCTCTTTCAAAACGCTAAAGTGTTACAAGATATTCGAAATGGAGTGATGGTCTATCTATGATTTTCCTGCACAATCTCATGGCCAAAGATCTTTTTCCTTCTCCTTGATGATCGGCAGCAAAATCCTGAAAGTTGTTCCCTTATCAGGGGTGCTCTCCACATCGATTGTCCCGTGATGGGCCTCCACGATACCTTTCACGATGGCAAGGCCCAGCCCGGTCCCCATGACCTGGCGGGTCTTAGGGTGCTTCACCCGATAGAACTTGTCAAAAATCTTGGGAAGTTCCTCCGGCTGAATCCCCACGCCGGTATCTTCAACCTTTATTTCCATATATTCGCCCAGGCCCTTGGCTGAAACAACGACCTCCCCCCCACCAGGGGAGTAATTGATTGCATTGGTTACCAGGTTGTTGAAGATCTCCTGAATACCCCTGGGATCTGCCTGTACGGGCTGCAGGTTCTCGAAGGAATACTTGAGCGTTAGACCTTCCTCTTTTGCCCTGGGTTCCATCAGGGCGATGACCTCCTTGATGACCACTCCCACATCTATGGGCACCTGACGTTGAACATGCTTCCCTGCCTCGATCCTTGCTATGTCCAAGAGGTCATTGATCAGTTCCAGGAGCTGGTCTATTTTTTTCGAGCCCCTGCGCAAGAACTCTCTCTGCTTTTCCTGTAGCGGCCCTGCCAGGCCCTCCAATAGCACGCTGTTTTGCTGCCGGATTGAGACAAGGGGGCTACGAAGCTCATGGGCAACCATGTTTACAAAGTCTGATTTCATCTCATCAAGCTGCTTGAACGGGGTGATATCTTCCAGGACAGTCACAGTGCCTACCACGCCGTCATCCGGCCCCAAAGCAGGCACGGAAATGGCCCTGAGCGTATTCTTTCCAGCCCTTATCTCCTGGGAGATAAATTCGTCCTTGGATGATTTACCCGATTGGATCTGTCTGAGGGTGGTCACGAGGGCCTCGTTGGTAATAATCCTTGAGACAGGGGTGGGGCCTTCTATCTCTTTCGATACCTCCAAGACCCTCATGAAGGCAGGGTTATGCAAGACCACTTCCAGATTCCGGTTTGTCACCATTACCCCGTTGGCCATACAGTTGATGATAGTCTTCAACCTGCTTTTCTCTAAGCCCAGGTCGTAGAGATTTCGTATGTTTTCCTCTTCAAACTGCTTGGCCCTTTGGGCCAGTCTCCTGTTCTCCTCGGCCCTCTTGATGGTTATCAAGAACTGCTCGATCTGAAATGGCTTGGTAATGAAGTCGTATGCACCCTTTTTCATGCATTCAACGGCAGTATCTATGGTTCCGTGACCCGTAATTATGACTACGGGCACGTCCGGATACATCTCGCAGGTCTTCTCCAGCATCTCCTCCCCGCTCATGACAGGCATTTTCAGATCGAGGAGAATGATATCCACGGCCTCTCTGGCCAAGATATCCATGCCCTCCTGGCCGTTTCCTGCGGTCAACACCCCGTATCCTTTGCCAGTCAATACGCGTCTGCATCCATCCCTTACGACCTTTTCATCGTCCACAATCAGGATCTTAATTGCCTCGTCCATCACTCATCCAGCCCTACAAAAACCGGTCCTTCGACAGGAAGTTCACGCGCCTCAAAAGGAAGCTCGATAATGAAGACCGTACCTCCCTGGGGGGGGCATTCAAATCTCAGGCTGCCGCCATGAAGGGTTATGATGTTCTCGGAAATAGCCAGGCCCAGCCCGGTTCCCTTTCCGACAGGTTTGGTGGTAAAGAATATGTCAAAGATCTTATCCCTCAACTCCTCAGGTATTCCCGTGCCCGTGTCAGCAACGTTGACAATAAACCTTTGTTTGTCAAGGTCGTAACTTGCGGTGATAGTCAGCCTACCTTTACGTCCCATGGCGTCTGCTGCGTTAATGAACAGATTGGTAAAGACCTGCTGGAGCTGGCCTACATCGCCCACCATCTCGGGTAATTCTGGTTCTATATCCACATTGACCTCTATGTCCTGGAAAAGTGCTTGATTGATCAAGAGATTCAAACACTTGGTGATCAGCTCTCCCAGGCTAAAAGAGGATGCCTTTCCCATGGAATGCCGGCTGAATTCCAACAATTCCGAGACGATCCTCTTGCAACGCAGGGTCTGGGTAACGATTTCCTGGGCATCAGCCATAAGTTCTGGGTTATCCTTGAGGCTCTCTTTAAGCATTTCAGCATAAATCATAATCCCTGACAGGGGGTTGTTTATCTCGTGCGCCACCCCGGCAGCCATCCTGCCAATAGAGGCCACCTTTTCGGATTGGACCAACTGAATGTGGGCATCTCCCAGATCCTTCCTCATTTTTAGGACCTCTCTCATGTCCGTAAACACGCCAACGCTGCCTATCTCCTTTCCGTCAATCTCTATTATGGAGGCCGATAGGGTAACCGGTATCTCTTCACCTTCCCTTGTAGTAACGGTCATGCTAGTGGGGTTTAATTTACCTTTAGGCCCGTATTCATCACTCCGCATCTTTCTCATATTTTCTTTGGCCACATCTATGTTGTAAAAACTGCTCAGGTGTCCACTCTCCACGATCTCTTTGGCGGGATATCCTGTAAGTCTCTCCATGCCCTTATTAAATATGAGCACGTTCCCTTTTGTATCCACAACGACTATTCCATCTACCGTGCTCTCGATCACATTCTCAAAGAAGGTATTGGATTTTTCTACCTCCCGTTCCAGCTTGATCCTATCGCTAACATCCCTCGAGGCCTCCAGCAAATAAGCAACTTCTCCGTCTGGGCCAAAAATTGGTGAAATGGTGATCACGTCGTAACGGGTATCCCCATTCTCCGAGTCATACTCCTTGATGGTGCTCAGAACCCCTTTTTCCTTTATCTCCTCCAGCCGATCCTCAAGGAAGCAGACCTCCCCACTCTCTTTACAGGGCTTATCCAGACCATACCTGACCTCATAGCACTTTTTCCCTATGGTTTCCTCGGTAGTGCGACCAAACTCCCTGAGGAAGGTCTCATTGACCCGCTCCACCTTCATGTCCATGTCAATCATCATAACCCTATAGGGAAGGGAGTCCAATATCACCTGGGTCTCCTTTTTCCTCCGTTCCTCATACCTCTGCCGCTCCCTCACGAGCTCTGCCTTCTCTGACTCTATCTGAATAAGGTCCCAAAGGAGCCTTGCTGCCACATGGTCTATTACCGAGGTCCCTCCAGGTTTTAACCTGAAGATCTCCCGCCTTGCCTCAGTAGATCCGGTAAGCTCAATTATCAGATTAAGACCCTTAAGGGTCGGAAGCTCCTGGAGACTGGTACTTGCAAAGAGGCCCGACCCCCTTGCATACCTAAAACCAGGGGCATCCGGGTTTATGTCGAATACTGCCAATATATTCATGTTGAGCCTCGAGAGGCGATCCTCATCCAGTACCTTTAGCAGGTTGAGGCAGGCATTCCCTCCGCCAATAATTGCCACATTGAGAGGCTTCCCGGCCTGTTCTCCTCGAATCACCTGAATGTGTTCGCTGATCCTTTCAGGCTCTGATTTGAGAGAAGGACTTCTCAATTATCTTTCCTCATTCTCAATTAACGACTTATCTCTATTAGCTCAGGGGTAATGGCTCTCAAGGCGCTATCCTGAGGCGAATGCATACCTTGGCCTCCAACTCCCTTATGATGCTCTTGAGGGCACGACTTTCATTAACAGGCCCGGAGTTATTCCATCCCTTGAGCAGTGCCTCATCTCTCTTCTCTCTGAACTGCCCAAGGCTGGAAGCCATGGGCTCCCAAAGGAACAGCTTTTGGAGGACGTGGCGCTCAGCTGCCTCAAGGTCTCGTTCCGTGTCGAATGACTGGCCATCCCTCGTAGTGATAATCATAAGTCACTTAGAATAGATTGGGTTCAATATCAATTTTGGCTATGCCCCCCGCTATGCAACCTGGGAGATCTCCCAAATCTGGGATCAACGATCAGGTATTATGGATAAATCCAAGAAAGAGTTCAAGAAAAAACCAGAAGCCCTTCCCGGTATAACCTTCCAATTCCCCAGGCAAACCGATCTCGTCCAAACTTACAATTTTTCAGACAAATGTCATTTTTTTCTTCCAAACCTCCTCTTATTTTGCTATATGCCCGTGAACATGATACATCGTGGTACCTTGACGAACTTAGCCTTTGCCCCTCGGGTTCGCTTATGAAGACTATTCGGATGTATGGGGGCCTCCGGTTCAAGATGGAGCTGCCCCCCCCTCAAATGCCCATCGAAGAAGTGCCCCCGCCAAGAAAGATCATCCTTCCGCTCTCTGACCGCCCAGGCATTTTTTGCAGGCCCCTTGTGGAGAGGGGCGAAATGGTGTTCAAGGGGGAAAAAATCGGTGAAGATCCCAATAACCGGATGACGCCTGTCCATTCTCCGGTATCCGGTAAGGTAACCGACATTGCCGATTACCGCTATGCTGAAGGCGGAAATACCCTGAGCATCTTTATTGAATCGGACGGCCAGGATGTGTGGAAGACGGACCTGCACCCCCTTAAAGAGCTCTGCGGAGGCAGCGCCAGCTGACATGATGGTGGTCATGAGGGACTCGGGAGTAAAGGCCATTCCGTTCGAGATACTACCACATTCCGAAAGGGCCGGAACCGAGCTGAAACCTGTCCGTTATTTCGTAATTAACGGCATAGGGCACGGCTTTGTTGGCTCCATTGCCCGGCGGCTCCTGGTGGAGAAGTCACCCGATATCCTTGAGGGAGCAAGGTTGGTCAAGAGGATGTTAAGGCCCGAAAAGATCCATCTGGTCATCAGCGAAGAACACGAGGATGTGATCCAGGCTATCCAACAAGCCGGTCTTGATGCCGCCTTAGAGGTGATCAGACTCAAGGTCTATTACCCGCTGGGCCACCCTCACCTGCTCTTCAAGGCGCTTTTCAATAAAGAGATTCCCTGCCCCGGGGGAAAGGCCATTGACATGGGTGTCGTATTTACCAACGTTGATACGATCATTCATACCTTCGAGGCAATTGAACTGGGCAAACCCCTGATCGAAAGATATGTGACCGTATCCGGGTCAGGAATAAAGGTCCCCAAGCATTTGAAGGTCCGGATCGGAACCCCGCTCAAGGACCTCGTGGATTTCTGTGGCGGCTTCGAAGGGGATCCAGGTAAGGTCAGTCTCGGTAATCCCTTGGACGGAATGGCACAATTCTCTCTTGACAGACCCGTTCTCAAGGACACCCGTTGGGTCTGGGTGCAGGCCAAGGAGCAGGTCATAAAGGAAAAGTACCGGGCATGTATCAATTGCGGCGAGTGTGTCCATGTGTGCCCTGTGGGCCTAATGCCCAATTTCCTGGGAAGATTCTGTGAATTTGGGAAATTTGAGGAAGCGGCTTCCCAGTTTGACCTCTTTACCTGTATCGATTGCGGACTGTGTGCCTATGTCTGCCCCTCAAGGCGCCCCCTTGTGCAGTTCATCAACTACGGAAGGATGGAACTATCCCTTAAGGAAAAAGAACATGGAACTTACTAGGTACCGCCTATACGTATCATTCCCCCCCCATATTCTGGGCAGAAAGAATATAGCCACCATAATGTACAACAAGGTCCTCGCCCTGGTTCCCGCTATTATTGCCACACTTTACTATTTTCGTCTGGGCGCCCTATGGATAATGCTCCTCTCGGTAATCACGGCGGTGCTGGCCGAGGCCGGCATGCAGAGATTCCTCAAAAGGGATATCACCGTTAGTGACGGGAGCGCTGCCCTGAGCGGTCTTCTCCTTTCCTTTTTGCTTCCCTCGACCACGCCCTGGTGGGTTGTTATCGTAGGTTCGGCCACAGCCATCGTGTTGGGCAAACAGATCTTCGGGGGGCTCGGAAATAATCCATTTAACGATACGCTGGTCGGCTGGCTAGTCCTGAGGTTGTCATGGCCGGATAGAATCGCTTCATGGGTAGAACCCTTTGGCGGGGAGATCCCCGAGCCACCGCTTGTCGTTTACAAATTCGACGGAATCGAGGCCTTTCAGGACTATGGCTTTCGGTATCTGGATCTTTTTCTGGGAAACCAGGCAGGGGGGATAGGAACCGTGTGCGGCATTGCCCTCCTGGCTGGTGGATTCTACATCCTCTTGAGACGAGTCATCCGGTGGCAGATTCCCGCTGGTTTTCTCGGGGCTGTGTTCTGTTCTGCCGGTATCCTCTGGTTATACGACAGTGAGACCTATCTCAACCCCCTTTTTCATATTCTGTCAGGCTCCACAATTCTTGGTGCCTTCTTTATTGCCACAGACCCTGTCACCTCCCCAGTCACTCGATGGTCAAAAGTGGCCTACGGGGTCATTTGCGGTCTCCTTATCGTGATCATAAGGATCTGGGGCAAGTACCCTGATGGGGTGACTTTCGCCATCCTTCTGGCAAATGCCAGTACTCCCTTACTGAACAAGATCAAACCGAGACCTTACGGGAAGTATTAGGGCCATGCGAGAAATGATTAAAATGATAGTCGTCCTGACAGCGATCGCCATCGTTTCAGGAGGTAGCCTGGCATTTTTGGAGGAGGTAACCAGGGAACCCATCGCCTATCAAAAACTCAAATTCGTAAAGGGTCCTGCAGTGCTTTCAGTCCTATCAGGTTATGAAAACGACCCTATCAAGGATTACAAGAAAGATGTGGAGTTGGAGAAAAGGGACGGCACTGTTATTCGAAAATCGATCTTTCCCGCAAAGAAGGACGGGAGATGCTTTGCAGTTGCCTTTGAGGTCACCAGCCAGGGTTTCGGTGGCCCCATTGGAATTATGATGGGAGTTGATCTGAAGACCGGCCGTTTGACCGGGGAGAGGGTCATCTCCCACTCGGAGACCCCGGGTCTCGGTGCAAGATCCGTGGAACCGGCCTTTTACGAGCAGTTCGCAGGACTTCGGCCAGAGGATGTCGGCCTGTCAAGCAAAGGGGGCAAGATCAATGCCATAAGCGGCGCGTCCGTTACGTCTCAGGGGGTGGTGGATGCGATCAAAAAAGGCCTCGATCTCTTCTCACGGACCAAAGACAGAATCAAGGGCGCCTGTGATAGCAGATAGGCTAATATTTCATGGCCCCCAGGCCTGTATGAGAGCATTCTTCAAGGACCTGGGGCGCCGTCTCTCCGAACCGGAAGCCACAGAGTGGAGAGTCCGAAGGAAAAACTGGGTGCTCTTAATTTAACATGGGGGTCTACACACACTTAAGAGAGGTAAGATACCATGTCCATCTTGAAGGATTTCACGAAAGGCCTCTGGAAGGACATTGCCCCGTTCCGGATCGTCCTGGGGCTTTGCCCTACCTTGGCCGTGACTACTGCCGCAGACAACGGTCTGGGAATGGGGCTTGCCACGACCTTTGTCCTCGCCTGTTCTAATACCTTGGTGTCCGCCCTGAGAAATATCATTCCAAGAAAGGTGAGAATTGCCTCCTATATCTTAATCGCTGCCACTTTTGTGGTGATGGTGGAACTGCTCATGCAGGCCTATTTCTATCCGCTGTACATGATACTGGGGATATTCATCCCGCTCATTGTGGTGAATTGCATCATACTGGGAAGGGCCGAGGCCTTTGCCTCAAAGAGGCCCGTTCTCAATTCCGTTGCGGATGGCCTGGGTATAGGACTCGGGTTCACCATTTCGTTGACCGTATTGGGGGCCATCAGAGAGATCCTCGGAAACGGGACCCTTTTCGGGCAGGCCCTTTTTGGCCCTGATTTTGCCCCTTTTGCCTTCATGGTAAAGCCGCCGGGGGCCTTTGTCTGTTTGGGGATCCTCCTGGGGGTCATGAATATTATCAGCAGGGGAAGGGTTTAGGCCCGAAGGAGCGGAATCCATGCACGCAGCCTGGACATTTTCTGACTATATGCTACTGATTGTTGGCGCCATCCTGGTAAACAACATCCTCCTCGCTCGCTTTTTGGGAAATTGCCCTTTCCTGGGTGTATCCAGGAAGATGGATACGGCCACAGGTATGGCAATGGCAGTCATATTCGTCCTGACCCTGGCGGGTGTTATCACATGGATCGTTCAGACCTATATCCTGGTTCCCCTCGGGCTCGAATACCTCCAGACCATCTTCTTCATCTTGGTCATCGCAGCCCTCGTCCAGCTCGTGGAGATGTTCCTTCAGAAGGCCTTTCCGGCCCTTTACAAGGCCCTCGGCATTTTCCTGCCTCTCATCACCACAAATTGTGCTGTCCTGGGGGTCGCTGTCATCAATATCCGCGAAGATTTTAATCTTATCCAGACGACGGTCTTTTCGTTCGCATCGGCAGTGGGTTACGGATTTGCCCTTATCCTTTTTACCGGTATCAGGGAGCAATTGGAGGTGTCGAGCATCCCTGATTTTATGAAGGGAACCGCTATAGGCCTTTTAACGGCCGGGCTCTTGTCTTTGGCCTTCTTCGGGTTTGCAGGCATGGTTGGCTAATTAACAAGGAGGATCACGCCTAATGATACTGGCAGCCCTGATTCTCGGCGCCCTGGGTTTTACAGCGGCATTGGGCCTGAGCATCGCCTCGAGGGTCTTTTACGTTTATGTAGACCCCCGGGTGGAGATGGTAGAGGATTCCCTGGCAGGCGCCAATTGCGGCGGTTGCGGTTTTCCTGGTTGTGCTGCAGCTGCCACAGCCGTTGTAACCGGTAAGGCCCCTGCTAACGTCTGTGTGGTGGGGGGGCCTGAAAGCGCCGAAAAAGTGGCAGGGATCATGGGAATTCCGGTTGAATATCGGGAGGTCGAATTCGCAGAACGTAACTGCCGTGGGGGGCGAGTCTATGACCCGATGCTTTTCGAATACCAGGGGGTTCAGGACTGCCGGGCGGCGTTCATGATTGGCGGAGGATACAGCAATTGTGAATATTCATGCCTTGGCTTCGGGACATGCTATCGTAACTGCCCCTTCGACGCCATCACCATGAGTGAAACGAAGCTGCCGCAGATTGACTACGCCCGGTGCACGGGTTGCGCCGTCTGCGAGCGGGTCTGTCCCAAGCATGTCATGCGAGTGGTCTCAGAAAGCGGAAAGGTCCTCCACTGGAATCAGCTCGATGCCTGCGCGGCCCCATGTCAGTCCACATGCCCGACACAGATCGAAATCCCCCGTTATCTCGGTTTTATCGCAGAGGGGCGCTATGAGGAGGCCCTGCGGGTCATAAAACAACACAACCCCATGCCGCTCACCATTGGCCGCGTGTGCCCTGCTCCGTGTGAGGACGTCTGCCGTAGAGGCGACGTGGATGAAGCAGTTAACATCAATAACCTCAAGCGATTTGTGGCTGACCTGGAATATAAAAAGGGCGAGCGTCTTCCGGTCTTCATACATCCTGACACAGGCCACAAGGTGGCCATCATAGGGGGTGGGCCGGCAGGCCTTACCTGCGCTTACTACCTCCGAAGATTGGGGCACTCTCCGACCATATTAGAGGCCCTTCCCAAACTGGGCGGTGCACTCCAATACGGCATCCCGGAATACCGGTTGCCCAAGAATATTCTGGACTGGGAGATTGAGGGAATGCTCTCCGTGGGTATCGAGGCAAGGGTAAATACCGTGTTCGGTCGTGACGTGACCTATGAATCGCTCCTGGCAGAGGGATTTGAGGCCTTTTTCATCGCCACCGGAACGCCAAGGGGATTGTGGACCCGGGTGGAAGGGGAGGATCTGGAGGGCGTTTTGACAGGTATAGATTTCCTGAGGGATATTGCCCTCGGCAGGGATCTTAAGATTGGCCGGAGGGTGGTTGTCATAGGGGGCGGGAATGTGGCAATAGACGTGGCCCTGTCTGCCCTGCGCCTGGGCGGTGTGGAAGAGGTCCACATGCTATGCCTCGAAGACCGCTTCAGCATGCCGGCCTGGCAGCACGAAATTGTGGATGCCCTTACTGAGGGCGTAATACTAAACAATAGTTGGGGACCGAAACGTATCATTGGGGAAGGAGGACGTGTCAGCGGAGTTGAATTCAAGCGGTGCATTGCAGTGTTTGATGAAACCGGCCGGTTTAACCCGGTATATGACGAATCACAGATCATGCGGATTGAGGCTGATACCGTGCTCGTCACCATAGGACAGGGGACAGATGTGGGATTTCTAGAGACAACTCCGGAACTGGCCAAACTTGACCTTACCCCCAGGGGTACCATAGTGGTGAACGGAGAGACCATGCAGACAAATGTCAGTCACATATTTGCCTCAGGAGAGATCACGACAGGTCCCAATATCGCGGTTCAGGCAATTGCCGGGGGCAGGAGGGCTGCCAACTCCATTGATAGGCTCTTGAAGTCAGATGAAAGGTGCGAATCCCTTATCATTGAACCTCTCCCTGATCTCCGGGCAAAAGCCCTTGATTTGGTAGACAGAGATGAGTTAGAAAAGGTCCCCAAATCGAGGAGAGAAATAATGCCTCGCCTGCCCGTAAGGGATCGGAGAAAGAACTGGCATGAGGTAAACCTGGGCCTGGATGAATCGCAGGCTGTCAGGGCATCAAAGAGATGCCTGAATTGTGGCATCTACTGTCTGAGGCCGACATACGAGGCGAAGACAAGGGACTTCTTAAAAAAGATATTATAGAAAGAGGGAAAAAATGGTACAGGTAGAAGTCATCAAAAAATGCAAGCTTTTTAAGGTCTTTCCCGATGAATTGATAGAAGAGATCGCTTCCATAGGGATCCCCTTGAAGTACAAGGCCAATGAAATGCTATTCAATATTGACGACCCAGCCGAAAGTCTTGCGATCCTTATGAAAGGACGGGTAGACATCATGACCACCAAGAGGACTCAGATCGTACCTGTCCATACGGTGATGCCGGGTGAGGCCTTTGCCCTTTCTTCTATGATCACAGGCCGCTTTACCTCCGCAGCCAAGGCCATAGAGGATTCTGAAGTCTGCTCTCTTCCAGTAGAACAGATGAACGACATCCTGGAAAAGGACTACAAGGCGGGCTTTTACTTTATGAAGCAGATTGCCATTCTCGTTTCCAGCAGGTTGATAAAGATCCATTACCAGCTGGATGTAACCGGCTCAGGATATATATGATTACCTAGAATGCCCGGAAGAGAAGCTCTAGAAGAGAGAAAACAAGTCAATGAATCTGGCTGATATCAGGGACACCTTGCGAGCGGAAGTGATAGTGGGTAATGACAAACTGGACCTTCCTGTTAGGGCGGGGACTGCAAGCGATCTGATGAGCGATATGCTTACTGGACCCACAAACGGTGCCGTGCTGTTGACAGGTCTCTGCAACGTTCAGGTCATCCGGACCTCCGTTGTTGCCGGCGTAGTCGCTGTGGTCTTGGTTAGGGGAAAACGGCCGTCTCAGGAGCTGATAAGCCAGGCGCGTGAGCACGGGTTGCCCCTACTTTCAACTCCTTTCACTATGTTCTCTGCGTGTGGTAGGTTATTCAGCAAGGGGCTAAGGGGTGTTGAGGAAAAAGCCCCCCGGCAGTAACCTTGCGCCCGGCGGTCTAATTCGAGTCAAGGGTTTGTACTTAGAGATGATTCGCACCACAATATGGGTGTTGGGGTGTCTTTCTGGGGTTGGCGTCTGACATGACTTTGCTCCAGAGAAATTTTGAAATAAAGGCCCGCGACTTTTCCCGCGCAGGAGAAGTTTCTATTGAGGTCCAGAGAATACTGAAGACCGTGGGCTTTGATGCGAAACATATCCGTCGTGCCTCTATCTGTGCATATGAATCGGAGATGAACGTGGTTATGCACGGGGGAGACGGGAAGATGATTTTGACTCTTGATCCTGAACATATCAACCTGGATGTAAAAGACGACGGACCGGGCATAGAAGACATTGAGCTGGCCCTTCAGGAAGGGTACTCGACGGCGAGTCTGGAATATAGGGAGATGGGATTCGGGGCCGGAATGGGACTTCCGAATATCAAGAGAAACGCCGATCTGTTCGAAATTCAGTCTGAAAAGGGGAAAGGGGTCTGCCTGAAGATAGCCATCCATGTGAGGGAAAACTGATGCCAGAGCCGCTTCAAAATGCCAACACCACCGCTTACGTTCAGATCGACGAGAAGATCTGTAACGGGTGCGTTCTTTGCATGAAGTCATGCCCGACCAGGGCAATTCGTGTGAAAAACGGTCAAGTGGCACGGGTGCAGGGCGTCTGTATTGATTGTGGGGAATGCGTCCGCACCTGCCCCAAAGGAGCTGTTAAGGCCATCAGTTCGGAGGGGGAAGACTTTCCGGTAAATTCGGATGTGATCGTAAGTCCATCCACCGTACTCTATTCCCAGTTTGGTGAGGATTATCTCCCGAACGATATCCTTTTGGGCATCAGTAGTATGGGGTTCGGCTATGTCCATGACCAGTCGTACACCAGCGAAATGTGCAATTTTGCCATTGAACTATATATCCGCGAAAGCCGAAGAAAAAAGGAATCATATTTCCCCCTCATATCCCCCGCGTGTCCTGTGGTCGTCAGGCTCATCTCATACCGGTTTCCTTCCCTTCTGAAACACGTTCCCCCTCTGGCAACTCCCCGTGAAATTGTAGCAAGGGAAGCGAAAAAACGGATGTCAGTGAAATACGGGTGCAGGCCTGAAGATATCAAGGTGTTACACATCACCCCCTGTTCCGCTATGATGGACTTTGTAAAGAGGTCTTCCTCCAGGGGACATCCCGTAAAAGATAAGGCCGTTGGGATAAACATCGTCTATGACTCAGTCAAAAAACATCTCCAGGAACTGGATGATGATGACAGGGTACTCCACCATTCCAGCGGAATAGGACTCGGCTGGGGCATGTCAGGGGGGGAGATCGCCGGAGTGAAGGGGAATTGCCTGGCGGTATCCGGACTCGATGAAACGATCCGCTACCTGGAAAAGATAGAGATGGGGCTCTTGAGGGAGCTGGACTATATTGAATGCCGGATGTGCACCGAAGGATGTCTGGGCGGGCCCTTTACTGTGGCCGACAAATACCAGGCAAAAGAACTCCTCCGCAAGCTGGTCTTGATGTTTGGAGTGGAAAAGAGGATCAAGTACAAGTATGTCATAAAGCTCTATAGGTCAGGGTGGTTTTTTACCCAGAAGGACCGTTCTCCCCTCCAGGATATGGCACCGCAACATTCCGTCTCCGAGCGCATCGAAAGGCTGAATCGTGTGGAAGAGGTATTGCGCTCTCTGCCGCGCAAGGAGTGCGGCCTGTGCGGGGCTCCTGACTGCCGAACCTTTGCGGAAGACGTGGTCGACGGGAGAGCTTCACTCGAGGCATGTATTCTTGTGGGGAAAGGCCGGAAAAGCTGAACTGTGCTCCAGGTTTGATGGTTTCGTAAAAAGTCCCCAAGACCATCACCCCCGCGAAGGCGGGGGTCCAGAACTGTTTGATTTTACTGGATTCCCGCCTTCGCGGGAATGACCAAAACGGGTCATTGCGGACTTCTTACGAGATTGTTAGGTTTGAATCATAAAAATGGTGTTATTTATATTTTTTTGGGGGTGGGGCTTGACACACTTAAAACTTGTTGATATTAATTTTTGGTTTAAGATTTGATCAGTTGACCCCTGCGGTTAATGGCTAATAAGACACCGCGGCACGGGTCTTTTTTTGCCCCCAGGTTCTTGTTCCAGACCGCAGCGATGATTTGCGCTTTAGAGAGACATGATGTTTAACAGAAATGAAAAGATCTTCACCATTGCGCTTTTGGCCGTTTGTGTCGCTTTAGCGGCTTTAGGTTTTTCCTCATCGGCCACATTGTCTCCTCCCAAAAAGGTGTGGTTTGATTCGGCCGGTGGTGATGTGATTTTTGACCACGCGTACCATGCCGCCTTTGTCAATTGCAAAGATTGCCATCACGATTTTGACGAAGCCTCTGCCACAGGTGCCACCGAAATGAACTGCCGAGCCTGCCACTACTACGGTGAGGCAAGGGACGTTACGAGCGATGATCCCACTCACAAGCGGTTCATAGGTGCTAACTGCATCGAATGCCACAAGTCCAAGAAGATAAACGTGCAATGTGATTCCTGCCACATTCGCCAGGGTTTCGCCTATAGGAAGTCGGGGCGCACAATGCCACCCCTACCCGATACGGTCAAGTTCAATACGGACGGTGGTTTAGTGACCTTCAACCACAAGGTTCACATGGGCGAAGATGTCGGGGAGCCCTGTTTGGCCTGCCACCACGAATTCAAGGGCGGGGAGGCCATGAAAGGAATGTCAATGGAGAAAAACTGCCGCGCCTGCCACTACAAACTGGCAGACAAGATCCCTGAAGGCAAAGACGATAATCATGTGCGATACATCGGTATGAATTGCGCCCGATGCCATGACGGGAAAGACTGCAGCCTGTGTCATAAAGACTAACCGACGAAAGGCACCCTGCACCAGGGTATTATGTGTGGGAAGGAGAAGTCGAAACCAACAAATGGGCCTGAGATCTTTTTTCGGAATTTTTCCACCAAGATTGTTATATAGGGATGTCTCAGCACCTGCCGAATTGCTTCCAGTGCCTGAGAAGGTTACCCTCTTATGGCACGGGCGGACCCCTTCGGATACCACCGCACGCATAGGAAAGAGGATCGAAACAGGCGAAGATCTGGCACGCAACGGAAGAGGACCGTTTGTTTCCACTGTGACTGGTCATATGGAGGACATTAGCTTGTTTCGAGGGGTCGAAGCTAGGGAATATCTGGCCATTGGTATAAGGACAGATACAAGTGAATCTTTCGATTCCTCGATTACCCCTATCAGGGACCCTTACGAGACCAAGCCTGAACTGTTGCGCTCGGCCGTCAATCGGGCGGGCTTTATTCAATTAAGCTCCATTATCCGCGATCCCAGGGTATGGCCTTCGATAGATGCCATGGTTATCAGTGCCCTCGACCTGGATCCCCTGAGTATAGTCAACCAACAGATGTTTCGGGACAATATAGGCCAAGTGGGGGCGGCCGTGGAACTCCTTGCCCGGATTACTGAGACATCCCGGAGTGTATTGGCTGTACCGGATAACCTGGCAGACATTGCCAGGGCACTTTCCGCGGGTCCTGCCTCTGTGGCCTTGGTGCCCCCGGTCTACCCTAATGGGTTTCCAGAGATGCTGGCCAAAAGATTTGGGGCTGGCCTTTTGATAAAGGCGTATGACACCGGTTATGCTGGGAATACGGTGGTGGTGAGCCTTGAACACGCGCTCTCCATGTTGGACTGTCTCCGAAGAGGGAGACCAATGCTCGAAAAAACAGTAACCTTTTCGAACGGCCAAAACGGTGAACTCCGGAATTTCAGGGTCCGGATCGGCACTCCTGTTTCGGAGATCCTGAAGAAGACATCCGTGGAACTAAGGCCTAAGGGCAAGCTGATCCTGAACGGAAGCATGCGCGGTTACACGTGCTTCTCTGATGAGCAGCCCGTGACCGCAACAACCGAGTCCATTCATGTCCAGGATCCCTCTGAGGTCTTCTTTTTCCAGAACATCCAGTGTACCAACTGCGGGCGGTGCAACAGGGTGTGCCCCGTGGACCTGGAGGTCAATCTTCTGGGGAGGTTTTCTGAATACGGGATTTACGATAAGTGCAGGGTCTTGGGGGCAGAAACCTGCATCGAGTGTGGCTTGTGCGCTTACGTATGTCCGGCCCGCAGGCCACTGGTGCAGTTTATCTCCCATGCCAAGCACACCATAAGGACAGAAGGAGAAAAACTTTTCACTGCTGAGAAGGCGGCCTCATTCGATACTGAAGGACCCTCGCGCCATGCGATCAGTCTATTTGAAACTGCCCCGGATAAGAAAGATTCCCTTGAAGAATAGGTCTGCCTCTGCCAAGCGCTCAGGCAGGCAGGAGGAAAATCCTGAACAATGAAAGCACTGGACCTGACAGTTTCCCCGTCCCCCCATTGGCACTGCGGAGCAAGGATCACTGGAGAGCCATACAATTTCCTTCTGGCATTGCTGCCAGCCATGGTTTTGGGGGTCTATCACTATGGGTTTGATGCCTTGAGGGTGATAGCCGCTTCCATCGCATCGGCCATGGTAGCGGAGGCGGCAATTCAGAGTCTTCTTCGCAAACCAATAACCATAGCCGATGGAAGTGCTGCAGTTAGCGGACTCTTGCTGGCCCTCATCCTCCCTGCCGGTGTCCCCTTGTACGTGATCGTGGTGGCGAACTTTGCAGGCATTATCGTCGGAAAGCAGTGTTTCGGGGGCCTGGGAGCAAACCCCCTCAACCCGGCGCTGGTGGGTTGGGCGATTATCCGTGTGACCAAGGCCTGGGCAGGGTATCTGGATTTCGATCTGGCGCTAGTTAATTATAACACCGGATTCATCGTCCAATACCCTCTTGCGGTCCTGAAGGCTGAAGGCGCTGCCGGCCTGGCCCATTTCCACCTGATAGACCTTTTTCTGGGCAAGCAGGTAGGAGGAATCGGGGCCTCCGCTATTATATGCCTGCTTGCAGGGGGCCTTTATTTGGTTGCCCGTGGGATGATCCGGTGGGAAATCCCCTTCTCTTTTTTGCTGGGGGTTGTCATTGTATCGGGGATCTTTTGGATAGGGAATAGGGCAGTCTATGCAAGCCCGCTCTTTCATATCCTGGCGGGCAATGTGATGATCGGGGCCTTCTTCCTCAGCACTGATAATGCCAGCTCGCCTGTGAATCGCTGGGGGATGCTGGCCTTCGGGGTTGGCTGCGGGGCCATGACGATAATCTTGAGGGTATGGAGTGTATATCCTGACGGAGTGGTTTTTGCGTGCCTGCTGATGAGCCTGTTTGCACCGCTGTTGGACAAATTGAGGGCGAAACCGGAACCTCCTCCGGCCATTAGACCCATTTCGCCTCCAACCACAAGCGTAGTTCCTGAAGAGAGGTCGGGGTAATGAGAGAAGTTACGCAGATGATTGTGGTCCTTACCGTCATTTGCACCGTATGCGGTGTCGCCCTTTCGGGTTTTCGAGATATGACCGCTGAACGCATCGAAAATCAGATACTTATGAATGTCCAGGGTCCAAAGGTGAAAAGGGTGCTTGGGGGGTCGGAAAATGACCTAATCGCAGATCGGAAGAAGATCAAGATCAACGGCGAAGAAGTCCTCCTCTTTATTGGCAAGAAAGGTGGAAAACCTTGGGCCCTTGCCTTTGAGACCGCTGGCAAAGGATTCGGTGGAGCCATTCGGGTGATGGTCGGATTCGACACCGAGCAAAACAAGTTGACAGGCATACAGATTGTTTCGCACAAAGAGACCCCTGGGGTTGGATCCAGGGTCGCCGAAGATCAATTCACCCAGCGTTTCGCGGGGCTTTCTGTCGATATCAAGGATACTTCACCAAAGGCTTTTGGGGAGAAGATAGATGCCATATCGGGCGCAACCTATTCAAGCAACGGCGTCTACGAGGCAATAGGCAGGAGTTTGCAAATCTATCCGGAGATCAAGAAGAGAGGACTCGCTCCTTGAGACCCTGGACTTCTGGTTTTCGTTAACGTCAAAGCACAACAGGTATGACCACATGAAATTGCTCAAAGACTTCACCAAGGGTCTGTGGAAAGAGATTCCGCCTTTTCGACTGGTGCTGGGGCTGTGTCCCACACTTGCGGTCACCAAGTCGGCTGAAACAGGACTGGGTATGGGAATCGCCGTTATCTTCGTGCTGACCTGTTCCAACATCCTTGTCTCCTCTTTGCGAAACATCATCCCGAGAAAGGTCCGCATTGCCAGCTTCATCGTGATCATTGCAACCTTTGTGGTAATGGTCGAACTGGCGAGCCAGGCCTACTTCTACAAGATATATGAAAGCCTAGGAATTTTTATTCCTTTGATAGTGGTGAATTGCATCATCCTTGGCCGGGCAGAGGCCTTTGCATCACGCAACGGCATTGTTGCGTCTGCCCTGGACGGACTAGGCATTGGGGTGGGCTATACCCTGTCCCTGACCGTGCTCGGGGCCATCCGTGAGATCCTCGGCCAGGGCACCTTTTTCGGTGCATCGATCATGTGGTCGTCGTTCCGGCCGTTCACCTTTATGGTGGAGGCCCCAGGGGCCTTTCTCAGTCTGGGAATCTTACTGGCTGTGATGAACTCAATTTCCAAGTCCCGGCAGTAATAGGCCGGTCTATGATTTTCGTACTAAAAGGGGAGAGGTAAAGATGGAATACCTTGTCCTTATCATCAGCGCTATTCTCATCAAGAACATCTTGCTGGCGGAGTACCTGGGTAATTGCCCGTTCCTGGGGACCTCCAAAAGGATGGATACGGCGGTGGGCATGGGAGTGGCCGTCATCTTTGTTTTGACCATTGCCTCTGCCGTCACTTATGTGGTGCATTATGCCGTGCTTGTCCCGCTGAATCTGGGGTATCTTCAGACCATCGCCTTTATCCTGGTGATTGCTGCCCTGGTTCAGTTTGTGGAGATGTTCCTGAGAAAATTTGCCCCTCCCCTTTACGTGGCCCTTGGGATCTTTCTCCCCCTAATAACGACCAACTGCGCGGTCTTGGGTGCCGCCATTCTTTGCATTCGCCGGGAATTTACTTTTGTTGAGGCGGTCATCTTTTCTTTCGCCTCGGCCTCGGGTTTTACCCTTGCCCTGATCTTGCTGGCGGGCATCAGGGAAAGATTGGAGGTATCCGACGTTCCAAGGGCCATAAGGGGAACCGCCATCGGGCTTATCATGGCGGGTCTTATGTCATTGGCCTTCTTCGGCTTTGTGGGTGTGGACAGCTCCCTGAAGGCCCTAATACATGAGTAACAGGAATTAGGAATGTAGTATCTATGATAGAAGCCGCTCTGTTTTTGCTGATCCTGGGACTGGTGGCGAGTATCTTGCTGGCAATCGCCTCCCGGGCCTTTTACGTCTGGGAAGATCCCAAGGTCCTGACCATTACGGATGCCTTGCCAGGGGCCAATTGCGGGGGGTGCGGCAATGCCGGTTGTGCATCTGCCGCTGAGGCGATCGCCGCGGGTCTTGCTCCACCTAATGTCTGCGTGGTCGGAGGGTTTGAGGTCGCGCAGGCCGTGGGTGAAATGATGGGTCAAAAGGTCGAGGAAAGGGAGCCTGAGTTTTCCTGGACCAGCTGCTCGTACGGCGTGGGCAAGGCCGACCCGATTTTTTCCTATAACGGCGCCTATAATTGCCATGCCGCAGTAATGCTTTACGGTGGGAGCAAACGCTGTCCTATCGGATGCATTGGCCTGGGATCATGTGTTAAGGCCTGCCAGTTTGGGGCCTTGAGCATCGGCGATGATAATTTGCCGGTGGTGAATCATGACCGGTGCGTGGGATGCGGGGCCTGTGTTAAGGCCTGCCCCAAACACATCGTGGCCCTTACCTCCCAGACCCGACGGATCATCAGCGAATACGTCACCTCAGAGTGCACGGCGCCGTGCCAGAGGGCCTGCCCCACCGGGATCAATATCCCCGGCTTTATCCGCGAGATTCGTCATGGAAGGTATGAAGAGGCCCTCCGTATCATCAAGGAGAAATGCCCGCTTCCCTTGATCTGCGGTTACATATGCCCTGCCCCTTGCGAACTCAATTGTCGCCGCAACCTGATGGACGAGGGGGTGGCCATCAATCCTTTGAAGCGGTTTGTGGCAGACTCTGAAATGAGCACAGGCAAGCACGTGGATTCCTACAAGGCACCTGATAATAATCTGAAGATCGCGTTAATAGGGGGAGGATCCGAGGGACTTACAGCCAGTTATTACCTTGCGCGGCTCGGTTATCGGCCGGTCATCTTTGAGGCCAAACCGGAACTAGGCGGTATATTGCGGTACGTCATTGCCGAAGACCGTCTCCCCAGGCACGTGCTTAACCATGACATAAAGGGCATCCTTGAGATGGGGGGCGAGGCCCAGAGCAATGTGGTGATGGGCCGCGATTTCGATGTGTGTGGTCTGCTGAAGGATGGCTATGACGCGGTCGTGCTGACTGCGGGGGGCTTTGACAGCCGCAAGATCTTGCAGCCTGCCCTGGAACGATACGATGCCGCTGTTCCTGGCATATTTATCATGCTGGATTTTCTTGCGGCACTTGCCCAGGGCGAAACGACCCACGTTGGAAGACATGTCGTCATTGCCAATGCCGGCACAAAGGCGTTGGAGATTGCCCGAAAATGCCTCGATAGGGGCTCCAAGAACGTGACCCTTATTTTTAATCAGCCCCTTTCCTCCCTTCCCACGGACTTCCATGAGACCAAGGCCCTGGCCCGGGAGGGAATTGAAGTCCGGGCCTTTACATCAATTGCAGCAATTGGCGGCATAGGAGCTCGCATGGACAGGGTGGCCTTGGAAGATTACAGCCTCGGTGAAGACCTTGAACCCATAAGGGATGTGATCTACGCAGACTCTATGATCCTGTCGGCGGGGCGTCTCCCGGAGATGGTCTTTGTCCATGCCGCTGGAAAGCCTGGCTCTGAAGGGGAGAAGGTCAGGTGGCAGACCGTCGAGGCCTTCCGCACCTTTTCCAAGGCCGGAGCCGGGGGTATCCTCCGCCCCCCTGAACCGGGACGTATCAGCGACTCTTCGGCTGTGGTTAAATCGATTCTGTCCGGCAGGCGGCTTGCCCGCGCCATACATAAGCACTTCGCAGACGGTGTGGTTACTCCCATCCATGACCTTGTCTGCGAGACGAAGGATATCCTGGATGTGGCCGAGCTTCATGGCGTAACCCCGTCGGTGAGAGAGCGTCCAGCGGTCTCAGATGTAAGGGGGGACACCAAGAGCGCGTGGATTTTCCCAAAAGAATTCCCTGGGCTGGATGAACCCGCTGCCATGCGGGAGGCCGAAAGGTGCCTGCGGTGTGGGCTGATCTGTTATGAGAAAGCGGAGCAGGTTCCGTTTACGGATGTTTGAGAGTAACCTTTAAACCTGTAAAGACTGGTTCCAGAGGGAAGATGTCTGAAAATTTTATTACTATAGACGGTCGCAAATTAGAGTTCACCCAGGAGGAAACCATCCTCGAAGTTGCAAGGCGCAACGGTATCTTCATTCCCACCCTGTGCAATATCAAAGGGGCACGACCAACGGGGGCCTGCCGTGTCTGTGTGGTGGAGATCGAAGGTGGTCGCGCCCTTTCACCTGCCTGTGCCACCCCGGCCTCACGCAATATGGTCGTACATACCAACTCCCCTACCGTGTTGGATGCAAGGCGGACCATTTTGGCCTTGCTCTTGCAGTCCGGGAACCATAACTGCGCAGTTGCCACCGAGTATTCCGGGGAGTGGACGAGGTTTCAGCAGCATGTTGAGCTTTACGACCAGAGGACTGACTTGTGCCCGGCCCATAGTGCCTGCAGGCTCCAGGCATATGCCTATCGGTATCAAGTTGACACCAGCGGCTTAGTCAGGGTCAAGACCGATCATACCATGGAGACGGCGAGTCCGCTCATTGTTCGCGACTCTTCCCGCTGCATCCTCTGTGGCAGGTGCGTTGAGGCCTGTAATTCTATCCAGGTAAACAATGCCATATCGCACGGCTTCCGTGGTGCAGAGGCCAAGATCGTGGCAATTGGCAACGACACACTGGCCCGGTCCGACTGCGTGTTTTGCGGTGAATGCATCCAGGCATGCCCGGTAGCGGCGCTGGTTGAGAGGAAAAGCCGATACAAGATCAGGCCGTGGGAGGCGCGTCACGTGCGCACTACCTGCTTCTTCTGTAGTGTCGGCTGCCAGCTTGACGTGCACATAAAGAACGATATGATCATGAAGGTGACGGGGGTCGTAGACGCCGAACCTAATCAGGGCCGATTGTGCATAAAGGGGCGTTTCGGGTACGATTTTGTTCAGAGCCCAGACCGTTTGACCCGGCCGATGATACGGAAAAATGGTGAGTTGAGGGGTGCCTCGTGGGGGGAGGCGCTTGATCTCATAGCAGAAAAGATAAAGGAGACATTGGAGATGCACGGGCCGGACGCGATCGCTGGCATATGCTCGGCCAAGTCCACCAATGAGGCCCTTTACACGATGCAAAAGCTTTTTCGTTCTGCCATTGGGACCAATAATCTGGCCTCACCATTTGCTGCTGGCGGACTGAATCGACCCATTTATGAATTTGAAAAGGCCAAACGCATAATCATGATCGGCAGCGACGTTACTGAAGAGAATCCTGTGGCAGGTACTTTTATCAAACGGGCCGCAAATGACGGCTGTCAGCTGATAGTGGTAGACTCGCGCCCTACCAAGATTGGGACCTTTGCCGATCTTAACCTCATTTTGAGGGAGGGTACCGAGTCGGTCTTTGTTAACGGTATTATCAAACAATTGATCGAAAGCGGCAGGGAGTGCGCGGATGATATTCGAGAGACCGCAGAAAGCTTCTCCCTGGATCAGGTGACTGAAAGCACCGGCCTTTCAGCCGATAGTCTTATGGCCGCGGTCGAGATACTGGATACCGAAGATCCTGTCATGTTGATTTACGGCTCCAGGGTGGCATCTTTTGCCAGGACCTTTGTCAGACTTCAAGAGGTCCTTGGGAGCCTGGACAGAGAATGCGGCGGCGTAAACTATATGGGGGACCTGAATAACTCTCAGGGGGCCTGCGACATGGGGATGTTGCCCGGCTTTCTCCCTGGCTTTGCCATGGTGGACGTGGAGGCAGCCCGCAGACCCTTCGAAGATGCCTGGGGCTGCAAACTAAACGACAAACCCGGTCTTAGGTTCGGCGAGATGGTACGAAACATCGCCGGGCTTGTTGAGGATAATGAGCAACAAATCCGTTTCCTCTATTGCGTGGGGGAAAATCTGGCCATTGCCAGACCCGCCATGCCCAATATCACCAAGGCATTAGAATCTGTAGATTTCTTGGTGGTTCAAGACATCCTGAACAATGAAACCGTGCAGCATGCCGATGTGGTCCTGCCTGCGGCCGCCTGGTCGGAAGAAGACGGAACCTATACCAATTGTGAACGCAGGGTCAGTCGCATGAAAAAGGCCGTCCCCGCACCGGGTGAGGCCAGGCCTGAGATATGGATTTTCACCCAATTGGCCAATCGATTGGGCGAGAGGTGGGATGCATTCACCAGCCAGGAAATCTGGGAGAATGAAATCACCCGTCTGGTTCCCCAACTGAAGGGGATCACTTATAGCAGCATTGAAAGTGGTGGTATTCAAAGGCCCCTATCTGATCCGGTCTCGTTAGGGCTTTCAGGCCTGAGGGACAAACGTTCTTATCTCCGCCGTCCCGGGTGGACCTCCTTTAATTATCATCATCGTACCCTCCTGGAACATTGTGGGGGTCTCCTGGAATCGCTCCCGCGCTCCGGCGGACTAGGCACACAGGTGCCACCCAGCAGCCCGAAAGAGGTGAATGAGAAGTTCCTCGCATTGCTCCAAGAAGAGGATAAGCTGGACGCAAAGGCCAAGATCGATGAAATCCTTACCACTTACAGAAACAAGAGAGGCGGCCTAATTCCGGTCCTTCAGCAGGTGCAGGAGATCCTTGGCTTCCTTCCGGTGGAGGTGCAGAATTACATAGCGAACGGATTAGGTATCCCTGCCTCGGATGTCTTTGGCGTCGTTACCTTTTATTCCTTTTTCACCATGGTTCCAAGGGGCAGGCACACGATCCGTGTCTGCCTGGGTACGGCCTGTTTTGTCAAGGGCTCCGGAAAGCTGCTGGATACCCTTGTCCGCCACCTCAAGGTGGAGGTGGGCCAAACGACCGCAGACCGGGAGTACTCACTGGAGGTCGTCCGTTGCATAGGTGCCTGCGGCCTGGCCCCGGTTTTGGTAATCGATGACACTACATATGGGCAGGTGGACCCGAAGGAGATCGTTGATATTGCCGAGAGTTTCAGAGGTGCTTCTGTTTAAGCGATGAAGTTGGCCGAGATTGTTGAAATACTGCAATTGGATGTCAAGACGGGGGGTCAGCGCCTCGATGTAGAGGTGACACGGGGTTACGCCAGTGATCTTCTGAGCGATGTCATGGCAAACGCTCAGGAGGGGGACCTGTGGGTCACGTTGCAGATCCACCAGAACATTGTGGCCGTAGCTGTGATGAAGTCCCTGAGCGGGATCATTCTGGTTAATGGAAGGGAGCCTGAGGAAGAGACGGCACGAAAGGCGGCTGCCGAAGGGATCCCCATTATGGTATGCAGGATGCCCGCATTTGAGCTGGTTGGACGGCTATTCCAGCAGGGAATTTCAGGCAGTTGACCCCGAGGGGAAATTGGTACTTAAGAGGCGCTTTTGGCAGGAAAGGCATCGGAAGGATTACGGTCCGTCACGGCAGATTTACATGTCCACACCTGCTTGTCGCCCTGTGCTACCCTGGACATGACGCCCAGAAAGATCGTCCAGGAGGCCTGCAAAAAGGGGCTTGCAGTAGTTGCCGTGACAGACCACAACAGTGCGGAAAATGCAGGGGCTGTAATGGCAGCGGCCCGAGAGACCGGGCTATACATCATCCCGGGCATGGAGGTGACCACTTCCGAGGAAGTCCATATAGTAGGTCTGTTTCCTGAAACTGAAAGCGCCCTATCTATGCAAGAGCTTGTTTATGAAAAGCTCCAGGCAGGGCAAAACGATGAAGATATCTTCGGGATCCAGGTTGTGGCCAATGATTCGGACGAGGTGGTGGCCATTAACAAGCGGATGCTGATCGGGGCAACGGATCTGAGCGTCGAAGAGGTTGTTGAGGCCATCCACGATCGTGGCGGGCTGGCAGTAGCCGCCCACATCGACCGAGAGAGCTTCAGCATTATAGGTCAACTCGGATTCATCCCAGTGGACCTACACTTGGATGCCATTGAGGTCTCAAGAGGCATGACCCTGAAAATGGCCCGCAGGCAATTCAAGGCCTATGATTGCGCTCCCTTGATCACCGCTTCTGACGCCCACAGCATTGAGGAAATCGGAGCAAGCCCTCTGCAACTTCAGGTGACGCCTCCTCTGGGCATTGATGAATTGAGGCTGGCTTTAAAGGGCAGGTGCGGTCGAAAGATAATTGAAGACCAAACCGATCTTCATTGACCCGTCAATTAGCATCGCTGGATTGGCAACGGATGGAAGACCTCTCGCTCCACATACTGGACATTGTGGAAAATGCAACCAATGCTGGCGCCACCCTGGTGGAAATATACGTCAAGGAGGAGACGAGGCGTAATCTGCTTGAGATAGTCATTCGAGACAATGGGCGCGGTATGGATCCCGAAGTACTTAAAAATGTTCTGGATCCGTTCGTGACAACCCGGACCACCCGTCGTGTGGGTTTAGGACTGCCCATGCTCGAGCAGGCCACACGGGAGGCCAAGGGAAATCTTACCATCACCTCAAAACCTGGCCAAGGAACAGAAGTCACTGCAGTCTTCCAGGCGAACCACATTGACCGGAAGCCTTTAGGGGACATGGGCTCAACCATGGTGTCGCTAATTGCGGGAAGCCCGGAGGTGGACTTTCTGTATGAAGCCGATTTGAACGGAGAAAAGACCGCTCTGGATACTCGGACAATCAAGGCTGAGATCGATGGCGTTACAACAATAAACGATCCGGCGGTTTTGAAACTTATAAGGAATCTCTTCAAGAAATAGGGGAAAATTTGGTTAAAACGCTTTATCGCTGATGAAGGGGAGCTATGGCCAAGCTTCGAGTCGAGGATCTCAAAAAGATCAAGGAATCTCTCCGGGGCACTGTTAGTCTTAGAGACGGTGCCTACCGGGTCAAAATTATTGTCCACATGGGGACATGCGGGATCGCTGCAGGTGCGCGTCCTGTTATGAATACGTTCCTTGAGAAGATTGAAGAGAGTGGGGCAGACGACATTATCTTGACCACCTCCGGTTGTGCCGGGCTCTGCAATCGCGAGCCCATGATTACTCTGGAGGTCAAGGATTCCGCCCCTGTTAAGTACGTCAAGCTGGACCCCGAAAAGGCGGCCCTGATCTACGATGAGCATGTGATAAAAGGCAACCCTGTTGCCGAGTATGCCCTCGCTATCGGAAGTGAGACAACGTACTAGGAATTAAAAGATCAACGGTAGGGGGTTCCCGGATCACAGGTTGTGCAATAAATGAACTGAGGCCGAGTCTATGGAAAAGAAATACCGCGTTCACCTTCTGATCTGCGCTGGAACGAGCTGCGTGGCCAGCGGTTCATTGGATCTTAAGGACGCGCTTGCAGATGAAATTAAAAAGAGGGGGCTGGACAGCGAGATATATGTTGCCACAACCGGGTGCAATGGCTTCTGCGCTGCAGGCCCCTTGATGATTGCTTACCCGGATGGGGTATTTTACCAGAAGCTCAAAGTAGAGGATGTACCGTACTTCGTTGAGGAGTACCTCCTCAAAGGCCGGGTGGTGGAAGAATACCTCTTCGAGAGCCCTGAGGCGGAGGAACTCATCCCCAAGATCAAGGAGATCGGTTTTTTCAGTCGCCAGATTCTTGTGGCCCTGAAAAATCGGGGGCTTATCGATCCTGACAGGATAGACGATTACATCGCCCGTGATGGGTACATGGGTGCTGCAAAGGCCCTATTGGAAATGACCCCCGGGGAGATCGTTGAGGAGATGAAGGCTTCTGGTCTGAGGGGGCGCGGCGGTGCCGGCTTTCCCACAGGGCTGAAATGGCAGTTTTGTGCTGCGGCCGAGGGCAGTCCCAAATACATCCTCTGCAATGCCGATGAGGGGGATCCCGGTGCCTTTATGGACAGGTCTATTCTGGAGAGCGATCCACACTCTGTCCTGGAGGGTATGATCATAGGGGCCAAAGCCATCGGGGCCCATAAGGGGTATATTTACGTACGGGCTGAATATCCCCTGGCGATCCAGCGCCTTCACACAGCCGTCGGGCAGGCCAAGGGATACGGACTCCTGGGCGAGGACATATTGGGCTCCGGTTTTGACATGGACATAGAGCTCTATTATGGCGCCGGGGCCTTTGTGTGCGGTGAAGAAACGGCCCTGATGCGCTCTATCGAGGGAAAGCGGGGAATGCCCAGGCCGAGACCTCCTTTTCCGGCCCAGAAAGGACTCTGGGATCGACCTTCGGTACTCAATAACGTTGAAACCTTCGCCAATGTTCCCCAGATCATCTACCGAGGTGCAGATTGGTTCAGTAGCCTTGGAACGGAGACCAGTAAGGGGACAAAGGTCTTTGCCCTGAGTGGTCGCGTGAAGAACATCGGGCTCATTGAGGTGCCCATGGGCACCCCTCTCAGGAGCATCATCTATGACATTGGAGGGGGCATCCCGGAGGGCAAGAGACTCAAGGCAGTCCAACTCGGTGGTCCCTCCGGAGGCTGCGTTCCCGAGAGTCTGATCGAGACGCCCGTGGATTATGAGTCCATTGCTAAGACCGGCGCCATAGTAGGTTCAGGCGGTATGGTGGTGATGGACGAGACCAGCTGCATGGTGGACATCGCCAAGTTCTTCCTGGGATTTACAACAGAAGAATCGTGCGGCAAATGTACGCCCTGCCGTGAGGGAACCCAGCAGTTGTTGCAGATTCTGGAAAGAATCACTCAGGGGCAAGGGGTACCAGAGGATATTAACAGGCTGCAGCACTTGAGCAAGGTCCTGCAGTTGTCCTCCCTGTGTGGACTGGGCCAGACGGCGCCGAATCCGGTAATGAGCACTCTCCGCTATTTCCGGCATGAGTACGAGGCCCACATCTATGAAAAACGATGCCCCACGGGGGTCTGCAAGCGGATCAGTGCCCCGCCATGCCAGTCAACCTGTCCCACCGGTCAAGATGTTTCGACCTATGTAGCCCTGATCGGACAGGGGGATGTTGAAAAGGCCTGGGAAATCATTCGGAGGCAGAATCCGCTCCCATTGGTACTGGGACGAGTCTGTCCACACCCATGCGAAAATAGCTGCAAGAGGGGTGAAGTAGACAAACCGATCAGCATTTGCGCCTTGAAGCGTTTTGTGGCCGATAAAATGCGGGATAGGCTCCGGAAAATCGAGCCCGCACCAGTGCTCTTTCCTAATGATAAAGTGGCTGTTATCGGTTCAGGCCCGGCTGGACTTACCGCAGCGTACGACTTGGCGCAGAAGGGCTATCCGGTCACCATCTTTGAAAGGCTCCCGGTTGCCGGCGGCATGCTTCGTGTGGGTATTCCAGAGTACCGGTTGCCTCGTGATGTGCTGGCGGATGAGATCGCAGCAATCCAGCGGTTCGGCGTCGAGCTAAGGTTGGGGGTTACTGTTGGAAGAGACATTACCCTTGATGAGTTGGGGCTCCAAGGCTATAAGGCATTCTTTCTCGGCATTGGAGCGCACAAGGGTCTGAAACTCAGGATCCCCGGGGAAGAAGAATTCGAAGGTTGTATGGATGCTACGGCCTTTCTAAGGGAGATTAACTTAGGTGATAAAAAGGCTCCGGGGAGGAAGGTTTGTGTCATAGGCGGCGGCAACTCGGCCATTGATGCAGCGCGCACCTCCCTTCGCCTAGGTGCAGAAGAGGTCTACATTGTTTACAGACGCCAGCGGGAGCAGATGCCGGCTAACCCTGCTGAGATCGAGGCAGCCCTTGAAGAAGGGATACACATAGATTTCCTAACGGCACCTGTGCGGATCCTTGGAGAGAACGGCAAGGTGGTTGGAATGGAATGTATTCCCAACGAGCTGGGAGAGCCGGATGCCAGTGGTCGCCGCAGGCCTGTGCCAATCGAAGGCGCTGAATTTGTCATTGACTGTGATGTGATCATTCCGGCCATTAGCCAGGAACCGGATCTCTCTTTTCTGTCCGGAAGCCACAAGTTTGAAATCAGCCGGTGGAATGCCTTTGTGGTAGATGAACGAACTTTTGAGACCAATGTCCCCGGGTTCTTTTCGGGAGGCGATGCGGTCACGGGCCCCGCTACCGTTGTTCAGGCAATTTCGGCCGGGCATAAGGCCGCAATTTCCATAGCCTGTTACCTGCGGGGACAGGACTACCACGGATACTGGTACCCGAAGCCACAACTTGTCGTAGACCGACTGGAACTAACGGAGGAAGATGATAGGCTCCTCCGGCCCAAGATGAACGAACTCCCGGTGAAGGATCGAATAAACAACTTCAATGAGGTCGAACTGGGACTAGAAGAGCGTTCCGCACGGTGTGAGGCACGACGGTGCCTCCGCTGCGATCTCTAATAGGTTTAACGGCTAATGGAGCCTGGCAAGGGAGCTCAGGCTCGAGAGAAAGGCTGCAAGGACATTAGAGGAAAGGAGGGGGGATTATGTCAAGATTGGACTTCTTAAAGACTGTAAGCATCTTCTCCGGTCTGAATGATGACGAGATCGCCATGATAGAGCCACTATGTATGGAAAAGCAGTTTCACCGGGACGCAAGGATATTCCGCGGGGGGCAGGTAATCGGGGGTGGTGATGATGCAAAACATCTTTCCATTTTAGTGGAAGGAGGGTAGATTTGCGATTTGATCTTCCCTTACGGGAGTCAGAAGTAGAAACCACTGTCGCCACCGTGAAACCGGGCCAGTGCTTCGGCTGGTCCAGTATGGTACCCCCTTACCGGTATACCCTTTCGGCGTATTGCGCTTCGGATGAGTGTATGATCCTCGAGGTGCGGAGGAATGACCTGATTGAGGTCTTTGAGAGGAACTACAGGATCGGATATTACGTAATGGGAAATCTCTCCAGAATTATCGCCAAGAGATTCTTCCTGCTTCAAGACGAGTACGCCAAGCAGGCGGGCCACCGTATGATGAGGTGGTAAGCCGTACCCACTCGTCCCTCGAGATCAGATGCCACCGGAGACCCAAAGCAGAAGTCGACCCACGAGTCGTCAAAAGTGGTACTCCGGGTGACCATTAATAGGGAATGCCCTGAATCCCCTATCGGTTCGGATCACTACTCTTCCAAGACATCTTTGGAGGCCCTTGTCTTGTCCTTGCCTCTTTGGTCTCAAGAACCATACCTACATTACCCCGGTCTTTTCTATCCCTCCAGGTCTCTTGTTCCATCGCCACGGAAACTATCCCCTGGCCCCACCATCTCACAAGCGACTGAAAACAAAAATTTTGACTAATCCTGACAACTAGGTAATATAAAGTCCTCTAATTTCTCGTGGGGTTGAACTAAGCCACAATGAGTATGACAAAGTGTTCCATCGCCAGGGAATTTCTCCTTTTGGGAATTGGTCTTTCACTGCTGATTTCCGGGTGCGGTGAACCCGCAGAGACCGGTGTTGACAGGAAGGCTGAGAGGGACAGGGTCAAACAGGTCAATGTCCGCAGGGTAGATTCCGCCGGGCCCCAGGGCAGCGTGGAATATGTAGGGACACTCTCTGCCAATCTCAAGGCCAGGGTCTTCAGTGAACTGGGCGGAACCATTGAGAGGCTCCTTTTCGAGAAAGGAGACAGCGTCAGCAAAGGAGATTTGCTTGCTGAGGTGGGGACAAGAAGTTTCCGCCTGAATGTGCAGCAGGCAGAGGCAACACTGGAGGCCGCCAAGAGCCAGATGGAGAAGCTCAAAAAGGGGAGTAGGCCCCAGGAGATCCAGATCGCCAGGGCCGCCCTTGAAGAGGCGGAAGCAGCATTTTTTGAGGCAGAAAAGGATTTCAAGAGGATAAAGGGGCTTTACGATATTCGGGCAGTATCCAACAGGGAATATGATGGTGCTGTGGGGAAACTTGATACTGCCAAGGCAAGAATGGACTCGGCCAGTCAACAGCTGGTCCTTGCCCTGAAAGGCCCCCGGGTCGAGGACATCAAGAATGCCCGCGCCAATCTGGATCAGGCCATGGCCCAGCTGGGCCTGGCAAAAGAGCAGCTCAGGAAATCCAGGCTTCATGCCCCTTGTAACGGCATAATCGCCTTCAGGGATCTTGAGGAGGGGGAGGTGGTCCCTCCAGGGGCTGTCATCACCCAGGTGGTGGACCTTAGCCGATTAAAGATAAGGGTGTCTCTGGGAGAAAGGGATCTCCGTGTCTTGGAGAGGAACAAGAGTTTCCCCTTTAGCATTGACGCTATTCCAGGCAAGGAGTTCCTGGGCCGATTTATCTTTCTCTCCCCCACGGCAGACCCGGTTACCCGCTCTTTCCCCGTTGAGCTTCTTATAGAAGAAACCGATCCACGGATGGCCGACGGTATGACCGTCAGGATAAGATTTCCTATTGCGGATGAGAAAAGGACCACCAAAGTACCATCGGCATGGCTCTCTGAAGAGGCCGGAAAGATAGGCCTCTATATAGTCAACGATGGAAAGGCCCTTTTCAGGGAGGTGGTCCTAGGTAATTACTACGATCAGCGGGTGGAGATCCTCTCAGGCTTGAGTGACAAGGAACTAGTCATCACCAATCCTTCCGGCCTCAAGACGGGCGACCCTGTAAGATATAGCCAATAACCCGAGGCCCGATTCTATGTTCCTGACCAGATTTGGTTTATCAAGACCCATTGTCGTCCGGATGGCCCTAATCCTGATACTGGTATTCGGCATATACTCTTACAATAAGATGCCTAGGTATATGGATCCGGATATCACCATCGGCGAAGGCATGATCGTCACCATCTGTCCGGGATTCTCCCCGGAGGAGATGGAAAAACTGGTCACCAAAAAGATCGAGGATGAACTGGAGGGTATAGCCGAGATCAGGCGATACGAATCAACCTCATTTGAGAGCACTTCCAAGATTCACGTCTTCTTTAACACCAGCCTTTCAGAATATGAGATCGACCAGGCCATGCAGGAGATCAGGAACGCGGTTGACCGGGTGGAGGATCTTCCCAAGGAGGCCAAGGTTCCCAGGGTCATTGAGATCGAAATCGCCCTTTTTCCTGTGTGCATGCTGGGTCTGGCCGGCCCGCTGCCCATGACGCAGCTGCAGGATGTTGCCGGAGAGATCGCCGATACCCTTAAAAATGTCAACGGGGTCTCAGAAGTGGAGATCGTGGGGGAGAGAGAATGGGAGATATGGGTGGAACTGAACCCCCGACGCCTGTCTGCCTATGGTGTCTCCATACCGCAAGTGGCCCAGGCCATATCCAAAAGGGCACAAAACCTGCCGGGGGGGACAGTTGAGATGGGCGGGCACGAGACCGCAATAAGAATGGTCGGGGAGCCGGGAAGCCCCGAAGATCTGGGAGAGATTGTGCTAAAGAGTGGGAATGGGGGCACCGTCTACCTGCGTGATGTAGCCAGGATCACCCCAACCCTCGAAAAACCGAGGACCTTGACCTTCATTGATAAGAAAAATGCCCTTGTCCTCGCCATAAAGAGGAAAAAGCATACTAACATGATCCAGATCGTGGACGATGTAAAGGCCCTCATAAAAGACATCCCGGCCCAGTACCCGGGGCTCAAAACGACCCTCTATTTTGACCAGTCAAGAGAGATCAAAAAACGTATCAAGGAACTCCAGACCAATGCCTTTCTTGGTATTATCCTGGTATTCCTGATCCTCTGGATCTCCATGGGCCTTCGTAATGCGATCTTTGCCTCGGTCGGAATCCCGGTTGCATTCCTTCTTACCTTTATCCTTATGAACAGCCTTGGTCTTTCCATAAATGTCCTCACCCTTTTTGCCCTCATCCTTGTCCTTGGTGTGGTCGTCGACGATGCAATCGTGGTCCTTGAGAATATCTTCCGTCACCTGGAAAAGGGCAGCCTTCTTTTGAGAGCGGCCCTTGAGGGTAGCCGGGAAGTACTGGCACCTGTGCTTGCATCGGTAACCACCACCATGGCGGCCTTTTTCCCCATCCTTATCATGGTGGGCGGGATCATCGGACGTTACATGGCCGGCCTGCCCATGGTGGTGATCTTTGCCCTTTCAGCCTCCCTTTTCGAGGTCTTTTTTATGCTCCCTTCACACGTGGTTGAATTGACACCCAAGAGGGCCTTAGAAAGGACCTTGAAGCGACGTTTGGATATATTCCGGCCCTTTGGCGAAGGATATACTATCCCTGCCTGAGGGTCATCCTTCGCCACCGATACGTCTCTGTATTGGTAATTTTGCTGTCAACCCTGTTGGCCTTTTTCCTATACTTTCAAACCGATTTCATAATGTTCCCCAAGAGCGACGTCTTTCCCAGGTTCAACATCTACTTCGATCTCCCGCCCAATTCAAGCCTGGAGCGATCCAAAGAGACCTTAATGGCCCTCTCCGATTTTGTAAAGGAGCGCATCGGTAGTGAACTTGAGGCCCCCATTGCTGTTGCAGGGATGAAAGAGGTCAATTATGAGCCTATAATCGGGACCCATTATGGGCTTCTCATGGTGATCCTCAAGACCGGAAAGGAAAGAAAACATAGTGTTGCACAGATTATGGACAGGGCCAGAGAGGATGTGGGTCAGCTCCTAACATCGCTCGGGGCGACCTCCTACGTGCTGGAAAGACTGATCGAGGGGCCGCCGGTGGGGGCAGATGTGGATTTGAAGATTCAGTCCTCTAACTGGCAAAGTTCCGCAGAGATATCCCGCTCGCTGCGGGAGGAGATGGCCAGGCATAAGGGGATCGTGGATATACAGGATGATTTTTCCAGGGAAAAACAGTTTATGGAGATCACCGTGGATGAGGCAAAGGCAAGAAAACTGGGAATCGACCAGAACCACCTCGTCATGGCAGTTCAGGCCGCCTTTTACGGCCTCCCGGTGGCGATCTATAACCAGGGGGATGAAGAACAGGAGATCAGGCTCAAATACCTCCCCGAATACAGGCAAGACTTTGATGACCTGATGAACCTGAAGGTGGTGGTTCCCGGGCAGGGAGATGTCCCCCTTAAAGAACTGGCCAAGATCCGTCTCACTCCAGGGTTTCACAACATTTACCACTATAACGGAAAGCAGACCGTTCGCCTTACCGCCAACGTAAAAGAGGTGCAGGATGATGAAAAAGGCCTCTCAGGTTTCCTTTCCAACCTGACGGGCGAGAAGATGACGGCCGTAAAGGCCAATCGGATAGCAATGGACTATTTCAACAGTATCAGGGGGAATTTCCCCGGTGCAAGGCTGATCGCAGGTGGACTCCAGGAGGAGACGAACACCTCTATTATGGAGCTTGGCAAGGCAGCGGTCGTGGCCCTCTTCCTCATTTTTTTCATACTATCGCTTCAGTTTAATTCCTTCGCTCAGCCATTTATCATAATGACAACGATCCCTTTTGTAACTTTGGGGGTTATGGTGGGGTTGCTCGTGAGCAACAACCCATTGACCTTTGTGACACTGATCGGTCTTTTGGCCCTGGCAGGGATTGTGGTTAACGATTCCTTGGTCCTGATAGACTTCATCAACCGCTATCGCAAGGAACACCCAAAGCACCTATACCTGGCAATCGTTCTGGGTTGCCACGTGCGTATGAGACCTATTATCTTGACAACCCTCACTACCCTGTTCGGTTTGGCGCCAATGGCCATTGGACTGGGTGGAAAGTCCATTTTCTGGGGCCCTTTGGCAACTGCCATAATGTGGGGACTCGGCTTTGCTACCCTGCTTGTGCTTTCGATGGTACCGGCCTATTATGCTATCCTGGAGGACATGGGCTACTTCATCCGACACAGGAGACGACGAAAGGCTGATACCCTGAGGGAGATAGATGAGGCCTTTCGACATGAGGATTTGCAGCCATACCTGAAGTAAGTTCCAATATGCCACTAGAGTCTAGGGCATCCAGAAGGCAAAGAGGCAGTGTGAAAAAGAGACATTTTATCCTATCAATTTTTCTTATTTTGATTCCTCTGATCCATTGTGCCCTCGCAGCCCCTCCTGCCTCACATGTACCAGATGGATTTGTGGATATAGAGGAGGTGATCCCTTCCATCGTCCTGGATATCCGATATTATACCCCACACAACTTTGTTGGGAGGCCCATAAAGGGATATTTGGCATCCAAATGCTATCTCACCAAAGAGGCCGCTAGCGCCCTCAAGAAGGTTCAGGAGGAACTGAGGAAATTCTCTTTGTCATTGAAGGTCTACGATTGTTATCGGCCGCAAAGGGCTGTAGATCATTTTGTAGAGTGGGCAAAAGAGATCTCGGACAACAAAATGAAAAAGGAATTCTACCCTACCGTCAACAAAGAGAACCTTTTCAGAGACGGCTTCATCGCCTCAAGGTCGGGACACAGCCGCGGCAGCACAGTCGATCTAACGATTGTCCCCATCCCTTTGCCAGGGCAAGGGGCCTATGTTGATGGTCAGCAATTATGCGAGTGCTATCTGCCTGAGGGAAAAAGATTCAAGGATAACAGCATTGACTTGGGCACAGGCTACGACTGCTTCAGTGAAGTATCATGGACCGACACAAATAAGATAGGCCCACAGCAGCGGGCCAACAGATTATTGCTCAAGACCTTGATGGAAAAATATGGTTTTAGGAATTACGACAAGGAGTGGTGGCATTTCACATTGAGAGGAGAACCCTTTCCAGATTCCTATTTTGATTTCGTGATCAAATGATCAGGGGAACGGGGAGCGCACTCTAAAACGATCTGGCCATATCTTTGGCCCTTGCGATGGCCGCGTCCCTTTTTTGTTTGGCCAGATCTGGGCCACCTGCCAACGTAGGTTCGATTACCACCCTTCGGATGTCTGTGAAGCCTATGAAGCCGAAAATGAATTCCAAAAAAAGCAAGAAGGCGATTTACCTTCATTTGCCGAAAGTCCTCATTTTCCTTCACGCGGCCGGTCTTTACGCATTCCTGACGGCAACTTCTGCTATTTCAGCAAAACCGGATGATGTCTCCGATAATGAGAACTCCTTGAGAAAGGTCGTGAAACTGGATGAGAAATGGACCGGTGATTTTGACGGGATGGTCAAGCGCCGATTTATTCGCGCGCTGGTCACCTTCAGCAAAACCAATTACTTTCTTGACAAGGCGGACCGGCGAGGTGCGACTTACGAAGGCATGAAAGAATTTGAAAAGTATATTAACAAGACACTCAAGCGCGGCCATTTGAAAGTGAATATATTATTTATTCTGGTACCCCGAGACCAGCTCATTCCTGCTCTTGTCGAAGGAAGAGGGGACATTGCCGCCGCCAGTCTTACGATTACAGAGGAACGCAAAAAGTTTGTGGATTTCGCTGACCCTGTGGTCAGCGGTATCAATGAAATTGTCGTCGCCGGACCCGGTGCTCCGAACCTTTCAAGCCTTGAGGATCTTTCCGGCAAAGAGATCCATGTGAGAAGATCGAGCAGTTATTTCGAAAGCTTGAGCCGGATCAACGAATCTTTCAAAAAAGCAGGCAAAGCCCCGGTCGTCATTGAGGAAGCGTCAGAGTACCTCGAAGATGAAGACCTGTTGGAAATGGTAAACGCAGGGCTTATCCCGATGATCGTCGTGGACGATTATCTGGCAAAATTTTGGTCCCAAATTTTTAAAGACATCACCCTGCATCCGGAAATCGCCCTTCGCAAAGGGGGTGACATTGCATGGATTATTCGAAAAGACAGCCCGAAGTTGAAAGCAGCCATCAACAAGTTTGTAAAGGGTCACAAAAAGGGGACCCTTTTTGGAAATATCATTATAAAGCGCTATCTGGAGAGCACGAAATGGGCTCGGAATGCTTACACGGAGGAGGATCTGCAAAGGTTCAAGGCCACGATCAATCTTTTTAAAAAATATGCCGGCCAATACGATATGGATTGGCTCCTGGTGGCAGCACTCGCCTATCAGGAATCCCAAATCGATCAGACCAAACGAAGTCCCGCAGGGGCTGTCGGCGTGATGCAGCTTCTGCCGAGCACGGCTGCCGGGGACCCGATAAACATTCCGGACATCGAAAAGATAGATAAAAATATCCATGCCGGCGTGAAATACCTCCGATGGATCCATGACACATACTTCAAGAACGAAAAGATGGACCGTCTCAACAAGGGCCTCTTTACATTTGCATCATACAA
>JAZDES010000115.1:0-3537 GCA_043808585.1 Pseudomonadota bacterium | reverse complement strand
AGTTATTTTATATACCTATACTACCTTACGACACGAAATGTCAACTGATAATCAAAAGTTTACATAATATATCTTATCAGACATTTTTTCTCGCTCCCTTGAACTTATATAGGCTCTGGTCTGCCTTGACCACAAGGCCTTCGGCCTCCATACCCTCCGAGAAATCCGCGCACCCCATGCTCACACCCAGGTTACATTGCTCCTTTATTGCATTTTCGATCCGCTCTCCTATGGTCTTGCACATGTTGTCGTCCGCATCTATAAGGATTATTGCAAACTCATCCCCACCATATCGGTGGCCGGAATCGACCCCCTGGCGGACCCTGGACTTGATAATGCCTCCCACCTTTTGAAGGAGCACATCGCCGGCGAGGTGCCCATAAATATCATTATAGTTCTTGAAATTATCCAAATCTAAGAGCATCAGGGAAACCTTTTGCCCCAGCCTCTGGGCCCGAGTGATCTCATCTCTCAGGCGATCATAGAAATGCCTCTGGTTATAGAGGCCTGTCAAGGAATCGGTAATGGACAATCTGCTCAGTTCTCGCCGTGTGTTCCGCTCTATGATTGCCCTCCTCACCTTGGCCTCGAGTTCTTCTATGGTGAAGGGCTTATTTATGAAGTCTGTTGCACCTGCCTTTACCACATCCACATAGTTATATTCCTTGGCATAGCCGGTCATAGCGATGGTGCAGAGATCAGGGTATCGACTCCTTGTGATCTTGATCAACTCCAGGCCACTCATTCCCGGCATCCTGATATCGGTCATTAGAAAGGTATAAGGGTTGTTTTCCAGTCTTATGAGTGCCTTTCTTCCATCTTCTTCCGGATCTGCCCGGAAACCTAGGTGCGTGAGCATTTCTATGGTAGCGTATCGGATGCTCTTTTCGTCATCGACTACAAGGGTCCATTCGTCACTGTACCTGATATTATCTCCATCCATTTTCTATTGCCTCACCTCTGAGAGAATTCAACAACCCATCTTTAACTATTACTTCAACTAAATATCCTAATTTACCATTATTACATTCAAAATTAACAATTTTGTTAGAGGGAGTCCGACCCATTAGCATACCCACTTTTTTACTTTGGCCTTCCACCAGGATCTCCACCTTCTTCCCCTCAAGCTCCTTGTTCTTCCTCAAGCTGATCTCTTTCTGAAGAGTCTGAAGTATGCTCAATCTGGAGGCCTTTTCCGTCTCATCGATCTTATCGGGCATCCTTTCGGCCATTGTACCCTTTCTGTCTGAATACTTAAATGAAAAAAGGGAGTCAAATTCCACCTCCCTTATGAGATCAAGGGTCAGTTGAAAATCCTCTCCGGTTTCGCCTGGGAAGCCCACCATTACGTCGCTGGTAATTGAAATATCGGGCCTGACAGCCCTGAGTTTGGCGATCAGACCTAGGTACCTTTCTCTCGTATATCCCCTCTTCATTAGCTCGAGTATACGATTTGAGCCCGCCTGGAAAGGGAGGTGGAGATGGGGGCAAAGTCTCGGGACCTCGCCATAGCAGCGGATAAGTTCATCAGATAGATCCTTTGGGTGAGATGTGGTAAAGCGGAGCCTCCAGAGACCTTCCAACTTGCTGATCTCATGGAGCAGAGATGGAAAAGTCCACCTTCTCCCCTCTTCCCAAAGATAGGAATTGACGTTCTGTCCCAGTAGGGTGATGTCCCTTACCCCTTCCGATACCAGGGCCTTGGCCTCTTCAAAGATCGCACCGGGGGACCTGGAGACCTCTCGGCCCCTCGCATAGGGGACGATACAGTAGCTACAGAAATTATTGCAGCCCTCCATAATGGAAAGGTGGGCCGTAACCCTTCCTTCAAAATAACCAGTGGTATGAATAGCACGGGGAGGCCCTGATTCCAGTTTGGTAGCCACGACCCTTTCTCTGCTGGAATGGATGCGCCCCAGTGCCTCCTGAATCCCGGAAAGCTCCCTTGGCCCCATCACAAGGTCCAGTTGTGGGAACCTCTCCAGGAGGCCTGCCCCGTCTCTCTGGGCCAGGCACCCCACCACGCCCAGTACCATATGAGGCCTCCTCTCCTTGATGGAGCTCATCCGTCCAAGGAGGCTTAATGCCTTATGTTCTGGTTTGGCCCTGACCATACAGGTGTTGATCAATACGACATCGGCATCCCGCGGATCATCAACAGGGAAGAGGCCGTAAAGTATCAGAGACTGTGCAAGGAAGTCAGAATCGTACTCATTCATCTGACAGCCCATGGTCTTTATGTAAAAGGTCTTGGTCAGGGATTTACTCCTTGCTAGCGTCTGCCTTCTCTATCCTGAGCCCTTCTTCTCTTGACAGGGAGTCCATCAATTCAAGGACATAATCCTCGCATCCGGGCGCTATCCGGACCTCTATATATGCGGTGTGAGGGTCAAGGGTCTTGACTATTGCCATCCCGTCGTAGGATTCAATGATTGACCGGAGGTAGTTTATATCCCTTCGCTCCACGCGAAAGACCCTTTTTGTGGTCTCCATCATGATTGTAAGTTGCCCCTCCCCACATGAGCTTGGTCCGGAGGATCTCAAAATAGCTGTGATCCGGAGGCCGGAGCAGACTTATCTTCTCCTTCGATATCCTGATTATTACTTCGTCTCCAAGGAAGAGGTCAAAACCTACCTGGCCATCAAAGGTCAGGATCACCGTATCTTCACTCTCCTTTCCCAGCCTTATCCGTAACGTGGCCGTACCGGGAAGGATAATCGGGCGGTTTGTCAGGGTAAAGGGGCAGATAGGCGTCAGTACGAAGGTCTCCATGGTGGGATACAGTATTGGGCCTCCTGCAGCCAGATTGTAGGCAGTGGAACCTGTAGGGGTGGCTATGATAAGGCCGTCTGCCCGGAATGTAGTCAGCGACTCATCGTTGATAGTGACATCCAGGTCGATTATTCTTGCCAGGGCCTTCTTATTGATAACCACGTCATTCAATACCTGGAAGCGAATCACCTCCTGTCCCCCTCGGATGACCCTGGTCTCCAGCATGACCCTCCTCTCCACCTCAAGGCCCCCTTTTATCATCATCTCGATTACGGGATAAAGTTCGTCAAGGGGTATCCCGGTAAGAAAGCCAAGACCTCCCAGGTTGACCCCCAGTATGGGGACGCCATACCTGCCAACCTTACGCGATGCGCCCAGGAGGGTTCCGTCGCCGCCCAGGACCACAACCCAGTCCACGCTATCCGGAATAATGGAAGAGCCCTGGTATTGCCCATCCATGGACCCCCCGGCATCCATCTCCTCTGAGAAGACCTTCATGCCCCTTTCTCTAAACCAGGTCCCTAGCTTTTCGGCCTCCCTCCTTGCCGGGCCGTGCTGATGTTTGTAAATAATTCCAACCGATTCAGCGGGCATTAGAACACCTCTTATCGTAACACTTTAGCGTTTTGAAAGAAAGGCAGGGGACCGCGAGGGTCTTTTTTCCAAAGGACGTAAAGGACGCCATCATTTCAAAGAACGGCAGTGAAGTCTTGAACCTCGTTACGGAACAGCCCCATAAGAGGATGTCCCTATGAAGAGCCCTC
>JAZDES010000114.1:0-29099 GCA_043808585.1 Pseudomonadota bacterium | reverse complement strand
AAACGAGATGATGTTAGCGTTGGCACAGTTCCTTATTTTCAGTTGTGGCGCGTGATTACTTTACGCTCTCTTACGGGCGAGTTTTACACCCGAAAAAGGGAAATCCCCATTGCCCCGGTTGCAGAGCGCTAAACTGTTACCATATTTCCAATTTGTTAGTTTTGGTTATTCTGTCATTTGACCTGCCCGCAATGCCTTTGCATTGTTTTGGATGGTGCCCGAGGGTATGTTCCTTCAGCGATCTTATTGTTGAGCACTTATTTTGCATGGCAGGCGGGTATTCAAATTTGTTTGGGATTTCGGCCTGCCCTGGCGCGACCATCTGGTGAATTGCCATGACCTCTGGTATTTCCCCATGCCGTGTTTCATTTGCCTTATGGGGGTATCCCAGGTCTGGGCCAGGAATTTCGATATTCGGATTTGGCCTGAACAAGGCTTTTCGTTCAGGCACTAACTATCCACTTGGAATAGGGGATTGCACAAAAAAAGCCCACCATGGACCAGCGTAACATTTCCTCAATTGTATCTTGCCAATCCCCGATGTGCCTTACTCCATATGGATTACCATCGCATGGTAGGCGATGAAATCAGAGTTGTCAATCTGCAAGTAGTTCAACATCTGGATAGACAAGGACCATGACCAGACCCTTAATCAAGTACTTCTTTGAGAAACCGCATGAGATCCCTTCGGCCACCCTGGATCAAATCCAAGATCTGATAAAGAAAGGTGGGGGTGTAGGAATATCCCATATGAGGGAAAATCTCCAAAATGCATTTCTTATTGGCTATGCCGTGCATGAAGATCGAGTCGTAGGAACTTCAACCCATAAGTACCCCAAAAGAGGGTATAGGAATAAGATTGAGGCTACCACAGGGCTGGACCTATCGGGGTATCTTGAGAGGGGCTATACCACCGTAGATTCCGAGTATAGAGATCAGGGAATCGGGGGCAGACTCATCAGGGGATTGATTGAGAGATCCAAGGGGAAGAAGATCTACGTGACCATCAGGATGGATAACATCCCTCCCCTTAAAATGACCTATAAGGAAGGGATGGTTCTGGCGGCAAGATTTATCAACGAGAGAACAGGCCATGAGATCGGGGTCTTTACCAATCAAGGGACCAGCCTTTAGGCCTAGGACTTCCTTTTCAATTCATGACCATCAATGATCTCTGCCAGGGTGGCGAAGAGGGGGTCCTTATCCTTTCCATTTTCTTTGGCGGCATCAAGTACCTCGTGGAGGAACATCAACCTGGACCAGTCAAAGGGCTTGTCCTTCAGACTTCTCACCTTATCGGTTGTCAGCTCGCCAGGAAAACTTGAAGGTACCTCCTGACCCAATGCCCTGAATGCCAGCATGGTCCTTACACATTTATCGCAGACACAGCAGTTTATATCAGGAGGGGTCTCGAACTTGTATTGTCCTTCCCAGCATACCTTCAGGTTTTCAAGGGCCTCGGGCCAGGCCAAGAGGGCCTTTAGTTTCTCCACCCTGGTAAATACCATATCGTGATGGACCTCGAAGCCCTTGCTGGAGAGCAACCGGTCTGTTAGTGGGTGACTGCCCCAGGGCAGGAGGTGGATATAAGAATGGCTACTTCCAACCAGGACGCCCCCGCATATCTTTCGAAAGAGCGAGGCCACCGAGACCAGTACGCAGGCGTGGGATGTCCAGAACCTCTTCGTGGAAAGTAGGTACTTGAGGTTGGTCCTTACATTAAGGAATTTCAGGTCATTGTTTCCCTCAAATAGCCTCTTGTTCCTTTCGACCACATTCTTACACTCCCTGTCATAGTCTATATTGACATCAAAGCCTTCCACATACAGGATCGCATCCACATCAAACAACTTCCTCTTTATGGGCCCCCGCCTCATTACATGGTTCAATGCGCAGAAGGTGCCATCTACACCGCCGGAAAAACTGAGTATGACCAGATCGTTGACCTTCTTTTCTTCTGACTCACTTTGGGCCCTAATATCGATTCTACTATACTTGTCTGGGAACCAGAGACTGAAGATGACCTGAAACTCCTCCAGGTTGTCAAGGAGAGAAGAGGAGACCGGACCGTGGATCCTTAAGGCAGCCCCATCCTCCATTGCCTTGAGTAAGGCCGCGATCAGGAATGAATCCATGAGGTCAAAGGAACAATATTCCCACTGCTCAAACGGGATGGAGTACCACAGCCTGAGATCTTCGTCATATGACCTGGATAGCCGCACATTAATGATATATCTGCCGCTATCATGTCTGGGCTCAACATCCTCCAAGTACACATCCAGGGTGCGCATCAATATCTCCAAATCCTGTTCTGTTGCCCTGAACCGTCAGGCAGGGGCTTGGCATCAATTGCCCAAGCAACCTTGCTGTTAATTGTCCACCTCTGGCAGGTTAAGCCCGAGAAATGGCCGGTTAGCGAACCTGCAGTGCCCACAAAGGGAAAGGAGATTGAGATCTTGATCCTTGGAGGGAGAACTACTTTTCGTAACTCTTTACCTTATCATGTAAGTGACGTATCCGGCCGCTCAATTCCTTGCAGATGTGAAGTGCTATCTGGGGATATTCCCTCACAATTTCCGTGAATTCCCGTTTGTGCAGGACCAAGAGGTGGGATTCTTCAGAAGTCCGAATGGTGGCTGAGCGCACAACATCCTCAAATAGCGCCATCTCTCCGAAGTACCCGCCAGCGCGAATACGGTCCAGTTCGATCTCACGAGCTCCTTCTTCCCCTTCCTGGCCCTTCAGGACTGATACCTCCCCCTTGACCACCAGGTACATGGTATCTCCAGCCTCACCCTCTTTGATAACGGTCTCATCCGGTGGATAAAAGGCCTCCTCCGTCACCGATGCCACGGCAGCCAGCTCGCTTACCGAAAGGCCTTCAAATATCTCAATTCCTCTTAGGCGTAAGATCTTGTCAGGGATACTGATCTCTTTTTCCATCTCTTCCTCCATTACTGCAGAATCGGTACGCTGAGCAACAAGGACGCGTCTGGCCATATGACGAATGTGCGGGTTTTTCGACTCTCCTAGCCTTTGTAAAATTCCCATGTCAAGCCCGTTGAGACCGTGGTTGGCCAGCAGATATAGAGCCAGGACAACGGTCACCCAGTCATCTTTGGCCAGAAAGTGGGAGTAAATCGCCGACCTATTGGAATCAAAGCTGGGTAACTGAAAGCTCTTTCTACCCACCTTTAATGTCTCTAATGGTGGAGAGTCTTCAAGCAAGGGCACCATGATTCTTGACAGGGAGGCATCAATCAGATCGTCCATGGCCTCAAGGCTATTTGCCCGCTGGCGGGCGTTGGTTGAAAAGATGCCCCTCCAGATGAGCCTCATCTGTCCGGAGCGATCCTCTGTGGCCAAGACTCTAATGACGTTCTCGAGCTCAATAAACCTCTTCTTTTCCAGATGAGCAATAAGGAGATTTCTCTTTTCGCTCTCGGGCAAGGCCTTCAGGCCTTCTGATTCGGCCAAATAATTATAACACCTCTCCACCTGGTTACGGGCAAATCGAAAGACGTCTACGTCCTTAATATTCAAGGATTCCAGAAGATTGAATATCCCCTCTCGCACCTTGCGTCGGGGAATATTGAGGGACTCGATAAGCAACTGGGCATTGTGGTAGGAGGCCGCCTGAAGTTTGTCTTTTGCGCGTTCGTGAACCTCTTCCGAGGGATCATCCATCATGGAGATCACGTTCCTTATGGCGTCATCCCCATCGATTTCAAAGGCCTCCAGGGCGGCCAGGCGCACAGGCTCCGAGGAGTGAGAGAGGTAGGGGAGGGCAACGGTATTAGTATCCTCGGCCCCCAGGCGTTTGAGCGCCGCCAAGACATGGGAGACGACCGAACCATCCTCTTCCTTATCCAGCAATTCCTTGAGCCTGGAGACATAGGATATCTCCCCGGTTTCCCCTGCGGCAATAACGCCTGCCCTTCTTTCAGCGCCATCCCCTGAGTCCAGCCAGGAATCAATTATCCCCTTGTATTCCTGGGGGGACTCCTTGAATAGCCCGATTAGTGCATAGGCCTTTACTTCGGGGTCCTGGCCACTCTCAAAAATCTCCTTGTTTAGGGGTGAGAAAATCCCTGAAGGAACTCGATTGGCGGCCTGAAGCACGGCAATGGCCAGGTCCGGCCTGCGAGGATCAGCCAGTTCCTTGAATATCCCGGCGGCCTCCTGCCCTATGTTAGAAGAAAGCCTGGAGAGCAAAGCTATTTTTGTCTTTTCATCGTTTTCCCTGAGAACCTTCAGGATATGGGAGTCAAGGGCCTCTATCTCCTGCGACTTGAGTAGGTCGGCATACCACAGGCTCTCATTACCCCGTGCTGCCAGGAACGATTCAACCAACTGGGCCTGAATCTTTTTGTCCCTGAAGACATGGCTTATATCTTTTTCTTCTAGGGACTTTAGGTCGAGCATATTCCTGGATATCAGATCCAGAAGAATCCTTGCGTAGGCCTTCTTCAGGAAAAGATTTGTGAGAATCCACCCTCCCACGAAGACCATCGCCACAATTGAAAGATATCTGGGATGGAGCCATCCCTCAGAGGCCATAATAGCCCCTGACCCAACCAGGGTGCCCACTCGCACAACAGTTCCCCTCAAAAAGGGTCTGACCACTGCACGATATGACTCGGGAAAGAGTCCCATTAAGACCGCACGTGCAGGGTTGTTCATGGTAGTCCTCAATACATTGGTCGATATCCTTGCATACATGGCTGAAACGATATCAAACCGAAGCAAGAAGGCCAGGAAGGCGAGGATGTAGTTAACAGGGTGAAACATAAGGACAACGGGCAACCCCCAGCGGCCATATACCCTGCCGATAAAGAGAAGGATTACTAGGCTGATGATATTCATAAAGCCACGGAAGTAACCAAAGAATGCGAGCATTCCACTCTGGGTGGCATAGGTTTCATTGACCGCATAGTTGAACTGATAGTTTATTATTGGTATCACTATATTAGGGAGAAGGGTCAATAGGAGAAGGATCTTTACAAGCGTGGACTCCTTTAGAAGCGGTACTATCTTCTTGAACTCATCTATGATATTGGAGCGCTTCTTGGCCTTTTTTTTCTTCTTGTCAGAAAGCAGGAGGTCAGGAAATTTGATCCCCATTCTCTTAACGGTTATGGCCCCCAACACCGTGGTCACCAGGTAGGCAAGCATCAGGTTATCCATGGTTATGGCCTTGGCCAGAGACGGGGTCGCGAAACTACCGATGATTCCTCCAATGACCCCTCCGGCAGTGATGAGAGGAAACAGGCGTTTCGACTGCCTGGTATTGAAAAGGTCATTAGCCAGATTCCAAAAGACGAGTGTGAGTATGGCCTCATATTGGGCCTTCAAGACAAACAGCACCGGATAGATAAGATCAAAGCCGAGCGGCACAACAAACCTAAGGGCTGCGACAGAAACCCCGCAGTACACCAGCAAATATTCCATCATACGGCTCCCAGGCAGCCTAGCCATGATCCCAGTCAGGAAAGCCATAATGACAAATGTGGAGATAGCGTTTGCCACATATACAATCGGCAGGTACTCCACCCCGAACCTCTTCAAAAAGGCGGTCTCCGCGAAGTTGTTGAAAAGGATGCTGGAGGTGCGGATGAGGAATAGAAGGAGTGCGGTCCAGAAAAAGAGTGCGATTTCTTCCTCATAGATGTTGAGCCATTTGCCCACATTCTTGAGCATGTGCTTCCCTCTCTGGCTGGTATGAAGGGACTAGGCGGACATCTTTCGAGGCTAAATTAGCTGTTAGCTCACGGGGTGTCAATATTTTTTAGTCCCTCCTTCCATCTCTTATTTTCCACCCGGAAATAATATCATCCAAAGGCCCAGCAGGATGAACATCGCCCCGGCCCCCGCCTTGATATAGGTTGTTGGGACTACCTTGCTTACCAAGGAGCCAAAGAGCACTGCCAGGAGGGAGGTCAAGACAAGGGCTCCGGCAGATCCAAGGAACACGGCAAGCCGTGATTTATTGTCAGCAGCAAAGCAAAAGGTCGCCAGTTGCGTCTTATCTCCCAGTTCGGCAAGGAATATCATAGCAAAAGTCGAAAGTAGAACCTTGAGGTCCATAGCCTATCCCCCCTTTGTATCGGCGCCAGGCGCCTCGACACAATCACGACATTACCCCGTATTTCTTGAGTTTCTTATGAAGGGTCCTACGGGTGATTCCTAGGCGCCTCGCGGCCTCACTTTTGTTGCCCCCTGAGGCCTCCAGGGTTTTCAATATGGTAGCCTTTTCCACTTCATTCAGGGGCAAATCCCCAGGCATGGCCTTTTCCGCAGCAAGCCCTTTTCCTTGAAGATCTTTCTCCTTTAATACCATCGGCAGGTCTTCTTCATCCAGGTATTCGCCCCTCGACAGGACGACCGCCCTCTCAATTGCATTCATCAGTTCACGGACATTGCCAGGCCATTCATATTTGAGGAGGCGATCCATGGCATGAGGAGTGAGCCCCTTTATGTGCTTGTGGTTTTTTTCGGCAAAGATATCCAGGAAGTGCTGGGCCAGTAAAGGAATATCTTCCTTCCTCTCCCTCAAAGGGGGGACATCCAGAGTCACCACATTCAGGCGATAGTAGAGGTCTTCTCGAAATCGCCCCTTCTCGATCTCCGCAATCAGGGCCTTGTTGGTAGCTGTTATTACCCTTACGTCTACCGAAATGACCTCCTCGCCTCCTACGCGGGTAATCTCCCTCTCCTGAAGCACACGCAGTAACTTGACCTGCATGGCCAGCGACATCTCACTCACCTCATCCAGGAAGAGGCTGCCGCCGTCGGCCAAAAGAAATCGACCTTCCTTTCGACGATAGGCTCCCGTGAAGGCCCCCTTCTCATGGCCGAAGAGCTCAGACTCAAGGAGAGTCTCGGTTAAGGCAGCACAGTTAATTTTTATAAAAGGACCTGCCTTTCTGGGGCTGTTGAAATGGATGGCACCTGCAATCAGTTCCTTTCCTGAGCCCGACTCCCCGGTGATCAGGACTGTCGCCTCGGTGGGGGCCACCTGGGCCACGGTGTCTAGCAGTTTCACCATGGCTGTACTACGTCCGATAATATTCCTTTGGTCGAAATGGGAGCCCAGGGTCTCCCGCAATAGGCGATTTTCCTCCTTCAAGTGGCTATGGTCCATGGCCCGTTCCATTGCCAGGCGCAGTTCGTCAAAATCAAGCGGTTTTGTGAGGTAATCATAGGCCCCCTCCTTGAGGGCCTTTACAGCTGTGTCTACCGAAGAGTAGGCTGTCATGATGATGACCGGTATGGCCGGGTTATAGGCCTTGATCTCGGCGAGGGCTTCAAGCCCAGAGACCTTTATCATACGCATGTCCATAAGGATAAGGTCATACGGCTTCCCGTGAACCATCTGGATGGCGGTATCGCCATCGTCTGCCTCACTGATTTCATATCCCCAACCTGAGACAAGTGTCCGCAGCATGGTACGATGGACCTGGTCGTCATCCACCACTAAGACTGTACCTATGGGCTTCATGGCACTCAAACCTCTGAAGAAGACGGTAGGGTAATGGTAACGGTGGTTCCCTCTCCCGGCCTACTCTTTACTCCCACTTTCCCCCCATGAGATTCAACTATTTTGAGGACTATGGCAAGCCCTAAACCGGTCCCAGAGGATTTGGAGGTGAAATAGGGGTCAAATATGTGCGGCAGGTCTTCCTCTCTGATCCCCACGCCTGTGTCGGAGATAGTAATCAGGATATCCCTTTCCGCTTCTTCCCTTTGCACCCTCACGGAAAGCGTTCCACCCTTTCCCATGGCCTCTATGGAGTTCAAGTATAAATTCAGTAAAACTTGCTTGAATCTGTCTGGATCGATCATAACATGGTTTATTTCAGGGGAGATATCAGTATGGATCCCTATGCCTTTCTTATGGGCGTCTCCTTCAATCAGCTTGATCGAATGTTGGATCAGGGCACGGAGCGATGTGGGTTTTTCTTGAATACTCATTGGGCTGGCGAATTCTAGAAGTTGACTGATGACCCTGTTCAGTCGTTCCACCTCCTGTATCATCACCTCGGCCGTCTTTTGGTCCTCGGGGACCTGCCGATATCTTTCTTTGAAATAGGTGGCAAAACCCTTTATGGAGCTTAAGGGATTACGTATCTCATGGGCAACCCCGGCAGCAAGCCTGCCTATGGATGCCAGACGCTGACTCCTTAGAACCTCTATCTTGAGTTGCCGGATCTGGGTCAGATCCCTAAAAAGGACCACGTACCCCAAAAATCCCCCATATTCCTCTTCGAGCAAGGTGGCAATTACCTCCAGGGGAATGGTTTCCCCCCCTTTAACGGGACAATCGATTTCCCTTTCAACGATTCCCTTGGTTGTCTTCACTCGATCTATGAGTTCCCGGAGGGGTTTTGGTAGGGCCTGTTCGTACATCTTCCAGAGGACTTCACCAGATGGGAGTTCGAGTATCGACTCTGCGGTCTGATTGAAAGAGGCGATCTTCCCATCTATATCAATTGCCACAAGGCCCATTGGCATATTCTCCACCAGGTTGTCGGAAAAGGCCTTGAGTCTGTAAAGGGAGGTCTTCGTCGACCTATACGCCTGCGCCAAAAAAAGTGAAACGATGCCGGCAAAGCCGATTAGTAGGAATGCGACCCCCATTATCACCGATTGACGCACATCCTCTTTTCTTGCAGCCTCCACAGGTCCCATATCCAGTCCTACGAAAATGACTTGGCCAGGCCGGTATGAGGCACCCGAACTGGTCATATGGGGCCGGCACCAGTCATCTGCCATGATTCTTCTGCGATGCATTTCTCCATGATTCATTGGATCATGTCCGCGTGTGGGTGCAAATTGCCTGAACACCTCAAATATCTTGGAACCCTCCAGGCCAGATACCTGGCGCCATTTCACATCTTGAGATCCGGAGAGCCTCTCAAGATCGAGGCCCATTCCGTGGCTGTTCCCGATCTTCGATGGGTCATTATGTGCCAGTATCCTTCCCTTAGAATCTGTAACCATGAGGTACTTGATGTCTGGCTGCTGTGCGGTTTCCCTGAGCAGTCTCTGGACCTGAGATCCTCCCCAGCTCATCCCCATCATACCGGTCCTGGCACCCGCTTCGAATGACCTTATCAGGGCAGCCCCCTTCTCCAAAAGCAGCTTTGTGGTACTTTCCTTTTGGCGGTTTATGTTAGCAAGGGTCATAAAGACAAAGAGAGGCACCAGCACCAAGACCGCCCCAAGGATGATCCAGGGTGAAATTCCAACCCACCAATTTGTTTTCGCGTTAATCTTTTTCATCACTTCCTAAATCCAGAGCAAGATACATACCAACCTTCAATTAACTCTTCCTCCCCCACCTTGCATCCTGGATCATCCCCTGTCCTCCCTGAAAATACCGCCTGCAATTTCAGGTCAAATCAATGCCAGGCGATCCAACTCCTGGATACTTTCTATCCAACTGGATACTGGTTATGCATACTAAGTATCCACCTTTTTGGGCCCCATTTCAACAAAATAGAGCCAAAAGCAATTGTGGAACTTGAATAAGCGAGAAATGTCAATAAGTTATACATCAAATAACCGGTTTGGCACAGCCCTTGCTGATAAGAGTGCAAAAAACATTATCTCGTGAAAGGAGGATTCTAAGATGAAAAAACTACTGGTAATTTTGGGAGGGATCGTGTTGATCGCCGCCTTAGCCTATCCGGTCTCTGCCGGGGGACCAGGATGGGGGAAGAAGGGACGCCATATGGGCTACGGTGGCCCAGACTTCTGTGGGGCTTATGATAGAGGGAATGATAGGATGACCGAGCCCCAGCGTTCTCAGCTGGATAATCTCTATCAAGGTTTCTACGATAGGACGGCGCAACTCAGAAATCAGATTTGGACAAAGGCTGGTGAGCTGGATACACTTCTGGGGACATCCAACCCCGATCCTGAGAGGGTGAGGGCCCTTCAGAAGGAGATCAGTGAATTGAAGGGCAAGATGGCTCAAGAAGAGATCAATCTGGAGCTTGAGGCCCGGAAAATCCAACCTCAGGGGGGCTATTCCAGTGGCCAGGGAAGGTACCGCATGGGGTACAGTGGCGGTTATGGCCGGGGCGGATGCTGGAACTAAATTCGCGACCGGGGCGGGTCAGTACCCGCCCCCTTGCCCTGAAAGAGACGTTGATAGGGGGCAGTACTCTATCAACGTAGTCGTGCCTTTCCTCAGTGACTCCGTGGACCCGAGCTTTGCCCTTCTGGGCCAGGACCAACCTGAATTGATGGCTATAGTCCTTGAGACGTTCCTTTTGGCCATACCCCCTGATCTCACCTGTAATTCCAAGGGCGTCTTGCGTCTGATCCGGCGCCATCTCCATTATTAGCCATCCCCCCTCCTTCAGGTAATCGATCCCCCCCCTGATGATCTTCTCGATATAATACATTCCTCCCTTTCCGCCATCTAAGGCCTGTCTGGGTTCGTAATCGCGCACCTCCGGTGGCAGCTGCATGAACTCCTCTGAGGCAATATAAGGGGGATTGGACAAAATGATATCAAAGGCGATGGGGCAATTTGAAAAGGGTTCCCATAGGTCTCCTTGTATGAACTCTATCCGTTCTGAGACCCCATGTCTTTCTGAATTGAGCCGGGCCATTTCGAGGGCCCCGGCCGAGATGTCTGTTGCCCACAGGGCAACCTCTTCAATTTCCTTTGCCACCGAGATGGCCACCGCTCCACATCCAGTTCCCAGATCAAGCACCTTTGTGTCCCCATTTCGAAACACTTGTGGGCCTTTCATCCTCGCAATGGCCTGCTCTACCAGGAGTTCGGTCTCAGGTCTCGGAATCAGGACCTCCGAGTTGACCATGAATTCCAGTGACCAGAACTCCTGCAGTCCGGTAATATACTGCAAAGGCTCTCTAAGGGCTCGTCTCCTGATCAGGGAACGGTACCCTGAGACCTCTTCTTCGGTCAAAGGCTGATCAAGATTGAGATAAAGGTGCAGCCGGTCAACCTTCAGCAGGTGGGCCAGAAGGACTTCAGAGTCAAGTCGGGAGTTGTGGATCTCCTTCTGCTTCAGGTAGTCGGTGGCGGTCTCCAAGAGACCTTTTACTTTCCAGGACTTCCTCTTCATTTGAAAACAGGCAATAACCGGTCAGTTGTTATGGGCCTTCATAAGGGCCTGGGCCTGGAAGTGTTCAATTAGGGGATCTATAACAAGGTCCAGTTCCCCCTGAAGCAGGCTCTCCAGCCTATAAAGGGTAAGGCCGATCCTGTGATCAGTAACCCTCCCTTGCGGGAAATTATAGGTCCTGATCCTCTCACTTCTGTCGCCTGAACCTACGAGATTCCTGCGCTCTTCCGAGATCTTTGAGTTTTGCTCCTCCTGTTGCTTGTCAAGGAGACGAGACCGAAGGACCTTCATGGCCTTTGCCTTATTCTTGTGTTGAGATTTTTCATCCTGACAGGTGACCACCAGACCCGTGGGAAAGTGTGTGATACGGACTGCGGAATCGGTCTTGTTTATGTGTTGCCCTCCATGGCCACTGGCCCTGAACACATCAATGCGAAGATCCTCCGGATCGATCTCAACGTCTATCTCTTCTGCCTCCGGAAGCACCGCTACAGTTACGGCCGATGTGTGGATACGCCCCTGGGCCTCTGTCTCAGGCACTCGCTGGACACGATGGACACCGCTCTCATATTTGAGCCTGCTATAAACCTTTTCACCACCTACAAGGATTATTATCTCTTTAAACCCTCCGATCCCCGTGGCGTGTTGGCTCAGGAGCTCTGTCTTCCATCCTTTCATCTCTGCATAACGACTGTACATCCTAAAGAGGCCAGCGGCAAAAAGTGCGGCCTCTTCTCCTCCTGTCCCAGCCCTTATCTCCAGGAGGGTATTCTTCTCGTCATTTGGGTCCTTGGGGAGGAGAAGGGTCTTCAGTTGTTCTTCCAGATCAGATAAGTTCGACCGAAGGGTCTCAATCTCTTCACTGGCAAGCTTCCTTATTTCAGGGTCCGGATCATCCAACAAGGTGCGGTTGTTTTCAATCTCGCCTTTTACATACATGGACTTCCTGAACGTGGTTACAATGGGTCTTAATGAGCTGTGCTCCTTAACATATTTCTGATATAGCCTTTGATCCTGAATGACCTCCGGGCGTCCCAGGTGCATCTCAAGCTCATCATAGCGCTGTTCAATTTCTTTGATCTTTCCGGACATCGGTTGAGTCCTCTTTTTCTCACGGATTTCATGGGCGCCCTGAGGCCAACTCCTACTTGCGCCAAGGCACCCGGATATGTGATAGGCACGCACCTCTATCCCCGTTTAGGGAAAAGGTATGGATTAATATTTTAGAATGACAGCAATATGGGGGGAAGCTAAGTACAACCGCACTTTTGCTCAACATAAAGGAAGGGGCTCAGATATGGAGGGGCCAAGCAACACATTACTTTACCTGTTTCCATTCCATTTTCATGCCTTTGATCCGTATGCGATTTACACCTTATTGTCGAATTTTGCATACTTCCTTCTGAATCTCTCGACCTTGCCAGCGGAATCGACCAGCTTCTGCTTCCCTGTAAAAAGGGGATGGCACTTTGAACAGATCTCAACATTTATCTCCTCTACGGTCGAGCCGGCCTCAAACTCGTTGCCGCATGCGCAGCGAACAGTGGCCTTGTAGTATTCCGGGTGAATTCCTTTCTTCATCTCATTCTCCTCTTTCCATCACACCTGATTATTCGCTCATGGAAGCCAAGAATTCTTTATTATCCTTGGTTCCCTTAATCTTATCAAGCAAAAATTCCATGCTATCGACCGGGGTCAGGGGGGCCAGCAGTTTGCGTAGTATCCATATGCGATTCAGATCAGCGTCATCTAGCAAGAGTTCCTCCTTCCTGGTGCCTGAGAGATTGATATCTATGGATGGGAAGACACGCCTGTCACTCAGCTTTCTATCCAGGTGGATTTCCATATTTCCGGTCCCTTTGAACTCTTCAAAGATAACCTCGTCCATCCTACTTCCCGTATCAATAAGGGCCGTTGCGATAATCGTCAAACTTCCGCCTTCCTCAACATTTCTCGCTGCGCCGAAGAAGCGTTTGGGTTTGTGAAGGGCATTGGAGTCCAAGCCACCGGAGAGGATCTTTCCGCTGGGCGGAACCACAGCGTTATATGCGCGGGCCAACCGGGTGATACTGTCCAAAAGGATAAGGACATCAAGCTTATGTTCCACCAGCCTCTTTGCCTTCTCAATCACCATCTCCGCCACCTGAACGTGGCGCTGAGGAGGTTCATCAAATGTCGAGCTAATGACTTCAGCCTCCACGGATCTAGCCATATCAGTTACTTCCTCAGGCCTTTCATCTATTAGAAGAACGATTTTATGAATACTCTTATCATTGGCCGTTACACTGTTGGCAATACTTTGGAGAAGCATGGTCTTTCCGGTCCTGGGAGAAGCGACAATCAGCCCTCGCTGCCCCTTTCCAATAGGTGTCATAAGGTCCATTATCCTTGTTGAATAATTGTCGGGCACGGTTTCGAGCTTGACCCTCTCATCGGGGTAAAGGGGGGTGAGGTTGTCAAACAAGATCTTTTCTCTTGCCACTTCCGGATCTTCATGGTTCACGGCCTCCACCTTTAGGAGGGCAAAATACCTCTCGGAGTCCTTTGGCGGTCGAATCTGGCCCTCGATAGTGTCACCCTTTCTTAGATTGAAACGGCGAATCTGCGAGGGGGAGATGTAGATATCATCAGGCCCTGGAAGGTAATTGGCATCGGGGGCCCTCAAAAAACCAAATCCATCCGGGAGTATCTCCAAGACCCCGGCCCCATATATCAGGCCGTTTCGTTCAGAGTGTGCCTGCAGCAAGGCAAAGGTAAGATCCTGCTTTCTCATACCCGAGGCGCCCTCAATGCTGAAGTCCTTCGCCATGTTTGTAAGCTCACTTATCCTCATCTTTTTTAGTTCCACGAGGTTCATGTCTCATCTCCATACAATCTTTGTTATGGTTTTATAAAATCGCTAATTTGTCCTGTTTCCTTCAAAGCAAAGAAGCTCTTTTATCGAAAATATACAATTCTTGACTTCATATTCTACCGGCTCTCCTCTAAAGGCATTTTTTTCGGATTTATGTGGGGAAGGATCCAACGAAACTCAATTCTGTTAGACGACTAATAAGACCTAGCATATGGGCAAAAGCCGAAAAGTGTTGATAATGACCTCCACCTGGCTGTGAGGTCGACCTTGGTAACCCCTTTATGTGCGTTAGAGAAGATAATCCAGAGGGTTGATCATGAAGTCTGCTTAGTATCCGGTACCTACCGAATCCTCTAAAAGGCAGGAAAATTCACCTCAGCCCACTATAGTCCTTTTTCTCCCAATGTCAAGCCCTTTGTCGCCTCGGCCTTTAAGTCCGCCATCCTTAGATAGTTCAACACACGTTCCATATCCACGGCAAGGGGCGCCTCAAATTCCATGTAGGCCCCTTTATCTGGGTGAGTGATGCCCAAGAGTCTTGAATGAAGCATCTGCCTATCTAGGGGGGGTAAAAGCCCTTTTTTAAAAAACGGGATTTTTTTCGACGACTTACGGCCATATCCGTAGACTGGGTCTCCAGCGACAGGATGTCCCCTGTGGCTAAGATGCACTCGGATCTGGTGCGTCCTTCCTGTCCTTAAGGAGATCTTGAGAAGAGAAAAACCGCTTTGGAATTCTTCAATTTTCTCCCATATTGTTATTGCTCGCCTTCCCCCGGTATGAGTGACCGACATCTCCTTTCTCTTCCTAGGATGTCGCGCAATAGAAAGATCAATTTCCCCCTTTTCCCCCTTGATTTTACCGTGCACCAGTGCAACATATTCCTTTTTCACCTTGCCCGACTTGAATTGCCGTGTAAGTTGACTGTGGGCCCGGTCACTCTTAGCAACAACCATGACCCCAGAGGTATCCTTATCCAGCCGATGAACAACTCCCGGTCTGAGTTCACCGCCTATAGTCGAGAGATCCCGACAGTGTTGAAGCAACCCATGGACCAGCGTCCCCTTAAAGTGACCAGGGGCAGGGTGAACTACTAGGCCTGGGGGCTTGTTTACGATAATTATTGACTCATCCTCGTGGATAATTCCAAATTCTACCGCCTCAGGTTCAAGAATCCGGGTCGGGAGGGAAGGGATTGAGAGAGAGACACGGTCGCCTGCCTTCAACCTGTGGCTGGGCTTGGAACAACAGTCGTTTATCCTTACATCCCCGTTCTTTATTAGGGCCTGTATCTTTGATCGTGACAGGCCCATTGATTGGGCAAAGAGAAAGAGATCTAATCGAACCTGCGGGATGCTTTCGGGGAACTCATAGAAAAATGTCCTCTCTGAATCGTGGCCCATGTCTACTTAATCTGCATGGTTTTCAACTTAACGGCACAGGTCGCATTTTTTTCAAGAAAACATCCTATCAAGGTCCTTCTCTACCTGTTCTTCACCAACGTTCTTGGAAAGAGATATCTCTTTGACCAAGAGTGCCCTGGCCGTATCCAGCATCTTTCTCTCTCCAAAGGAGAGCTCCTTTTCCAGCCTCAATATCAATAGATCCCGATATACCTCGGCAACCTCAAAGACAGATCCAGTCTTAATCTTATCCATATATTCACGGTAGCGACGATTCCAGGTCTGGCTGTCAAGGGTCACATCCCTCCTTTCGAGAATGGAGTAAAGCTTAGGAATCTCGGTTTTAGAGATGATATCTCTCAGCCCAACATTATTAACATTATTGGTAGGGATCATAATGGTCATGTTACTATTAAGGATTCGCATGATAAAAAAGTCCTGCTGGAAACCCGAGACCTCCTGCGTTTCAATCCTTTCAATGAGGCCAACGCCGTGGGCAGGATAAACAGCCAAATCACCTACCTTAAACATTTGAACCCCCATTATCTATCGGTATTTGTTAGAGGGAACGCGGCGATGATGGTGCGGAAAGTCCCTCGGCTTTTTTCCGCTCCATCATCCCGCATCCCCCTAAATTTCTTAATTACCCTTACTTTCTTACTAATTCCTCTAGCCCAAGAAAAGACCAGCTACCGGTAGGGTCGGTGCAATAACCAGTGAAACCACTGCCATCAATTTGATCAAGATGTTCATGGCTGGACCTGAGGTGTCCTTGAACGGATCACCGACCGTATCTCCTACCACGGCGGCCTTGTGGTTAGCAGAACCTTTTCCGCCCAAGTTGCCTTCTTCGATCCACTTCTTCGCATTGTCCCAGGCACCGCCGCCATTGGCCATAAAAAGCGCCAGAAACGCGCCCATGACCGTGGCGCCCAAGAGCACACCCCCAAGGGTCTCTTTACCTAACAGGAACCCAACGGCAACGGGGGTAAGAACGGCAACGAGCCCGGGGGCCACCATCTGCTTCAGGGCGGAAGTCGTGGCGATGGAAACACATGTCTTCGAGTCGGGCTCAACGCCCTCTTTTCCTTCCAGAAGTCCGGGGATCTCCCGGAACTGGCGACGAATCTCCTCAACGATACTAAAAGCGGCCTTACCTACAGATGTCATCGTCATGGCAGCGCAGACCATGGGGACCATAGCACCAATAAACAGACCGATCACCACCAGGGGGTTATCGATAAGGACCTGCTTAAGGCCTGCGGCCTGTGTAAAGGCAACAAAGAGTGCAAGGGCGGTCAAGGCCGCAGAACCAATAGCAAACCCCTTCCCGATGGCGGCCGTGGTATTACCTAGGGCGTCAAGGCTATCGGTAATCTTCCTGGTCTCAGGTCCGAGGCCCGACATCTCCGAGATACCGCCTGCATTGTCTGCAATGGGGCCATAGGCGTCCACCGTCATGGTGGCACCGACCGTAGCCAGCATACCCACCGCAGAAAGGCCTATGCCATAAATCCCGGCAGTCTGATAGCCAATAAACGTGGCCACGCAGATACCGAGGATGGGGAGATAAGTGGATTGCATGCCCACAGCAAGGCCAGCAATTATAACGGTGGCAGGACCGGTCTTGGATTGCTCTGCAATACGACGGATAGGTGGTCCGGATGTGTAATATTCTGCAAGAAGACCAATGGCAATCCCGCACAGGAGCCCGGAAGATACGGCCCAAAAGGCGCCCATCGGCATGCCAAGGCTCTTGGTAACAATAATGGTCAGAATGACAAAGATGGCCGCAGCCACAAAAGTGGTATACCTGAGTGCCCCTGCAGGGTCCCCCCTCTGGAAGGCCTTGATGGAAAACACACCTACGAATGAACTGAGCATTCCGGCCATGACAACCAAAATGGGCATGGCCATGTATTTTAGCTTAATGGCCGTGGCAGACATGCCTTCCAGCACCGGGAATGCCTTGACAAACGCCGCAAGGGCCTCTGGTGTGTTTATGGCCATAGTGGCTCCGATAGCAACGGTGGCAACAACGGAACCCACAAAGGATTCAAAGATATCGGCCCCCATCCCTGCGATATCACCTACATTGTCCCCGACATTGTCGGCGATAACTCCGGGATTTCTCGGGTCATCTTCTGGGATGCCTGCTTCCACCTTACCAACCAGGTCAGCACCAACGTCCGCCGCCTTTGTATAGACGCCTCCACCCACACGGGCAAACAGGGCAATGGAGCTTGCGCCCATGGCAAAGCCGTTAATATACTTGGCAGTCGTCGGGTCGCCCCCGTAATACCAGAACCAGAATCCCAGCCCCAGAAGACCGAGTCCGGCCACGGCCAACCCCATGACAGAGCCTGAAAAATAGGATATGTTCAGGGCCTTGGCCTGGCCCGATTTGTTTGCGGCTTCTGCTGTTCGAGAGTTCCCCCGTGTTGCGGCGCTCATGCCAGAAAAGCCTGCCAACATAGAGCAGAAAGCACCGGTTACAAAGGCAATGGATGTCCTCCACTCCCCAAGCAGCAACCCCAGAAGCAAGAACACGGCGGCTATAAAAACAACCAGAATGGAATACTCCTTTCTCAGGAATGCCATAGCTCCCTCATGAATCATTCCCTCTAGTTTTTTCATCATCTCGGAGCCGTTGGGCTGTCTTTTGACGTACCCATAAATCAAAAATGCAATAATCAGACTCAAGATCCCCAAGAACGGGGCGTAAACGGTTAATCCCTGCATCAGATTTTTTCCTCCTCATTTGCTAAATTTTGACAATTGATTCGGTTCATTGCCGATTCAATCCCCTCTGAAACAAACAATTCGCATGCTTGAACTGCCACCTGGACTACCCTTTCCATAATCTCCTTTTCGCCACTGTAAAAGGGCGCAAGGACATAATCCTCGACACTCTCCCCATAGCGCGGACGTCCTATGCCTACTCTGATGCGAGGAAATTCCGTGCTACCCAGATGATGGATGATGGATAACACACCTTTGTGTCCCCCGGCACCGCCATTTCTGGCAACCTTTATCCTCCCCACCGGGAGATCAACGTCGTCAAAGATGACCAAGACATCTCTACTCTCTAGATCATAAAAATCGACACAGGCCCTTACAGACTTGCCACTCTGGTTCATAAAGGTTAGAGGGCAAAGAAGCATGACCCTCGTTTGTCGAAAACTCGTCAATATATTTCTTGATTGAAAGCGCCGGTACCTAAGGCGTACCCCCAGATTTTGGCCCCATAGGTCGATTACCCTAAAACCTATGTTATGCCTTGTATGCCTGTATTGCGATCCGGGATTGCCGAGGCCAACGATCAAGTACACTGTTTGAGGCTGCCTTCACCCCCTTTCTCTTAACGGTGAGTGTTACAAAGATCAAAATCACCATACAGGGCCTAGGCTCCCTGAATGGCGGCTGGCGAAAGAACTCACGATAATTTAGGAATCTTCAGATTCCGGCTCCGTCGCTTTCTTCCTTTGCCTTTTCCTCAATCTCCTCCTCAACCCCTTCCGCTTCGCCCTCCGCAGCCTTGATGGCAGGAGCAGCAACTATGGCCACCGTCAGATCTCCCTCTTCTGTTGAGGTGATCCCCTCTGGCAGTTCAATGTCCTTGACGTGTATGGAATCTCCGATCTCCAGGTGGGATACATCCACATCCAGCGAATCTATCAAGCGGCCGGGCAGGCAAGAGACGGTCAGCTCCCTTGTGATATGTTGCAATATCCCACCCCCCTTTGCCACCCCTAACGGAGTGTTCATAAGGCGGATTGGAATATCAACGGTGATTTCTTTGTCCATGCTGATCTCGTAAAAATCGGCATGAACAAAATTGTCCTTGATAGGGGAAACTTGAAGTTCCTTCAAGATGGCCTTTCGCGTCTCAATCCCTTGCTCCGATGTTACTTCGAGATCCAAGATTACATTCTCGCCCCCTGCTCCCTGTTTAACCAGCTTCTCAATTTCAGGATAATCCACCGTTAACATGATCGGTTCAGTATTGGGGCCATAAAAGATAGCAGGGATCTGATTGTTCTCTCTGAGTTTTCTAGCCATCCCTTTTCCTTTGCTCATTCTTACTCGGGCAGCAAGCACTTGCTGGGCCATTTGTTACCTCCGGAATTAATAAAATTTTTCACAAAGTAGTAAACGTTACGTATTCTGGGGCCTTCTCCTCCCTTCAATTAGACGAATAACGTGCTGACTGAATTAGAAGCGTGAATCCTCTTGATGGTCTCCCCGAGGAGTTCCGCAACCGATAGGCACACGATCTTCTTGGAATTTCTGGCCTTATCGTTCAAGGGGATTGTATTGGTTACGACAAGGCTATTGATGGGTGAGGCCTCGATCCTTTCAATGGCAGGGCCTGAAAGGACAGGATGAGTGCAGCAGGCATGGATTCCTGATGCGCCTCTATCCTTCAGCGCACCAGCGGCCTGGGTCAACGTACCTGCGGTATCGACCATATCATCAAGTATAATAGCGGTCTTGTCTTTTACCTCTCCAATAATATTCATCGCCTCTGCCACGTTTGGAGACTCACGCCTCTTGTCTATGATGGCCAAGGATGTATTAAGGCGTTTGGCAAAGGCGCGAGCCCTTTCCACTCCCCCGGCATCAGGCGAGACGATAACCAAGCGGTCTTGGAGGTTATCCCGTATATATTTCAACAAAACGGGAGCGGCAAAGATATTGTCTACCGGGATGTTAAAGTAGCCCTGGATCTGTCCTGCATGAAGGTCTATGGAAACAACCCTGTGCGCCCCTGCGACGGTGATTAGGTCTGCAACAAGCTTTGCACTGATCGGGACCCGCGGCTTGACCTTTCGATCTTGCCGACTATAACCGTAATAAGGGATCACAGCTGTTATACGTTTGGCTGATGCCCTCCTCAGGGCATCCATAATTATTAGAAGTTGCATTAGGTTGTCATTGACCGGCGTACAGGTAGATTGGACAACAAACACATCCCGGCCCCTGATATTTTCACGGATTTCCACCTGGGTTTCTCCGTCGCTAAATGTCTTGGCGCTAATCTTCCCAGGTTCAATACCAATATAGTCGCATACCTCAAGCACCAACGCCGTACTTGAGGTTCCACCAAACAGCTTCATTTCCAGTTCCAACGGCATCCTCACAGCTCAAAGCCAACGGTCTATCAACTGGCTGGGGTGGGAGGATTCGAACCTCCGAATGCGGGCTCCAAAGGCCCGTGTCTTACCACTTGACGACACCCCAGAACGGAAGACGGAAAACATAGGTCAGAAGTCCGAAGTGAGGATAAGAAGACCTTTTTCCTCCCGTCTTCCCCATTCAGGAAAGTCCCTGTGCCAAAAAGATATCCCCCATATTGTGGGGCACAAGAGATCTTTTTGCCAATAGGGCTTTATCTCTTGATTCGAAGACTCCAAAGACGCTGGGACCGCTACCTGACATCAGAGCTCCCACTGCCCCTGTAGCTAATAATAACTTCTTGATACTATTGATAACAGGGAAATGAATAGCGGTCACCGACTCAAGGTCATTCTCAAGGGTGTGACCTAGCTGAATGGGCTCTTTTTTCAAAGAGTTTAGTATAAAATCGTATTCTCCTCTTGTCAACTTTAATTTCAAATTAGCATAGACCCACGAGGTGGAGACCTCGATGGGTGGCGTAACTATAACATACCAGAATCTTGGCCATTTTTCAATAGGCTCCAGCACCTCTCCTATGCCCCTGGCTATGGACGGTCTGCTGGCTATGAAGAAGGGTACGTCTGCCCCGAGAGCCAACGCCAGCCCCCGCAGATCCTGGGAGCCAAGCGGGTTGGACCACATCTCGTTTAGGCATTTGAGGGTTCCAGCGGCATCGCTGCTGCCCCCTCCCAGTCCGGCCGCAACAGGGATATTTTTGGTGAGCCTTATGGAAACTCCACCGCTGATGCCAGTGCTGGCAAAAAAGTCCTTCGCAGCTCGGTAGACAAGGTTTTCCTTATCACATGGCGTGGGGATTCCTTCACAGGTAAGAGTGATTCCCTTTTGGGTGAGTTTCTTCAGTTCGAGGTAGTCAAATAGAGCGACAGGGACCATGATGGACACCAATTCATGATATCCGTCTGGCCGTCGTCCTATCACCTTAAGTCGGATATTCAGTTTGGCAGGCGCTTTGACCTTGTGGATTGACGATTGGTGATTGGTGATTGGGGAATTGTAAAGGAGCTCTTTACTCATAGATTCTAGCGGTCAGGGGGCGGAGAAATCGTGATGGTCCCGTAAGCCGTCCTCTTTGGGGCAAGCGCGGATTCTGGGATTTAGGAATTGGGAATTATTCGGCTAGTCCTGGACCTTTAGTGTCAGATAAATGGTGGCCCCTCCCCGCTTGACCAATAAAAGGATGGTATCTCCCTTCTTATACGACCGAATTCGATCGCGGAAATTTTCAAGGGCCTTCACCCGAGTCTGATCTATCTCTAATATTATGTCCCCGGTCCTAACACCCGCTTCCTGTGCGGGTGAATTCTCCTCAACTTGCACAACCACAAGCCCACTGGTTTCAGAGAGGCCTAAATTTCGTGCCAGTTGAGGTGAGAGCTCTTCAACGGTCATGCCCAGCTCTGGTCTTGGGGGGCCCTCTTCCTCAGGTTTCTTCTCTTCTTTAAATTCATCTATTTTGATCTGGAAGGTCTTTTTCTCGCCCTTCCGGATCACCTCCACCGGCACCTTCTTGCCCACCGGTGTGGATGCCACAATATAGGGTAATTCCCTCATTTCCTTGATCTCTCTTCCGTCAAAGGAGACTATTACATCTCCCCGGTTGATTCCCGCCGTATCGGCGGGGCTGCCCTTTGTGACATCCGCAACCAGGGCCCCTTGGTCATCCTTCAAACCAAGCTTGTCTTTTAACTCAGGGGTAATCTCCTGAATCATGACCCCCAGCCAGCCCCTCACTACCTTTCCTTCCTTGAGCTGGGGCAGGAGGTCCTTGGCCATGTTAATGGGGATGGCAAACCCGATACCTATATTTCCGCCGGTCCTTGAAAAGATGGCTGAATTGATTCCTATCACCTCACCGGCGGTATTTAAGAGGGGGCCGCCACTGTTTCCTGGATTGATGGAGGCATCGGTCTGGATGAAATTGTCGTAAGACCCGGCCCCGATGCGTCTATACTTGGCACTGACGATACCCGCTGTGACCGTGTTGCCCAGGCCAAAAGGATTCCCAATGGCCACCACCCAATCACCTACCTCAAGTTTGTCTGAATCCCCAAGGGGAAGTGATTTCAGGGGACGATCGGTCTCAATCCGGATAAGGGCCAGATCGGTCTTGGGATCCCTGCCAACGATCTTGGCATCGAACTCCGTATCATCTGAGAGCTTGACGGTGATCTTGTCCATCTTTTCAACCACGTGATTATTTGTCAAGATGAAGCCTCGTGCGTCTATGATAAAGCCAGATCCGAGGTTTTTCTGCTTAAAGTCCTTTGGCAACTGATCCCCGAAGAAATGATCAAAGAAGTCCCTAAACGGGTCCTTGGAACCGGGAGGGCCTCCAAAGGGGAGGGGGGGGACCTGCATCCCGCCCCTAATCGTTTTTACGGTACTGATATTTACCACAGAGTCCCTAGCTTTCTTGATCAGCATGGAAAAAGAGGCCGGGGCTTTAGGCAAAAGAGGGGTTTCCTGGGCAGCTGCCGTTACGACCTCCGTGACCGAGATAACAAGGATGAAGGTAACCAGAAGGGGGAAAACGGCCTCTCCGGCCAGGCGTAGTCTGCCTTTCTTACGGTACTTTAGGCTCATGAAAACCTCCTCAAAATCAGACAGGGCTCTGTGCTATGGCTAAAGGGCCTACTCTTTCGCCTTGACATAACGCCATCTCAAATCGGTCAAGACATTGTCCATAAACTTTTGCTCTTCTTCTGTGAGATTGCCCTTGGTCTTCTCCCTCAACATTGCAATGGTATCAATGGCGTGCTTGGCAAAAGGCAGGTCCTTCTTTTTTTCGCCTGTCTGGGGGTCGGCGATCTCGCCAAAATGAAAGAAGGCGGAGGAGCTCAGGCTAAATACCAATGAGATGAAATTGACCTCCGGCAACGGAGGCCTCTTGGCCTCATCCTTGGGAGGCTCTTTTTTTATGGCGTCCTTTTCTCTCTTCTCCTCTTCCTTGGCCTTCTTGTCCTTCAACTCCCCCGTTTCGTCAAAAGACCTCCTGTCTTTGATAACGAAGCCTTTTTCTTCTTCAGCCATAGTTCCACTCCTTGCCAACGATATCTTTACTTGTTTTAGGGCAAAAAACCTCGAACTTCAGGACCTCCTCAAAGGAAGAAAACCACATTCTTCACTTCGATCTTCAGGGGTTCCTACGGCCCCTATAACTCTATTCTCCTTACGGAATAAACCTCTTCAATGCCACGGAGTTCCTCAAGGATTCCGTCATTCGCTATTGAACTGGTGGTCAATAAGATAATGTTCTGCTTTTTCTGCCTCTCTTCCCCAACCTGCATCCGGCTTATATTTATCATATTCTTGCCGAGGGTAGTGGCTATACGCCCGATTACTCCAGGGCTGTTTTGGTTCTGAATCAGGAGATTGTGCCCTTCAGGGATCGCCTCCAGATAGAAGTTATTGATGCGCAGGATCCTGGGCATCTTTTTCCCGAAGATGGTCCCTGAGATGATGTTTTTGCCTTCCAAAGTCCTGATGGTGAGTTTGACTAGGGTTGCGAAGTCTTCAGATGTCGTACTCTTGGACTCCACCACCTTTATTCCTCGATCAGAGGCAATATAGGGGGCATTTACGAAATTGACGTCGTCTCTAAGGATCGGGGTAAGCAACCCTTTCAACATGGCCGTGGTCAAAGGGGTTACATCATATTCCGCCACCCAACCCGAATAGTTAATCCGTGCCTCTACCACGGCACTGTCGGCCAACTGGGATTGGAATGATCCCATCCGTTCTACCAGGACGGCATAGGGCCTCAGGGTGGTCATCAATTCCGCGCTGATACTTGGGACATTCACCGCGTTCTTCACCGATCCGTGGAGGAGGTAGGCAACGATTTGTTCGGCCACGTCCTTTGCCACGTTATCCTGGGCCTCGGTGGTTGAGGCACCCAGATGTGGGGTGCAGATAAAATTGGGGAGGCCCATAAGTTCAATCTTCCCCGGGGGTTCTGTCTCGAAGACATCCACAGCCGCGCCTCCCAGGTGCCCTGACTTAAGGGCTTCGCACAGATCTTTCTCATTGACGATCCCACCACGGGCACAGTTAATTACCATTGCCCCTTTTTTCATTTTTGAAATTGCTTCCTTGTTGATCATATTAACCGTCTCATCGGTTTTCGGGGTATGGATAGTAAGGTAGTCAGCACGCTGGAGAAGTTCGTCAAAGGAAACTGGTTCGAAATCAAGCCTTTCAACAGTCTCAGGTTTGATGTAGGGATCGTACACAATGACCTTCATCTTCATGCCCTTGGCCCTATCAGCAACAATTCGGCCGATATGCCCTATGCCTATAAGCCCCAGTGTCTTATTGAATACCTCGCGGCCCTCAAGTTTCTTCTTCTCCCATCTACCCTCCTTGAGGGAAGCAGTGGCCTGGGGAATATTCCTGGAGAGTGCCAGAATCATAGCAATAGTATGTTCCGCTGTTGTGATAGTGTTCCCTTCGGGGGTATTCATCACCACTATCCCCCGCTGGCTGGCAGCAGGGATGTCCACATTGTCAAGGCCGATCCCGGCCCGACCAATGACCTTCAGTTTTTCGGCGGCCTCGATGATCTCTGCCGTGACCTTTGTGGCGCTGCGGATAGCTAGGCCGTCGTATTGGCCTATGATCTCCTTCAATTCCTCTTGGGAAAGCCCGGTCTTGACATCTACCTCAATGCCGGGGGTCTCTTGGAACATCTTTACACCCACACTCGATAGGGAGTCGCTTAAAAGGACCTTCATACGTCATACCTCCTCAATTATCATCCGTATTCCTAAAATCTAACTCAGTAAACGTTCACAGGTTTCGGCTTTCACCCTGTTAAATTTGCCTGAAGGAACCCTGAACCCTATCATAATACCTTAGAATTAGCGATGGGTCTTGATATTTATTAAAAATCGCGGCCCATAAAGATCCCTGTTCAGCCCTTAGTAATTTCATCCGGTAAGAGTTCCATTTCCCTAGATAAAGAACCTTCCGGTTTCTTAAAATGTTAATTTTTATCATGAATAGGCTATTTGTCAAGGCGGATATTAAGGTAAATTGGGTTCGCAATCCCTAATCATCTCCTTCAATCAGGCGACCGTCCGACACCCTCAGAAGTCTTTTTCCATAGGCGGCACAATCAGGGCTGTGGGTTACCATGAGGATGGTCATGCCTTCCTGGTTGAGCCTCTTGAGGAGTTCCATGATTTCACGAGTGGTGGCGGTATCCAGGTTGCCGGTAGGTTCATCGGCCAGCAATAGCGGAGGCTCGTTCACGATGGCCCGGGCGACGGCAACCCGCTCCTTTTCTCCCCCTGAAATCTGGCTAGGAAGACGCCCTTCTTTACCTTTCAGGCCCACCTGATCCAGGGCTGCCTCTGCAAGGGCCCGCTTCCTTTTCTTGGTGGCCTTTACGATGGTCAGCGGCAGCATGACGTTTTCTACAACCGTCAGATAAGGAACCAGGTGAAAGCTCTGGAACACAAAGCCGATAAACTCCCTTCTGAAATCGGTCCTTCTCTCGGAGTCCAGGCCATAGACATCAATGTCATCGACGACAAACTTGCCCGAACTCGGGGGATTCATGGCCCCCACGATTGAAAGGAGGGTGGATTTCCCTGCCCCCGACTCCCCCATGATGCTAACGAATTCCCCGGATTCGACGGTGAAATTGATGTCGCGAACGGCCATTACGGCCGCATCTCCGTCGCCATATCTTTTCGCAAGGTTTTCTGCTCTAATGTAACTCACGTCTCACCTCCTAAAGCGCATTCAAGGCCTGGTTGGGGTCCATGCGTGAAGCCAAAAAGGCCGGGTAAAGGCTCGAAAGGAGTCCCACCAGAACGGCCAGCACAAATGCCCCCACTGCCAGGTCAATGCTTGTATGGATTGAGGCCCCTCCCATTTCGGAAAAGAACCGGAGGGCGGCCTTTGTGGCCCCAAGTCCTGCCACGTAGCCGATGATCCCCGCCACGGCAGAAACAAATCCGGCCTCCAGAAGAACGATTCTGAAGACATGGCTCTTGCGGAATCCGATGGCCCTGAAGATCCCGATCTCCTCTGTCCTCTCCCTGACGCTGCCCATCATGGTTACCAGGACCACAAGACTCCCTACCAGCACGACTACGACAGAGACTCCGTACGAAAATTTCTTGAAGTGGTGCAACGCCTCCATGCGGCTCTTAACCACCTGCTGGATGGCCATGACCTTGGCGCCTGGAACCACCTCCGAGATCTGCCTGACCATATCATCGATGGGACAATCCTTACACAATGCGGCCACTTCTGCCATGGAGATGAAGCCCTCCTTATTCAGAAGGGCCTGAACTGTTTTCAGCGGAGCGAAGATCAACTGATCATCCTGGGATCCCGTTGGCTTCAGAACGCCTGAAATAATGAAATCTTTCTCCCTGATTTTCATAGGGTCACCCGGACTGAGACCCAGGACAGCCGCAGGTTCAGACCCCAAAAGAACACCATCATCCCCGGGAACTTGCCCATCTAGTTTCCACCACGGCTTCAGGATCCGGTTCGCCTTGAAGTCAATCCCTGCCAAAAGGACCCTGTTCCCACCCACCTGGACCACGCCAAAGACCATTGGCCCAAGACCTGCCACATTGGCGGCGTTCTTTATGGAACGGATTTTGGTAAGGTCCTGTTCTCGGATCTCCTGCATCTCGAAGGAAACGCCCCCCAGAGACAGGCCCCCATAGGTGAGCGATAGGTTCTCGGTCTTTGGCACAATCAGGATATTGGCCCCGTACTTTTCCAGCTTGTGATTTATGTTCTCGGTCATCGCCTCCGCAAAGCTTATGAGGGCGACCACGGTTGATACCCCAATGGCAAGTCCTGCAAGAACGAACAGGGCCTTTGCCTTACGCCGAAGGAGATTCTTGAATGCAATGTCTCTCAGATTCATTTTACCCCCTCCTTGGGAAATCGAAATACTGTTTCCCGGAAAGGATGTCCTCGACCTGCAACACTACCTTCCCGTCCTCGATTTTTCTGCCAAGGGGTGCCGGGTTGCATCCACCCTTGACCTCGTTCACCAATACCGAAGCGAATCTCCGGCCACAGTTACGGCAGACCATGAAGTCTCCTGATTGTTCGTATCCTTTTCCAGCCCGCCAGCAGACATCGCAGGCATCAAAGGCCGCCCGAATAACGCCGTCAGAACTCTTCAGAATAAAGTACTGAACCGTGATGTCGTCGGTTGCCTTGTAGCGATAATGCCTGGCCTTCCCGTCTGAAAAGAGCTCGACGGGATAGGTGATGGAAGTGGCCGAGACTTGGGCCACCGATGGATCGGCAATCGCCGACCGACCCTCCTTTTTCCATGACGTAAAAAGGAAGGCACCCGCAATCAGCAGGGCACCGAGACCCGCAGCTAGGAAAACCGGAAGACGGGTTTTCTTTTGTGTTTCAAGGATAATGGCCTTTTTTTCAGCGCTCTTTTCTGCGGTGCTTTTCCGTTTACTTTTCATTTTTTCTTTTCCTGACATATTGTTACTCCTTTGGATTGCAATTGTTGTGTCCAGCCCGGTCTATCTTGTTGAACAGCAGCTGCCTGAGGCGTTCTGATTCTGGATGGCCTGCTCGAGGTCCTTGTCATAATAGACAACATCTGCGAGAAGCTTGGAATTGTTGAACCAGGCCTGGAACAGGCGCTCCTTTTCATACTGGGTGGATGCCCCGGCTAGGACCTTTTCATCCACATATCTGTTGATGAGCATGGCCGTCTCGAATTTTTTCTTGAAGTAGTCATAGCCGTATCCGACTTCCTCCAGTGATTGTTGAAATTCCTTTTCATTCTTAACGCTCTCCTTAAGATATTTTTCAAGTTCAGTGTTGACTGTGCCCTCACTCAGCTCGTAACCAGTTCGCTTGATTTCATTCAGGAGTATGCCTTCGTCTATCAGTCTTGAAGCGACCTGCGCCTTTAGCCTGTTATCAAGGGCTCGACCCTGATCCGTTGAGAAAAGGTCGTCACCATAGGCCTTCTTGAATTTTTGTCTTGCAGCGTTCAGATCCATGGCAAAATCTGCCCTGGCAATGTCATACCCGCTCACAGATGCGATATAGTACTTCGCCTTTGAAGCCGCCAGATCCAGCTCCTCCCTGATCTCTTCAGGGGAGAGTGTTTTCAGGGTCTTGGCAGGATAGCCGCTTGCGGTGATTGCCTTTTCTATCTCAGTGGTATCCGTCAGCTTCTCCTGGTCATAATAGACCTCAACCTTTCCACTCCCGAGATCCACAAGGATGTCTTTTATCCCTTGGTAGCCGGCTAGGGCGCCCTTTATGGTTGAAATACAACCGGAACAGGACATATTGCTGACATTGAGGACAAGCTTGGAAAGCAGGGGATACTTCTCCCCGTCTCTGATCCCGCCTGCATCAATCTTCTCCCCTGCCGGCTGAGGTTTTTCCTCGTTATTGTTAAATTTTACGGCAAAAGCCCCTGCCGCTGTTAGGATCACCAGGAGTGTCAATAGGAGACCCGTCATCTTCTTCCTAAAAAATGATCTTTCATTCATATTTTCCTCCCTTGAGTTACCGTAA
>JAZDES010000113.1:0-5399 GCA_043808585.1 Pseudomonadota bacterium | reverse complement strand
ACCTGCTGTTGCCGAGTACGCCTCCTCCCTCCCCTATGTTGTTTATGTGGACCAGAATCTCTTTACCTGCGCCCAGGATACACAGGACAAGATGAAAAAGGTGGTAAAGGAGAACAAACTCAACAGGGTGGTTGTGGCAGCCTGCTCACCAAGGACCCACGAACCCCTTTTTCAGGAGACTATGCAGGCCTGTGGTCTCAACCGCTACCTCTTTGAGATGGCCAACATACGAAATCAGAACTCCTGGGTCCACGGCAATGATCCCGAGACTGCCACTAATAAGGCAAAGGACCTTCTAAGGATGGCGGCGGCCAGGGCCGCCCTCCTCAAGCCCCTCCGGGCAAAGACGATTTCCATAAACAAACGAGCCCTTGTTGTGGGAGGCGGTATTTCAGGGATGAGTGCAGCACTGGGTCTGGCAGACCAGGGATTTGAGGTGGTAATTGTGGAGAAGGAACCCCGGCTCGGGGGCCTTTCAAGGGACCTGGTTCACACCATCGAGGGGGCCGATATCCAGGAGTTCCTCCTGGAGCTGGTAGATCGGGTGACTCGCCACGAACGGGTCCAGGTCCTTACGGAATCCCTCATCGTGGGCTTTAGCGGATTCAAGGGAAATTTTACTACCGAGGTCTTGGTTGGCCCTGGGATGTATGAGAGAAAGATCGATCATGGCGTAGTTATCCTGGCAACCGGGGCAAATGAATACAGGCCAAAGGAGTTCATGTACGGCAAAGACGATAGGGTAGTGACCCAGATTGAACTGGGAAAACGATTGGATCTGAAAGGGGCCTCGGATCTCAATGACGTGGTCATGATCCAGTGTGTGGGCTCCAGAAATGAGGAGTACCCCAACTGCTCCCGCATCTGCTGCCAGAATGCCATCAAGAATGCCCTCCTTATAAAGGAGCTCAACCCTGAGGCCAATGTATATGTCCTTTACAGGGACATGCGCACATACGGGTTCCTGGAAGATTACTATCGGGAGGCCAGGAAACAGGGGGTCCTCTTTTTTCGATACAGGGCCGAGGAGCCACCCCAGGTTGAGGCCTCAGAAGAATCCCTTTCGGTAAGCTTCAAGGATCACGTCCTTCAGAGGGAGATCAAGATATCTGCAGACCTCCTTGCCCTTAGTGCCGGTATGCGACCGGAGGATACAGAGGAACTTGCCTCTATCTTGAAACTGGCACGGACCCAGGAGGGATACTTCATGGAGGCCCACGTCAAGCTCCGGCCTGTGGATATGGCCAGTGAGGGCATCTTTGTGTGCGGCACGGCCCACAGCCCGAAACTGATCACGGAGTCCATCTCACAGGCCATGGCCGCGGCCTCGCGGGCCGCCACATTTCTCTCCCAGGCAGAGATTACCCTCTCGGTGGTGACTGCCAAAGTCGATCAGGAACGATGCGCTTCCTGCCTCATATGTGTCCGTTCCTGCCCCTATGAGGTCCCCCGCATCAACAAGGACGGGGTAAGCGAAATCGATCCGGCCCTCTGCCATGGCTGCGGTATCTGTGCGGCCGAGTGCCCGGCCAAGGTCATTGAGCTCAACTGGTACGAGGATGCCCAGCTGATGAGCAAGGTGGACGCCTTGCTGGAAGGAGTCCTATGATGAAAGGATTTGAACCGATCATAATCGCATTCTGCTGCCAGTTCTGAGGCTATACTGCAGCGGACCTGGCAGGTTCTATGCGTCTCCAATACCCGGGTAATGTCAGGATCATACTTGTCCCGTGCACGGGCAAGGTGGATGTCATCCATCTTCTCAGGGCCTTTGAGAAAGGGGCCGACGGCGTCTATGTGGCGGGCTGCATGGAAGGGGAGTGCCATTTCAACAGCGGCAACCTCAGGGCCAGGAAACGTGTTGAACAGGCCCAGAAGATCCTCGATAGCATTGGAATAGGGGGGGAGAGGGTAAAGATGTATAATCTTTCATCAAGCGAGGCCCCTCTATTTGCCAGGATCGCCCGTGAAATGACAGAGAATATAAAGGAGATGGGACCCAATCCCATCAAGTCGGCCAAGGAGAGAAAGGCTGCTTGAGGCGAGTGGACAAATGGCTAATTAGGGTGAGTGGTTGAATCGGGTTTGACTGCTGAGACGAGTCAAGGAACAGGGGGTAACTTTCATGATTGTGGCGAAGAGGAAGCCTATTGATGAGATCATTGAAGAGGTCAAGGAGTTCGATAAGATACTGGTAGCGGGGTGCAACGAGTGCGTCACTGTGTGTGAGGCAGGAGGAAAAAAGGAGGTGGCGGTTCTTTCGTCGGCCCTTCGAATGTACTTTATGAACCAGGGAAAAGATGTGAAGATTGACGAGATCACCCTTGAGCGTCAGTGCGACCATGAATACCTTGAGGAGATAAGGAATACCATTGATCAGTATGGTGCGGTCCTGTCCTTGGCCTGCGGTGTAGGCGTTCAGTTTATGGCCGAAAAATACATGCGGATGCCCGTATTGCCGGGTGTTGACACCTGTTTCATGGGTGTAACAGAAGAGAGGGGGGTATGGACGGAACGCTGTCAAGGTTGTGGACAGTGTATCCTGGCCAAGACAGGGGGGATCTGCCCTGTCTCCCGATGCGCCAAACGACTCTTCAACGGGCCATGCGGGGGCTCCACAAAGGGAAGCTGTGAGATCAATAAGGATCTCGTCTGCGGTTGGCAACTGATCGTTGACCGTCTCAAGGAGTTGGGTCGCCTTGAGGACTATGAGAAGCTCACACCCATTAAAGACTGGTCTACTGAACGGGCCGGTGGACCCAGAAAAGTTATCAGGGAGGATGTGCAGCTATGAAGACAAAGACCCCCAGCAAACTGGAAAAGATTCTTGCAGCAGGACATCTGGCAGTGACATCAGAGTGTGGACCTCCAAGGGGAAGCGATGCGGAGACCATCACCAAAAAGGCCGAGATGATAAGGAATCATGTGGATGCCATCAACGTTACCGATAATCAGACCTCGGTGACACGCCTTTGCAGCCTGGCCTCTTGCATCCATCTGAAACTGATGGGTGTTGAACCGACGCTGCAGATGGTTACAAGGGACAGGAACCGAATTGCGTTGCAAAGCGATATCCTGGGTGCCGCCTCCTTTGATATCCACAATATACTGTGCCTGTCAGGGGACCATCAGAAGTTCGGCGACTGTCCAACGGGACAGAATGTCTTTGATCTGGATTCCATGCAATTGATTCAGACCGTAAGACTTATGCGGGACGAGGGCAAGTTCTTGGGCGGGGATGAGATCAAAAGGCCTCCCAGGATGTTTATTGGGGCTGCTGCCAATCCCTTTGCAGATCCATTTGAGATACGGGTACCGCGCCTTGCCAAGAAGGTTGCGGCAGGTGTAGAATTCATCCAGACCCAGTGCATCTATAACCTGGACAAATTCGAGCTTTGGATGAAACTCGCCCGTGAGCGGGGGCTACATGAAAAGGTTTACATCTTGGCAGGAGTTACCCCCTTCAAGAATGTCGGGATGGCCAAGTACATGAAAAACCGTGTCCCAGGGATGGACGTCCCCGACGAGGTGGTAAAGAGGATGTCCGGTGTCCCCAAAGAAAAACAGGCAGAAGAAGGCATCAACATATGCGTGGAGACTATCCAGCGATTGAAGGAATGCGAGGGCGTCAGGGGTTTTCATATTATGGCAATTGAATGGGAAGAAAAGGTCCCGGAGATCGCGGAGAGGAGCGGTCTCTATCCCCGACCGGTTATTGAAGATTGAAAAACACGACGAGAAATGCTCATAAGGAGGGCTGGCATGGACAAGAAATATATTCTGGTAGTAGACGATGATCCGGATCTGGTTGAGACCGTGGCCATGATGTTAGAGAGCAAGGGATGCGAGGTGGGGCGTGCCTATGACGGCATTGAGGGGGAGGAATCCATCAAGGAACGCCGGCCGGATCTTGTTATCCTTGACATCATGATGCCGCGAAAGGACGGCTACGTACTGTGTGCTGAATTAAAGGCGGACGAGAAAACCAGGGATATCCCTGTTGTACTTCTTACAGCCGTGGGCGAAGCGGTCCCTACCACAAGTTACACCCATGCGGACGGAATGGCCACAGAGGCGGACGATTATATTGCCAAGCCGATCGACACAGAAGGTCTGTGGGGGGTAGTGAGCGCACTGCTGTAATGACCTGCCCTGGTGCAGCTTAAGCGTTATCCCCTATCTGAGCGCTTCATGTTACCTTCAATAAGACTTGGCGGCTTTAAACTCCTACAAGAGGTCGTCTGGCTTTCAGTGGCCATGCCGGAAAGAGATAGGAGTTTTCCGACAGAGCTGACCAGCCTTCTGGCCGGAGAGAAGACAAACCTTCCGTTTCTTACATGCGGGAATGAGGACTGGGAGTGGGGGTTAAACATCGTTATTGACTCCCATGATGCCGAAAAGACTGCAAGGCTCATTGAAAATAGGTTCCACAAGGCCTTCTCCACCAGTTCAACGGGGGTCATCCTGTCTATCTTCCCCCACCATCGGAAGCCCGAGACACTTGGGGCACTCCTCGATGCCTTTGGCAAAGACGGGGTCGATCCGGTAGCCATAGCCAATTCCCAATCGTCCATATCGGTGATCCTGCGCGATGACGTTATTAACAAGGCAACCCGTGCCCTCTTCGGGCCATTCAGCTTCAGCGCCTACAGAAGCCCTGCCGACTGGAGGCTTGCCCAGAAAGGCAAAGAAAAGCTCTACAAAGAGGTAGTCGCCTCCTATCAGGAGAAAAGGCCCAAGGTCTATGGCCTTGAGTGGGAGGGAGGGCAAGACCTCTTGCGGGTCAAGATGAATAAAGACAACCTGAGGGCCGTTGGAGATGTCTTTAGGAGGCTTTCCCAGCTGGATTTCCACCTTAGCTTTCTGATCACGAGTCCCTCAAAGGAGGAAGGGGAGACGAACCTATTCTTCTGTGTCCCCCGCTCAGATAAGTCCGGGTTTTCCGAAATCCTGGGGAAAATGCCCCAAGGCTCTATGACGGCCAGGGCATCGTCAGTGGCCTGTTTTTCAATGAATGGCCCGCATTTTGGTGATCGTTACGGTATTGCGAACGAACTCCTTACTTCCCTTGACAGGTCCCAGGTTCACGTCCTGGGTCTGAGTTGCTCCATCGCCTCCATCTCGGGGGTCGTACCCGCCGATCAGATCCATTCGGCCATCCAGGCCATCCAGTGATGCTTTGAGGTCCCTTCGGTCATCAATAAGACCCGGCCCAATTAAATCCGAACCGCAGAACAGCCCCTTTTGTCGTTCCCGCGGGGCCTGTCCCCGCTGAATATTACGCTTGACATTCAGGAATATTTGGAGGAAACCTCCAAATATGCAACAACATGTCCCTGTACGTTCCCTATCTCCAGCGAATTCTCTTGACTTTCCCTCTATTTCCAGTATTATTTCTT
>JAZDES010000112.1:0-2343 GCA_043808585.1 Pseudomonadota bacterium | reverse complement strand
CGATGAACGCAAGGGGAGGCGTTTTTAATAACATGAGGTAAAAAGCGGATGGAACAGCTCAGGCTCATAAGAACGGGATATAATTATGCGGATTTCTCAACGAGTATCTCACCCGCCATTGAACTTGCCTTAGAGAAGAGGGAGGCGGCAAGTGCCGTTGTCCTGAATGTCTTTCGTGGCGGCAGTTTCACTTCAGGGTTTCTCGATGATCCGGAGAAGGCCCTTGACCTGGAGTACTGCAGACAAGAAGGGATTGTGGTCAGGCGGCGACAAAACGCGGGCGGGGCTATCTGGGGTCCGGATGGTGGGGCACTGATAGTCCTGTATGTGGATACCCGGCTGCCGTGGGTGCCGATGAAAACAATAAAGGACGCATTCGGCATAACACTGAACCGGTTGGCGGAAGCAGTCCGTGAGCTGTTTGAGGTGGAGGCGGTTTACAGACCACTCAACGATGTGGAGGTGGAAGGGCGAAAGCTGATCCCCACTTCAGCAAGGCTCGAGAAAGAGATCCTGACCATGCGTCTGCTGGTCAATGTCGTTCCCACTGATCCGAACATTTTGAAAAAGGCCATCATCACACCTCCTGAAAAGACCCAGGACAAGAAAATTAAAGACCCGGGCGCCCGGTTTACGTGTCTGGAAATAGAGGCAGGGAGGAAGATCTCCCATTCAGAACTCTTGACACTTACCAGCAAGACCGTAGAAAAGATCTTCGGGACCACCGTCCAGCTTGTGCCCGGGGAGTTGAGTGATCTGGAGAAGACCTATGCCGCCGAATACCAGAAGGAGTATACATCAGAGGCGTGGTTTTATGCCAACTCCGAGCGGATGCGATTTAAGGAAATTCCTCCCGATGCGGCCAAGTGCGAGGGGAGGCACAAGGCGCCTGCAGGGTTGATTCGTGTGACACTGCTCATCACAAAAAACAGGATCCACGATCTCATTATTACTGGGGATTTCCATCCGGCGCCATACCAGGTCCTGAGAGAGATGGAAAATGTGGTGAGGGGGAAAGAATGCAACTTGGACATAGTGGAAAATGAGATTCAACAGATCTTTGATCGATCCGATGTGGAGATTGCAGGCACGGAAGTAAAGGATTTTGTTGGGGCCTTTTCTATGGCCTTTCGAGACATCGAAAAATAAACGTCAGAGGAAGGAGGTGATGTCGGAAACCCGAATCTTGGCTAAAGACCTCTCAATACGTTTGAACTAACCCAACCCTTAGAGAATAAAGGAGGCGAAGAATCATGTCACATTTCAGGTTTGGAAAGAATGGCGTCATTTTTATGGTTTGCGTTTCACTTATCTTTTTCGGCTTCCTTGCTTCGGCCGGTGCGGAAGAATCGGTTTCATTGCCCAAGACAATGATATGGAGTTGTTACGATGTGGGGGCCTCCGGCTATGTGCAGGCATCCGCCATTGCAGATGCCTTTGTCAAGAAATATGGGATCCGGATCCGATTGCTGCCGTCCGGGACATCAATAGGGAGGCTGATGCCGCTGACCACCAAAAGAGTCATTTGCGGCTTTCTGGCAAATGAGGTCTTCTTTGCCGTTGAAGGCCTTTATGATTTCTCCACCATCGAATGGGGGCCGCAGGATCTCAGGGTCCTCCTGGCACACCCCACAACCATCGCCTTAGCAACCACGAAGGAATCCGGTATAAAGGCGATAAAGGATCTGAAAGGCAAACGGGTTTCATGGATCCCGGGTGCCCCCACGTTAAACATAAAGGCTGAGGCCTTTCTCGCCTTTGGCGGTATGACGTGGAACGATGTCAATAGGGTTGAATTCCCCAGTTACGGTGCGGCATGCAAGGCCCTGATAGAGGGCAAGACCGATGCATCCGTTGTATCCACCTCTGCATCGATCATGTATGAGTTGGAAACCTCACCAAGAGGCCTGTTCTGGGTCCAATTCCCTCCGTCTGACAAGGAAGGCTGGGACAGGATGTTGAAGATAGCACCCTTTCTCAGCCCCAAAAAAGAGACAGTCGGCGCAGGCATATCCAAGGAGAATCCCGTTTACCTGCCAGGATACCGCTATCCCATGATCACGGTCTATGCGAATGCTGACCCGGAATGGGTCTATAACTTCGTAAAGGCCCTGGATCAGACGTATCCCATGTATGAGAAGGCCCATGCGGTAATGCCTGATTGGAAGATATCTGAGTCAGGCGTTCCGCCCGCAGACGCTCCTTTCCACGTGGGCGCCATAAAATATCTAAAGGAAAAAGGGGTTTGGGCGGCCAAAGATGACGAATGGAACAAGGCGCGTCTCGGGCAACTGAAGAAGGTGCAGGGGGCATGGGAAAAGACGGTCGCAGAAGCAGAGGCAA
>JAZDES010000111.1:0-21896 GCA_043808585.1 Pseudomonadota bacterium | reverse complement strand
CTACGGTATGGTTGTGGGCTATAAACAATCAACAATTACAAATCGTGTAACACTTTAGTGTTTTGAAAGAAAGGCAGAGGACCGCGAGGGTCTTTTTTCCTCTCTCCTGCCTGGCAGAACCTGTATTTAAAGGTAAGGGGGCGTGCCACAGGCTGTGAAGAGTTTGGGTTACGTCCTTTGGAAAAAAGACCCTCACGGTCTGTCATCTTACTCCTCAGTGTTTTCAAAGCGCTAAAGTATTACCAAATCGTCAATTTACTGCTGTGCGGGCATTGTTTGCCTTTAACACAGGATAGTGGCCGAAGTTATGACCAAGCTGATCTCACTTCTGAGGTACCGGTCTTGATAGATCTTCCATTTGTAGGGATCACCATGGGGGATCCAGCAGGCGTGGGGCCGGAGATTATTGTAAAGGCCCTGGCTGACAGCACCATTTACGCGTCTTGCAGACCAGTGGTCTTGGGAGACGAGGAGGCCCTTTCTTCGGCCATCAGAAGGCTTGGGAAGGAGCTTTCGTTGCACATGATCAAGAAACCCCTTGAGGCCGATTCGGTTCCAGCAAAGATAGATCTGATTGCCCTCTCGAAGTTGAAACGGAGTGATATCGAGGCAGGTAAGCCTACAGTCCGGGGCGGTAAGGCAATGGTGCACTATGTCGTCCGGGCTGTTGAGATGTGCCAGAGGGGGGAGCTTGGGGCCATGGTGACATGTCCCATCAACAAGGCCCTGATGCATCGGGCAGGACACCATTACGAAGGGCATACACAGCTCATAGCAAAACTCACCCGTACCCCCGACTATGTCATGATGCTGGCAGGGGCGAGGTTGCGAGTCTCGCTGGTGACCATTCACTGTCCGCTCAAGGATGTCCCTTCACGTATAGATGCAGGTCTGGTCCACAGGACGATAGCAGTAACGGCCAGGGCCCTCCAGAGAGACCTGGGTTTGGAAAGGCCTCGCCTCGCCGTGGCAGCACTGAATCCCCATGCAGGCGAGTCAGGCCTCTTTGGCATAGAAGATGAAAAGATCATCAGGCCAGCCGTCCAAATGGCCAGGGATGAGGGCTACGTGGTGGCGGGACCATTGCCTTCGGATACAGTCTTTTACAATGCAGCCAACGGCCAGTTCGAGGCAGTGGTGGCGATGTATCACGATCAGGGTCTGATACCCCTAAAACTCCTCCATTTCTCCGACGCGGTTAATGTGACATTGGGCCTTCCCATAATAAGGACCTCTGTAGACCACGGGACGGCCTATGATATTGCAGGGACTGGAAAGGCCGACCCTTCAAGCCTTAAGGCTGCTATCAGGATGGCGGCGACTATGGTCAGGAACAGAAGTGGTGAATGAATCCTATGCCGACTGAATACATCAAGATCAGGGGCGCCAGGCAGCACAACCTCAAGGATATCTCTCTGGACATCCCAAGGAATAATCTGATCGTCATCACCGGATTGTCCGGTTCTGGCAAGTCCTCCCTTGCCTTTGATACCATCTACGCCGAAGGCCAAAGGAGATATGTGGAGTCCCTCTCGGCCTATGCCCGGCAGTTTCTCGAGCGGATGGAAAAACCAGAGGTGGAATCTGTTGAAGGGCTTTCTCCTGCCATATCCATAGAGCAGAGGACCTCAAGTCGGAATCCTCGGTCCACGGTGGGAACAGTCACCGAAATATACGACTATCTGAGGATACTGTTCGCCAGGGTTGGGCAACCCTATTGCCCGGAGTGTGACCTGGCAATCAGCTCGCAGACCGCGCAGCAGATTGTGGATCGGGTTATGGGGCTGGAGGAGGGAACGAAGGTACAGATCCTGGCCCCCCTTGTGGCGGGACGGAAAGGGGAGCATATCCAGCTGCTTGAGCGTCTCAGAAAGGATGGGTTTACCCGTATAAAGGCAGATGGGGAGATCAGGCTTTTAGAGGAGGATATTGTTCTTGAGAAAAACAAGAAGCACGACATCAGCGTGGTGGTGGACAGACTAATCATCAAGAAAGATATCCAGAGGCGTCTGACAGACTCCATGGAATTGACCCTGTCTCTCTCTGAAGGCAAGGCTGTCTTAGAGATCATGGGATCGGGAGAGGTCTTTTTCAGCCAAGTGGCAGCATGCCCCAGGTGCGGCATGAGCATTCCTGAACTGACCCCGCAGATGTTTTCCTTCAATAACCCCCAGGGTGCGTGCGCGGATTGTAGCGGCCTGGGCACCAAGCGCTATCTTGATCCGGATCTCATCGTTCCGAACCCCGACCTCTCTTTGAGAGAAGGTGCTATTGCCCCTTGGGCCAACAGACACTCTATCTATTTTCAGCAGATGTTGGACTCCCTATGTCGGCACTATGGAGTGGATGTCTACAGCCCATTCAGGGTTCTTCCAAGAGAGATCCAGGAGGCCTTCCTTTACGGGTCCGGGAAAGAGGAGATTGCCTTTTACTTTGAGAAAGATGACAGGAGGTATTCCTACGTTCGCCCCTTTGAGGGGGTAATTCCCAACCTGGAAAGGCGCTATCATGAGACGGAGTCCTACCAGGTTCGTTACGAGATCGAAGACTATATGAGTATCAGACCCTGTCCCTCCTGTGAAGGTGCCAGGCTGAAGCCTGCCAGCCTGGCGGTTAGGGTGGGAGGGAAGGCTATCCACGAGATCACTGCCCTATCAGTTGAAAAGGCCTACGGGTTTTTTCAGGATTTGGGGCTGGGACCAAAGGAGAAAAAAATTGCCCAAAGGGTCCTCAAGGAGATCAAGGACCGCCTTGGATTCCTCAAGAGTGTAGGGCTAGATTACCTGACTCTCGATCGCTCGTCCGTGACCCTGTCAGGGGGTGAGGACCAAAGGATCAGGCTGGCCACTCAGATTAGCTCGGGACTGGCCGGAGTGCTTTATGTCCTTGATGAGCCCAGCATAGGCCTCCACCAGAGGGACAATCTGCGGCTCCTTGACAACTTAAGGCACCTTAGGGATTTGGGAAACACGGTCTTGGTGGTGGAGCATGACCCTGAGACCATTTTGTCGGCCGACCACGTGATTGATATGGGGCCGGGAGCCGGCCTTAAGGGGGGACATGTGGTGTTCCAAGGGACACCCGGAGAGCTGAAAGAAAATCAGGAATCGCTGACTGGCCTGTATCTATCAGGGAAGAGGAGGATTCCGGTGCCCTTGTCAAGGAGGAACAGTAACGGGAAGGCCATCGTGATTGAGGGCGCAAAGGAGAATAACCTCAAGGAGATTTCCATTCAAATCCCCCTAGGCACCTTTACCTGCATAACGGGTGTCTCCGGTTCCGGGAAGAGCAGCCTGATCAACGGCATTCTTTACCCCGCCCTTTGCCTGAAACTATACGGTTCCAGGAGAAAGGTGGGTCCTGTGAGATCCATCAAGGGCATTCACTATGTAGACAAGGTGATCAGCATCGACCAAAGTCCCATAGGTAAGACGCCCCGCTCCAATCCAGCCACCTATACGGGGGCCTTCACGCATATCCGTGAACTATTTTCCATGCTGCCCGAATCGAGGGCCAGGGGGTACAAGCAAGGGAGGTTTAGCTTTAATGTAAAAGGGGGAAGGTGTGAGACCTGTAGGGGGGATGGCATCATAAAGATCGAGATGCATTTTCTCCCCGACGTCTATGTCAAGTGCGAGTCATGCAAGGGACTCCGTTATAATCGCGATACCCTGGAGATTAGATACAAGGGATACACTATTGCGGATGTCCTGGATATGACTGTGAACCAGGCCTTTGCATTTTTTGGAAATATCCCGAACATCAAGAACAGACTAAATGCCCTTGTGGATGTGGGGCTTGGCTATATCAAACTGGGGCAGCAGGCCACCACGCTTTCAGGCGGGGAGGCGCAGAGGGTAAAGCTAGCCAAAGAACTCGGCAAGAGGGGCACGGGAAGGACTCTATACCTGCTGGATGAGCCTACCACAGGGCTCCATTTAGCCGATATCCAGAAACTTCTGGAGGTATTGAATTACCTGGTTGAGCTAAAGAACACCGTTGTGGTTATCGAGCACAATCTGGAAGTAATAAAGACGGCTGATCATGTTATAGATCTTGGCCCTGAGGGGGGAGAAAAGGGAGGGTACGTCGTGGGGACAGGGACCCCTGAAGAGATTGCAAAGATCAGGGAATCATACACGGGCCAGTTTCTCAAGAAAATCCTCTCTTAGGGAGCTTTTTGAGATGATAGACCAGGTTCTCAAGTTTCACAGTAAAATCAACGTTTTCAACCAGGCAACACTCGGGGGCCCTCACCTGGACGGGTGCAAAGTTGAGGATGGCCTTAACCCCTGACTCTATTAGCAGATTGCTAATCTTCTGTGCCTCAAAAGGCGGGGTCGTGATCACCCCGATCTCGATATGAAGTTCCCTGACCCGTTGTGCGATTTTGGCGGCTGGCTCGATGCTGAGTCCGCAAGAAAGTCTCCTCCCAACTTTCCTGGGGTCCGAGTCAAAGGCGGCAACGAAGTTGTAGCCCCTTTTTCTGAAGTTCTCATTTTCCACCAGGGCATTGCCCATGTTGCCCATACCCACGATGCACAGAGTCAATTCTCGATCGGTTGCCAATATCCTCTTGATTTCCACCAATAGGTCCTGGACATCATATCCCACTCCCCTGGTACCAAATTCCCCGAAATAGGCCAGATCTTTTCTGACCTGGGCGGGGTTCACTCCGCAAAGTTCCGCAAGCCTTACCGATGAGATAACCGGCACACCGCTGTCCAACAGGTTCTCCAGTGGCCTCGAATAAAGGGCAAGGCGCTCAATGGTGGGGACAGGTATTTTTGATGTCTTGCTCAAAGGAGAAAGGACCAAAGTTGTGAATTTTTGCACATGCTGGTCCCCAAAAGAGGGCCCTGATTAATGGGCCCTCTTTTGCGGTCAGTGATTAACGAAATGCCTTCTCGATGATAATTCCAAGATCCGGAATCTTGAACACTAGAATAAAACAGATCACCAGGGCATAAATACACAGCGACTCGATCAGAGCCAGGCCGATGATCATGGTGGTCATGATCTTTCCGCCTGCCTCGGGGTTTCTGGCAGTTCCTTGGAGAGCGCCATTAATGGCGTTTCCCATTCCAAGGCCCGTTCCCAGGGCTGCTACCCCGATACCGAATCCGCAGGCAATGGCGATTCCGAAGAATATCCAAAGACCTGCGGCCTCGGCCGCACCCTCACCGGCCAGGGCCATGGAAGCCGTTCCCAATACCAGCAACGCTGTGAGAACCCCAATTAACCTCTTCTTGGTCATGTGTGCCTCCTTTCTTGTTTAATATTCACGGCCTTCTTCCAATAACTCCACTTTACACAAATATCAGCAGGCCCTCAAAACAACCGCCCCTTAATGGGTTTCTTCCATTGCACCGACAAAATAGATGATCGAAAGCAGCATGAAGACAAGGGCCTGAATTACACTTACCAGGATACCCAGGAACAGGATGGGAAGCGGGGCCAGGTACATGCCTGCCAACATAAAAAGGATTCCGAGGACAGTCTCTTTTCCAAAGATATTGCCAAAGAGCCGGATACTAAGTGACATGATACGGGCAAGATGCCCTATAACTTCTATAGGAAACATCAGAGGCGCCAACCACCAGACCGGCCCCAGAAAGTGCTTAATATACTTGGTACCGTGGAACTTGAATCCGATGATATGGGTGTAAGCAAAGGTGCATATGGCCATGGACAGAGTAGTATTGAGGTTGGCAGTGGGAGAATAGAAGCCGGGTACAAGTCCGATCAGATTACAAATTAATATGTAGAGAAAGACGGTGGCTATGAAGGGGAAGAAGAATCTACCTTCTGGGCCTGTGATATCAACCATGAAATTCTCAAGCCCACCCACGATCATTTCAAGCACATTCTGTCGCTTGCCCGGAATCAGCTTGATACCCCTAGTCAAGAAGAAGGCACATATGACGATGATAAGCCCCACCAGCCAAGAGTGCAACACATGAAGGTGTACGTGGAAAAAATGCTCCATCCCGAGAGCCGAACCGAATTCGTTGATGAAAAAGTAATGGTGTCCCATAACCTATATTGCCTCCCCGGAAGATGTTTTCCAGATCATGTGGATTCCAAGGCACAGTATACTGACGACCACTATGGAAAGGCCAATGGCCAAGCCCACAGGATCAACCCACTGTTGCCTGATCAGGGTGAAGATAAGAAACCCCATTAACGTAATCCGAAGATAGTACTTTGCAATAATGGATGCCTTCCTTGCTTGCAAGGCTCCGTCAGGGGAAAAACCGGCAAGCACGGTATGTTGAAGCACATTAAAGTTGGCAATAATAATCAGACCCCCCAGGATTATACCCAGAGTAAAGGCATGGTTCATGAATAGGAAACTGATAGAAGCCAGGACAAAGAGGATGATCCAGTTAAAGGTCCTAAGCACCCTGGAGAGTTTTTTCCACTCCATCAGAATCTATCCGCCTTTTTATACAGTTTGTAAAGGTTTCTAAACGCGGCAACGATGCCGAAACCCAAGAAGATAAAGAAAAGCCACGGCTTGGTGTCAAGCCATTTGTCCAAGTAATAGCCGATAAGGGCCCCCAGTGCAATAGACAAGGCCATGGCCATGCCGATACTGCTGAGAAAGCCAAGGTCCTTTATGGTTTTCTTGAGGTCTTTGTCCATCAGGCGTAGCCAAGGCCAGCGGCCTCTCCCCTTTGGGGAAAAATCGGCCTGTCTCTACCACAGGCCTTCAGGGAAAGTCAATCAATTTTGTGCCCCTTAACGATCTTTCCCGGTCCTAATGTACACAATAACTAGAATTAGGGATTCGTGTCAACTTTTAGAGGCCTTAGCTGGTCTTACATGCCAGATAAGAAAAGGCAGATCTTGCTCCAGGTCCATGAAGTGCTTTCGGGGTGGGATTTGAAGACTAAATAGCCCCCACCAGGAAACGCTGCTCCGAGTGGGGGCCATAAAAAGATCTCTTTTTTAATTCTTATACGGCGTCCTTCAAGGCCTTGCCTGCCACAAACTTTGGTACCCTCTTGGCCTTGATCTTGATTATTTCCCCGGTCCGCGGATTTCTGCCTTTCCGGGCCTTTCTTCTCTCTACCTTAAAGGTCCCGAAACCAACGAGCGTCACCGCCTCCTTCTTTTTCAGTGCCTTAGTAATGGACGAGAAGACACAGTCCACCGCTGCCTGAGCCGCCTTTTTGGTGCCCACGACGCTGGCCACCTCGTTGACTAAATCTCCCTTATTCATGTCCTTTCCTCCTTTCAGTTAAGTGGTTGGTTTAGGATTGCCCCACTACTAATACTCTCAGAGGCCCCCGACAAATTAGAGGCCTCTACCTTTTACCATTGCTGGAGGATAGCCGTACCCTCCCGGCCCAGGAGACAGAGACTTAGGCCCTAAGGCCCTTTCGGAAAGGCGATAAACTCTAAGCATTCACCGAATGCGGCCAAACCGCATCCCTATATATTGTTAATTGAATAAGTTACGCAGCAGGGTTAATCTAGGGCAGGACCCTTTTCGGGAATGCCCCACCATGCTTGTTGAACAGATTCCTTTCCCGTCTTTACCGTGGGAGCCTTGTAGCCGTACCAACTGTATCTAAGGTGATCCCAATTTTTATATACGGAATCGTGCTCCCAAAATTCAGATTGTTTTGCCGCTGCCCCACACCCTGACAAAAATAAGCCAATCAAAAGAAGCAAGAAAAACCTTTTCATCTGTTTATACCTCCTTTTTGAAAAAATTGTTGGTTAGCCTTTTTTCGGAGTATCCTGAAAAAAGTGCCAAGACTTCTCCACCCGGTTGAAGTTTTCTGTATTACTCTTACCTCGCAGGATTAACGATTCTTTCCTGACAGGGGTTTTTTACCCTGAAAATCCCGGTTTGGTCAAGAAAAAACTGAAGAATTTGAGCCTTCAGGCCCAGGAAATCGCTATATTCTTGCCTTTGGTGGATCTCACCCCCATTGTTCGGATTACTGCCGCTCTTTTTTTGGCCGAGGACTCCGCCAGTGGATTGGGCCTACGCCCTCATTGCCTCTCCGAGCCGGAGGTCAGTCAAAAGACCCTCCTAAGCCTCTCCCTCAAATTTTCACTGGCAGTAAAATCCATCATTTCTTCCCATAGTCGCTTCATGCGGAGAAGCCGGTGGAAGGCGTTCTCCTGAGGTGTCGCCTGGACCCGTGCTATTTCTATGTTTCTCAGGGCCTCTTTGGCATCGGCTCTTTTGTCCTGGGAAAGGTAATGCGCGGCCAGGGCCTCTGAGGCCCTGGCGATCTTATCTTCAAGGTCATCCCCGAGGAATGCCCCAGGGTAAGGTTCGAGCGATTCCACTGAGACATGGAACATATCTTCTGTCGCTTCCTGATCCCTCAGCTTTGCCCTCTCGCGGACGAACCTGTATATGTCTTCTCTGAGCTGCTTCCACACAGGGTAGGTCTTGGCAGGTGGCAGGTGCCTGATCGAGAGGGTGTTATCCAGAAAGAATCTGTATCCAAACATCTTCATGTTTATGAGGAAATCGATATCCTCTCCCCTGGTCACAAATGGATCAAAGGGGATGCGGGTGAAGACCTCTCTGTGGACAACCATATTTCCACCAAAGACGAAAGGGGTTTCCTTTAGCCTTGGACCTCTACCGATGATCTTTTCAAAGGCCTCATTCATCCTATCCAACTTGTCCCAATAGTCCATCCACGGTTTCTTATCGACCTTTACACGCCATTTGCCGTCGGGCCGAAGGTAGTAGCCGGCCACAGCACCAATGAACCCGATGTCCAAGTCTTTGCCGATGAACTCTCGTGCCTTTCCCATGAATTCGGGGTCTTCAAATACCTCATCGTCGTCGATAAGTATAGCGATGTCAGATGAGAAAAGATGGGGGAGAAAAAGGCAAAGATTGCGGATGTTCGAGTACCCGCGAAGTTTCAAAAGGTCCACATATCCTCCCCCTCCTGACTCCCGCATTACTTCATGTATCTGCCCCAGGTGGGAATGACTGAAGAGATACGTCCTGACATGGGATGGGGCTGATGAGATAATATGGGAGACCTTTTCTTCGACCCTCGCTTGGATATCTTCAGCATTGGCCGCTGCAATGACCACGAGCTCGAAGTCCTTCTCCTCGAGTAGGCCAAGGCTTTCAAGTGCCCTTCCCAAGGTGCCTTCTTGCTCAATGGGGGTGGGGTGATCATAGACTGCGTCTGTATCCTTGACTCCCTCAGTGCTTTCCCTTGTCCAGTAAGATGGAATAACCATGGTTGTCTTCATGAGGGAATCCTTTTAATCAGATATCAATCGAATCACGGATATCCAGATACCAGCAACGAGCAATCCCGCTTACGCTTCGCTTCAGATCCCGATGAAATCGGGACTACGCTCCGACCAGTAACGAGTATTTTCTACAGCTTCACAAATCTATCTCCATTCCTCTTAACAACATCTTGATTAATGAGCCTCTCTAAGTGTTTCTGCATGAGTGCCCGCTCCCCGAACTCGAAGAAGGCCTTTGGTTCCCTCGGCCTTCCATAGACGATCCAGGCGCCGACAATTTCCTCAAGGGTCCTAGGCTTTTCGAGGAGGTTCAGAAGTTTCCCTTCCCTATCAGCGATAACCCCAAGATATTGATCCCAGAGATCCCCTGGGGATTCCTCAAATACGCCGGTCTCGTGTGCTGTAAGCAACACCTTTGCCTGGATTTGGCGTAAACGGTTTACAGACCTGATGGTTTCTTCGATGCTAGATTCAACGTCACCGTACCATGGCCCGAACTTGGTGAGGTCGTAGTCCCCCAAGAAGACGATCCCCAGCTCTTGAAACCACAATGAGATGTGCCCAGGCGTGTGTCCGGGGGTGCTTATCACTTCCACTGTCGTATCACCTAACCGAATAACCTCTCCGTCCCTCAAAAAGGCATACGGCCTCCGAGGCCGGAAATGGAAATTCTCCCTTAATAAAACTCTCCACTGCTCGCGCTCATCCGCGTCATACATCCCATAGGCATCCAGGAAGAGTTCAACATCGGAAATCGGGGGTGCATCTCTTTCTGAGATAGACAATGGCAGGCCATCAAATAGATCCAGGTGCATCAGGTGATCTTCATGCCAGTGGCTGAGCCAGACCGCCTCAATGTCGTTATTTTCTCGCATTTGGGCGAGCCTTTTCCTGTTGGAGGCCGGATCAATCAGGATCCCGGCGCCTTCAATATAAATCGAATGGCAAAAGGGGTACTTGCCGTTGTTTTCTCCGGGAATAAACCACAGAGGGCCGAAACGTCTCTCTTCCATAATTATATGATCTCCTAAAGAAAAACCTCCTGCCCTAGAAGGGTCAATAATTCTGGCGCCCCAGATGGAGTGCTGCCTTGACCTTATCTATATTATTGTTCTCGTGTCTCGGGCCTTTGCCTCCCTCGCCGAGCAGGACCACTAACACACCCAAGACAATAATGATGGAGCCTATCCACCTCAAGGCATTAACATCCTCATTCAGATACATCTTTCCAATTATTGCTGCAAATACGTATGTGAGTGAGGTAATAGGTAAGACAAGGCTAAGGTCACCCAAGGAAAATGCGACCAGGAGCAAGCCGAAAAAGGCTGCATGACAGACAACGCCAATTACGATAATCGGATCTCGCGCTGCCAGTCCTATATAGTGTAAAGAGGTGGACCAAAAGGGGCCGGACCACTCCAGTTCCTGCAATGCCCGCAACCCCTTACTGAGGAGCCCATTTCCAACCGAGACAATGATGGTCCCTATAAACATCACGATAACTGCCTTAAACATATCCATTCTCCATTGCCGCCTCTCTCCGCCTTTGTGGGCGAGGCCTAGAGTTCAATTCAACCCTCTTGGAACATCCCGTAATGGCCATTCGTTAACGCCCATTCTGGGTGCCAGTTTGAAAACCCTCGATGAGAGGGAGTTCCTCTGAATTATCCAAAATCGCATCCAGGTGCATCACACCTCCAGGTCACGCTTGAGGTGTTACCTGATGGTCCATAATATGAATACCGGGTCTTGTCAATTCCCGTTTTCAGCTGCTCACACGAACAAATTCCATGTTTAGGATCAATCTAGCGCCTTCTTCCAGCATCTTTTCAACCATACCTGGATTCAGGAGGGCCTTTCATTGCATATAATCTGGGTTGGCCTTGCCACAGGAGGGATGGGCAAAGCCAAAGGGCTAAGCTTGACCCAAACGATTATTCATACTACATTACAAAGTTCCTGACGGGGCTACCTTTTTCATAAAGTCCAGGATTTTCCTATCAGGGGGAATGAATGAAGATCTTGATCACTGGAGCCACCGGGTTCGTCGGCTCGGCTGTCCTGTTAAAACTCATTGAAAAAGGACACCATGTGCGGGCACTGGTTCGTCCTAGTAGTGATCTTAGTAACCTTGAGGGGACAGGGGCGGAGGTGGTTACCGGTGATCTGAACGATCGGAACTCGCTGGGCCTTGCAGTTGATGGATGTGAGGCCTTATTTCACGTGGCAGCTGATTACCGCCTATGGGTCCTGAGGCCGGAGACCATTTACAGGACCAATGTCAGAGGGACTCGGGACATCATGCGGGCCGCGCTGGGGGCAGGAGTCAAGAGGATCGTTTATACCAGCAGTGTGGCCACATTGGGGTTTACCAGAGATGGGAGCCCGGCAGACGAAGCGACACCGGTGACTATTGATGACATGATCGGCCACTATAAGCGTTCTAAGTTCCTTGCAGAGGCCGAGGTATCCCGGATGGTGGAAAGGGATGGGCTCCCGGCGGTTATCGTCAATCCCTCCACCCCGATTGGGCCCAGAGACATCAAACCTACCCCAACAGGCCGAATGATTCTTGAGGCGGCAGCAGGCCATATGCCAGCCTACGTTGATACAGGGCTAAACGTGGTGCATGTGGACGATGTGGCGGCAGGACACTTGCTGGCCTTTGAGCGAGGCAAGATAGGGGAGCGTTACATCCTGGGAGCCCGCAACGTGACCCTTAAGGAGATCCTCACTGAACTTGCCACAATAACCGGGAGACCGACGCCCCGGGTGCGACTTCCACACAATCTGGTGCTGCCCATCGCTTACGTGACCGAGGCCTGGGGGAGGCTGACCGGGAAAGAAGGGCTTTTTCTCACCGTGGATGGTATACGAATGGCCAAAAAGCGGATGTTCTTTTCAGTAGAAAAGGCAAGGCGGAACCTGGGTTTTGTCACTCGCCCTGTAGGCGAGGCCCTGCGTGATGCCGTGGACTGGTTCAAAGAAAAGGGGTATATCAACCGGGCAGGCTAGGCACTTCGCCCCAAGATTCCCTCGCTTGACCTCGGGGCCATTTCGCACTATATGTGAAGAGGCCAAGACTATAAAGCGTGTAACCCTTTAGCCTTTTGAGATGAGACTCTTTTGTGATTGTGAAACGAGGAAATGGGAGGGAACGAAAGCAAAGGCACAGGTGTGCGTTTGAGGCATCTAGGGTGTCCCTAGAGGGTGAATTTTTAACAGTGAGGAAAGGAGGTATGTATGAAGAGAACCATTATCTTTACAAGCGTGTTGATCTTTTTGTCAGCCTTCGTTTCCGGTGCCCTGGCCCAGGAAATCAAGGTGGGGACTCTTTTGGCACACACCGGCCCATTGAAGGAATTTGGCCCAGCCATTAAGAATGGGACCGAGCTCGCGGCCAAGCAGATGGCCGATGCCGGGTTTAAGATCAAACTGATTCATGAAGACAGTGAGACGTCTGCCATTCCGGCCCTCAATGCAGCCAAGAAGCTCGTCGAGATAGACAAGGTGGTGGGCATTGTTGGCGCGCTATCCAGTGGTGTGACCGTTCCGGTGGCCGAATCCGTGACATGCCCCAAGGGTGTAATCCTGATCTCCCCAGCTTCCACATCACCCTTGCTCACGGTCTTGCCTTCAGACCAGAAGAAGGATTTCTTGTTTCGAACCTGCCCATCCGACGCCCTTCAGGGTGTGGTCGCAGGTAGGCTGGGGGCCACTTACAACAAGACCGCCTCTGTCCTTTACGTCAACAACCCTTACGGTCAGGGACTGGCAGAACAATTCAAGAGGTCTTTTGAAAAAAGGGGCGGCAAGGTCCTTGCGATGGTGCCGCACGACGAAAAGACCGCTGAATCTTATGCCCCAGAGCTGAGGAAGGCCCTCGAAAAAAATCCCGACATCCTTTGTGCCTTTAGCTACCCCCAGCATGCCACGATCTATCTCAAGGATGCCATCGAGTTCTTCAAGTTCAAGAAGTTCCTGTTCTGTGATGGCACCAAATCAGTGGACATCTTAAAGGCTATTGGAGCCGAGAACCTGGAGGGCCAAAAGGGCACAGCTCCGGGCACGGCGGGGGGAGAGCCCTTTGTAATCTTCAGCGCGGACTATAAGACCGAGTATGGTGAACTACCGCCCCTGCCCTTTATCACCAATGGCTACGATGGGGCGGCGGTCATCGGCCTTGCTGCCTATGCTGCCAAGGTCAAAGGCCTGCCATTGACCTCCGAGAATATCAGGGATCAGTTGCGATACGTTGCCAACCCGCCCGGGGAGATCATAAAACCGGGTGAATTCAAAAAGGCCTTTGCTCTGCTCAAGGAGGGCAGGGATATCAATTATGAAGGCGCTGCCGGTTCCGTGGATTTCGACAAGAACGGGGATGTGATCACACCGATCGAGGTATGGAAGTATGCCGACGGCAAGATCGTAACGGTCAGCATGGAGTACGATATTCCGGCAGAATAGCCCATTGGGTATAAAAAAGGGGTCCGCCTGGGGCGCACCCCTTTTTTCCTGCAAAGCCCCCCTACTCTAGCAGTTTGGAAACCCTTTTTTCTTCTCCCAAGAGGCCTTGTGGCCTGTAGATCAGTATGATCTCCAGGAGAATCCCGATAAGGAGGAACCGAATGTAGGGTGCCCTGGCCTTCAGGGTATAGGGAAGCAGATCAGTCATGAATTTCGTCCCTATCCAGATCCCCCACACCACGTAGGCCCCAAGGATGGCACCCTTGTTGTTTCCACTACCCCCGGCCATCAGCATGACCCATATGATGAAGGTCCCATACAAAGGGGTAAACACATCGGGGGAGATGGCCTTGGTATAGTGCGCATAGAGGGCGCCTCCGATCCCCATGAGCATTGCACCAAAGACAAGGGACTGCATCTTGAAGCTGAATACATTCTTTCCGCTCATGGCAGCGGATACCTCATCCTCCCTGATCGCCCTCAATACCCTTCCCCAGGGGGATCGGATAGCCTTTTCAATGGACAGGTAAACCAGTAGAATAATTATCCCTATGATGATCATGTAGAGGTAATTGTAGTCCCCTGCATCCACCAGGCCTTGTAAGGGTTGGGGTAGTCCCATCAACCCGCGCGGTCCGTTGGCCAACCAGCGTTCATTGTTAAAAATGAGCCTGATCGTCTCGGCTATCCCCAGCGTGGCAATGGCCAGATAGTCCTCTCCCAGCCTAAGGGTTGGGATCCCAATAAGCAAGGCCACGATCCCGCAAACGACGGCTGCCCCTAGGAGTCCAACCAAAAATGGAAGGTCGAGCCCAAAGATCTGATGGACATAACGGGCATAGATCCCGGTTGGCTCAGGGGTTGTGATGAGGGCAGATGCATAGGCCCCAATACAAAAAAAACCGGCTATCCCGATGTTAAATAGTCCCGTGTATCCCCATTGGATGTTGAGGCCCATGCAAAAGACTGCATATATCCCCGCCATGATGGCGAATGAAACCAGATATGCCAGGATTCCACCGATCTCCATTATTCGCCTCTCCCTCCGAATATGCCTTTAGGCCTGAACAATAATATTAGTATCATGATTATGAAGGCGACCGCTTGTTTATATGTGGGCATCAAGAAGGCCGTCGACACCTGCTGGGCCACTCCGATCACCAACCCCCCGACCAAGGCACCATAGAGGTTACCTATGCTACCCAATATGGTAGCAGCGAAGAGGGGAATCAGGAAATTCCAACCCATTGCGGCATGTACCTGTACATCAATCCCATAAAGGATCCCGCCTGCAGCTGCCAGCCCCCCCCCGATTCCCCACGTCCAGATGATAACCCGCTCGGTGTCTATGCCGGAGACGAGTGCCAACTGCATGTTATCTGATGTGGCCCTCATGGCCTTTCCCATCTTGGTCTTCTGCAGGAAGAGGTGAAGCGATGCCACAAGAAGGAATACAATGACGAGGATCAGGATCTGATCTGGCCTGATCTTTATACCCAGCGGAAGCTCAAGGGCTGGTCGCAATATCCCGGGCCTAAAGAATATATAATCTGAGCCCCAGAGGATGAGTATGATCATCCGAATGATAAAGGAGGCCCCAAGGGAAGACATGGCCAGGATTACGACCCCGCTCCCCTTGGCACGGAGCCTGCGATAAAGGATCCGATCTAACAGAATGGCCAGACAGCCCACTGCCGCCATGGAAAAGGGAAAGGCAATGACCATGCGCCACCCGAAGGAGACCGATCCAAATGTATTGTCCGGGATCCCTATCCAGGGAAAGACCCCAGTGACCATGAAGAGGGCAACGTATGCGCCCGCTGACATGAGATCTCCATGGGCGAAATTTGCAAACCTAATGATACCATAGACCAGAGTGAGACCGATTGCACCCAGAGAAATGATGCTACCAAGCACGATGCCATAGATGATAAGCTCCGCCATCCTTATTCCCCCAGGTAGAGCCGACCCACCTCTTGGTTATGCAACAGGGACTCCCCATCGTCATCCAGGACGTTTCTGCCCATTGCCAAAACATATCCATAATGTGCCATTTTCAGGGCCTGCCGGGCGTTTTGCTCAACAATGATAATGGCTACACCGCTGGCATTTATTTCTCTTATCTTTTCAAAGATGCTTGAAACAAGAAATGGCGCCAGTCCGGCCGATGGTTCATCCAGTAAGAGGACCTCGGGATTCAGCATCAGGGCCCTGCTCATGGCAACCATCTGCCTCTGCCCGCCTGAGAGCTGGCCTGCCTTCTGCTTCTTTCTCTCTCTCAGGAGGGGAAAGAGCTCATATATCTCTTCCAGTCTCTGGCTATAGTCATCATCCCGGACAAAGGCGCCCATCTCCAGATTTTCAAGGATCGTCATCGATGGGAATATATTCTCCACCTGAGGGACATAGCTTATGCCCTTCCTTACAATTTTGTCGGGCTTCAGACCTGTAATATCCTCGTCCTTCAGGGTTACACTGCCTTCCCGGGGCCTCAGAATCCCGAATACCGTCTTGAGCAGGGTGGACTTCCCCGCCCCGTTTGGCCCAATTATAGAGACAATTTCTCCGGATCTCACCCTGATGTGGACATGACGGAGGATGTCGACCTCGCTATATCCTGCTGTAATGTCTTCTGCCTTCAGGACTATCATCGGTATTGCCCGCCCAGATAGGCCTCCAGGACCCTTTCATCCCTCTTGATCTCTTCAGGTGTTCCCTCTGCCAGTTTTTTCCCTTCGCTCATCACGATCACTGGGTTGCAAAGGTTCATCACCAGATCCATGTCGTGTTCAATCAGGAAAAAGGTGATATTTTTTTCCTCGCAGAGGGTCCTGATATTGGCAACGAGCTTCTTCATTAGTGTCGGGTTGACTCCGGCCCCTGGCTCGTCTAACAGGACCATCTTGGGCTCGGCCATCATACTCCTGGCCAGTTCCAGCAGTTTTTTTTGGCCTCCGGAGAGGGATCCTGCATATTCATCCTTCAGATCTGATAGCTCAACAAATTCAAGCACCTCAAGGGCCTTTTCTTTGATGGTCTTCTCCTGTCTCCGAACCACCGGTCGTCTGAACCATGTGTTCCAGATCCTCTCCCCAATCTGCTGATCCGGCACAAGCATCAGGTTTTCCAAAACAGTCATCTGGGCAAATTCGCGTGTAATCTGGAAGGTCCTATAGATCTTCTTCTTGAATATCTGATGGGGAAGGAGACCCCCGATGTCCTGGTCCTGGAAGGTTATCTTGCCCCTGTCTGGTCTATAATGTCCTGTAATTATATTGAATAAGGTCGTCTTACCGGCCCCATTGGGTCCGATAAGGCCTGTTATGGAGCCTTCTTCCACCCTGAGGGTGCAATCACACACCGCCATGAGGCCGCCAAAACTCTTATCCAATCCCCTTACTTCCAGCATAGGATCCTCTTGAGACTGCCAGTTTTGGATAAAAGAAGAATAGGAAAAAGCCACAGGCGTGTCAAGCGTGCCCGGAATACTGCTCATCGGAGACACTCAATACCCCGACCCATCAGATGATGTAAGGTGCCAGGGACATCCAGTCTCGGCTGTATCGGCATTCCCCGCTGGGGCAAGAACTGGGGCATACGGTATTTATGAAACAAGTGCGTAACGCCTTAAAAGGTCACATAGAGGTCGTTCCCTGGATTGAACTTGTCGCCGCAGGCATGTTATATTTGCAAAAGCCGCTCAGACATGCCGGTCCGCCTTAGCTTACCAAGGACCCTTTTTCCTCGAAGGCTTCCAGATCCCCTTCCAGGCCAAAGGCCAGCCGATGCCTTGGAGGGGGTAGGAATGGGACGAAGGCCTGACCATTCTACTTGTGGAACAGAATGCCCAGGCGGCCCTGGAATTGGCCGACTACGGCTATGTCATCGAGACTGGAAAAGTGGTACTGGAAGATCAGGCCATCAGCCTGCTGGAAAACCCGAGGGTAAAAGAGGCCTACCTGGGATAGGTGACTACACACCGGCCATTACTTCCTGAAATACCTCCACAGCCCAATCCATATCCTCCATGGTCAAGCCGTAATGGGTTACCATGCGAATCAGACCGCCATGACCTACCAAGAAGCGGACACCCTTAGAGGCCGCACGTTCCCTAAGTTGATTTGCTGTTATGCGTTCGTCCGCAAGTTGGAAAAAGACGATATTGGTCTTGATCATGTCCACCTGGGTCTTAAGGCCCTCTATGCCGTCGATGCCCTCGGCCAAGCGGCGGGCCATGGCATGGTCTTCGGCCAGGCGGTCAACCATATTCTCCAGGGCGTAGATCCCTCCGGCTGCAATGATGCCTGCCTGGCGCATGCCTCCCCCCAGTTGCTTTCGCATGCGGCGGGCCCGCATGATAAACCCTCTTGAACCGCACACAAGAGACCCCACTGGCGCCCCCAGACCTTTGGAGAGGCAAAAAGAGACGGAATCGCAGCCCCTGGCCAGTTCCTTTGGCTTTACTCCCTCGGCCAGGGCGGCATTGAAGATGCGTGCCCCATCCAGGTGAACAGCCAGATTGAGGCGTCCGGCCAGATCCCAAATGCTTTCCATATAATCCAGGCTGAGGGGGCTCCCCCAGCAACGGTTGTGGGTGTTTTCGAGGCACAGGAGCCGGCTTCTGGGGAAGTGGGTATCGTCCGGGCGCACAGCGGCCTCTATGTCATCCAGGTTTAAGGTGCCGTCCGGGTTGTTTCGCAGTGGGTAAGGGTGAATGCCGCCGACGGCTGCGCTGCTTCCCGCCTCGTATATAAAGATGTGGCTCTGGTCTCCCAGGTAGATCTCGTCCCCCCGCTGGCAATGTGTAAGGAGGGCGACCAAGTTGGCCATAGTGCCGCTGGCCACGTAAAGGGCCGCCTCTTTACCCATACGTTCTGCGGCCATTTCCTGAAGGCGGTTTACTGATGGGTCTTCGCCAAAGACATCATCCCCCACCTCTGCCCGGGCCATGGCCTCGCGCATGGCCTCACTCGGCAGGGTAAAGGTATCGCTGCGCAAATCCACTATCCGCAATTTGTTTCCTCCCGGCAAAATGGGCTGACACCCAAATCAAATAAGACGGCTTCGTAAAAAACCTCCAGGGCCGTCACTCCCGCGGGGCCTGTCCTCGCGAAGGCGGGGAGCGGGAGTCCAGTCCCGCCAGGCGGGATTCCTGGATTCCCGCTTTCGCGGGAATGACGAGGAGTGGCTGTTGATAGGTTCTTACGGAGGCATCAAATAAGAAAATGACCCACACTAACACATTTAGAATATGCGGTTTTTGTCGCTGTTTCGTATTTCGTGCTTCGGATTTCGAATTTTTGACCGAAAAAACTGGGTCTTCGGTCAAGCACTACCTAGTTTTCGGTCGAAAAATACTAGAGGAACGGGGTGCCTGTGTCAAGCAGGCTGGCCCTTTGTAGCAATCCTATTTTCGACTTTAGTGCCTTTGAAATGGTCTTGTGTTCAAAGTGGTCACAGATCTTCACGAAGACGACTCTTCTCGTAACATATATCACGCAAAGCCGCAATGCCCGCAAAGAAAAGCAACGATGAGGGGTTTGCCTAAACCGCTTGGCGTCTTTGCGCCTTTGCGAGAGACCTTTTTTGGTTCCGGTATATCCGGGTTGGGCATTTCTGGTTTTACGCACTCAAACCCGTTTATAGAGTAAGGCAGGGAGGACTATGAGAGTGCAAAGCAGGATGAACCCTATGCCGATTGAAAGCAACAGCCCCATGCTTGCCATCCCTCTATGGGGGGACAATGCCAGATTCCCGAAGCTGCAGATGGTTGTAAGGGTACTGAAAAGTACAGCTCGCGCTGTGCTGGTCTTAAGGGGATTGCCATCTACAGGCATGGCCGTTCGCATCCGGTGAACCATATGGATCCCGTTATCCACACCTACCCCAAGGATCAGCGGCAGGGCGATCACATTGGCGAAGTTAAAGTGTACGTTAAGGAGGACGGTAGATGCACCTGTGAGGGTCCCGGCCAGTAGCAGAGGAAGCAGTACCAGGAGTGCGTCTACCTTGCGCCGCATGAGGATAAGCAACAGCAATGAAATGGCTATCCCCGACAAAATGAGCGCCTGCCGAAAGGCCCGGATAACAGCATCTCCGGCCTCGACTATGATGACGGGGATGCCTATGGCATCAGGGGCAACCTTCTGGACCGAGGTAACAAACCTTTGAAGTGCCTTGTTATCGTTGAGGTCCTCACGTGGAAAGACTTCGACCCGGTAGCGACCATCCTCCGCAACCCAGCGCCTGGTCAGTGTCTCCGGTAAGTCCTGTGGCCCAACACTTCTTGCAGAAAGCGATGCCCGAAGGATTCGCAACCTCTCCGGCAGGGTGCCAAGGAGGCTAAGCTCAAGGTGATTTAGCATTTGTTCTCTAAGGGACTGCTCTTCTGCGGCCAAGGCAGCCTCATATTGTCTTAACTCATTCAGAAGGGGTCCGGCCTTTGACTCTAATTGGTGATTGTTCTCTTTTTTAATAAAGGCCTCAAGGCTCCCAATCATGTCATGAACTGCCGCTACCTGCTCCTCGAGAGAAGGATGGGATTGCGCCTTGTTCTCCATAATGGCCGGTCCCAGGATCAGTGCAATTTCTTCAATAGTCGCAAGCTTTTGACCCTGTTCCGTAGGCACAAAGTCCCCTAGCATTACGCTTCTATCAACCAGCTCCAACTCACCGAGGCGCTTAGCATATTCCCTTGCCGACTCTGCATCTGGGGCCACGACCGCAAGGCTCCAGGGAGATGTCTCGGTCCGGGTGAGGAGTTCATTGAAGGTGGTAACCGACTCATTTTCAGGGGCCTGAAGACGAAGGATATTGCGATCAAAAGATACGAATGACAGAGAGAATAGCGCCAACAAGCCGAGAGCAAGAGACCCGATACGGATGGCCCTGTAATGGCGAAGGGGAAAGGCAAGGGCCACATCCACAAGTGGTCCAAAGCCCCGTCTTGGCTCCGCTGCCCGTGGGGAAAATGGCATCAGGGTAAGGAGGGCCGGCAATATGGTGAGATTGCCTATGAGGCTGATGAACATGCCCGTTCCGGAAATCACACCCAGCTCGGCAAGTCCCGAGAATGCTGTGGGAATGAAGGCATAGAAACCGATGGCCGTGGTTAGGGCACACAATACCAGGGAAATGCCTATGTCTTGAGCGGTTTCCTGGAGGGCCGCTTTGTTGGTATAGCCGTTTTCAATCAACTCTTTGTACCGCAGGCAGAAATGGATTGAGAAATCGACGGCCATTCCGATGTACAAGACTGCGAAGGCCACAGAGATCAGATTGAGATGCCCCACCGCGGCCGTAGCAAACCCTGCAGTCCAGATAAGCCCCATGAGCAGGGTGACCAGGGTGGCCAGGACCAGCCTTGAGGAGCGAAGGCCGGCGAATAGTACAATTCCCACCAAGATCAGTGCCATGAGCCCTGCAACCTCTGCCCCTCGCATGACGCTCTGCAGCTCCTCATATTCCAGTGCAATATCGCCGGTAAGCCGGATACGTAAGCCGTGCTCCTGGTCGAGCTTCAGTTCTCTTGCCACTCGCCGTATGGTCTTAACAGCAGTCTCGCCCGGCAGCAAATTGCTGTAATCGAGCATGGGCTGGGCCATGATAAAGGCCCGGCGCTCCTCGGCGCTCGATGTCTCTCCCCGCATAAGTTCCAGCCACGAAAGCCTGTAGTTTTTCTTCTCCAGTGTGCCCTTAATCGCCCTGCTCATGCGATCGAAGAGGGGGGCCAGGTCCACATCCTCCCCTTTTTGGACGGCCTCGAGTGCGCTTTTCGCCATGGAAAATAGCCCCCGGAGGCTCTGGTCCCTGGTCAATTTGGCCAAGAAGGGCTGTACCTTTGCCAGATTGTCGGCCAGATCCTCGAGTTCAGAAGGGGTTAGGTAAAGGAGGGCATTTTGTTCGAAGAAGGTCTCAGCGCCCGGGAGATAGACGGTTTTGAAGGTCTCGCTTTCCTGTTGCAGACGATGGGCCAGGGCCAGGCTTGCCTCACGGACAAGGTCGGGTGTGTCGGCGTCGACCACAATGAGTATTGCCTTATCGTATTGGGGAAAGGCCCTCTTATAGTCTTCGAATACTCGACGAAAGTGGAGATCCTCGGATAGCATATCCTGGGTATCGGTACTTATGCCAAGGTTTCTTGCGGTGTAATAGAGAAGAAGACCTGTGGCCGCTAT
>JAZDES010000110.1:0-11441 GCA_043808585.1 Pseudomonadota bacterium | reverse complement strand
TTGAGGCTGATATCCTATGGTCGATGGCAGATAGTCCAAATTCGTGTGAGACATTCGGCCCTGGAAAAACTGTGTTTGGGTCATTAAACAATATTGTAGAGATAATAAAAACCATCTACAAAAATGTATGCGTTGAAGTGAGCTCAAGTAATTACCGTTCCGATAACTCATTGGTTTTTAAGGGAAAAATATTCAAGGCAATGGCATGCTGTTTGCAATTCCAAATAAAAGAGCGATTAATACTGAAAACCAAATAACCCGCTCGGGTCAATAGATATTGTTGTCTGATTGTCCCGGCAAATCCAAAGGAGGTGTATCATGTCACACAATTGGGGACCACATTATATTGTTCCTACGGAGGTATTTGAAAAGTATTCTGGTATGGTTCTTCTTAGGGAGGAATTCGACGATGGCCTCTTGCATAAGGAATTAAGAGATCTGGCCATACCAGGACATGTCACCCGGGTAACCAATCCATGGTATTATCGCAAGAAGAATGGGGAAAGCTGGATTAAGATAGGTGAATCCAGTGAAAAAGAAAGGAATTTTGCAGTTAAGTGGGACACAACTAAATTGGAAAACGGTCAATATGAGATAATGGGATTGATGCATGTCTTTGTGAAAGAAGGGCGTGAGGAAAAAGGGATAGCACGACAAAATGTCGTAGAGGTTACTGTTGAGAATTGAACCAGTTTACCTCGATGTTGCAAAAGCTCCTGGCCCTTGTCAGATAACGGACACTTGGTTCAACATCGGGGTAGACTCTGTATTTTACCAAGTGCGAATTCCTGAAATATCATCAATAAAAACCCCGCCTTTTTTCGAGTCGCCGGATGCTCTTCAGTAATACGGTTTATCCTGTCTGCAATAGGAATGCCACCTCAACAAAAAACCAGAGCCCGCGAACCGATCCAATCTTGACAAACTCGTAATAAGTCAGAAATCATCCGTTTTCGTCATTCCCGCGAAGGCGGGAATCCAGGAATCCCGCCTGGCGGGACTGGACTCCTGCTTTCGCGAGAGTGACGGCCTTGGAGACTTTTTACGAGACCATCAATCTTTCACTAGCTATTTTTTCACTGAGGTTTTTAGTCGCCAAAAGCTACTCTCCAGGCCAGATTCCGAACGGGGGCTACAATACAAATTTGTCCTTTTAATTAAAAAATATTACAAAACTGTATCAGGTAAAACCTCACTCAAAATTCCGATAAGCACCTGTTATACCGTAAAAAAATCCACTTAAGGCTGATGGCATGGAACTTGCTGAAAGGTTCTCAACGAAAAAGGCTTGGGAGGTAAAGAGACATGAACACAGGAGACACAGCCTTCGTCTTGATGTCAGCTGCCCTGGTGATGTTGATGACCCCGGGAGTTGCGCTCTTCTATGGGGGCATGGTTCGGTCGAAAAACGTTTTGGGGACCTTGATGCAGAGTTTTATTATCCTGGGGGTCGTCACTCTGGAATGGGTGCTCTGGGGCTATTCTTTGTCATTCGGTCCAGACCATGCAGGAATTATCGGCAGCCTGGAATGGTTCGGACTAAAAGGGGTAGGGGTGAACCCAAGCCCTGATTACGGAAGCAGCATCCCTCATTTGGCCTTCATGGTATTCCAGTGCATGTTTGCCATCATTACGGCGGCACTGATTACAGGGGCGTTCGCAGAACGGATGAAATTCGGTGCCTTCCTTCTGTTTACGCTATTGTGGACCACGTTTGTCTACAACCCCTTAGCCCACTGGGTCTGGGGCGTAGGGGGGTGGATGGGTCGCATGGGTGCGCTCGATTTTGCGGGGGGGACTGTGGTGCACATCAGTTCCGGGATCTCGGCGTTTGCCGCAGCCTTGATCGTAGGAAGACGGATCGGCTATGGAAGCACTGCCTATATCCCTCATAATATGCCGATGACTATCACCGGGGCTGCAATCCTATGGTTTGGGTGGTTTGGCTTCAACGCGGGAAGTGCGCTCGCATGTAATGGGCTGGCGGCAAACGCCTTTGTCGTCACACACATCGCTTCAGCACTTGGGGCGCTATCCTGGATGGTTTTGGAGTGGATCCACCGAGGCAGGCCGACGATCCTTGGCGCTGCTACCGGAGCGGTGGCCGGTCTGGTAGCGATCACGCCGGCCTCAGGATTTGTGGGCCCGGTTTCTTCAATTCTTATTGGAGGTTTCGCAGGCGTGATCTGCTATGGCGGGGTATTGCTGAAGGCGAAGTTGGGATACGATGATTCCCTGGACGTGGTTGGTATTCACGGATTTGGGGGCATCTGGGGGGCCCTGGCAACAGGGCTCTTTGCCAGTACGATGGTCAACCCAAATGGTGCCAACGGGCTTTTTTTCGGCAGACCTGTCCAACTCTGGACGCAGTTCGTCTCAGTGGTTGCCACGATGGCATTCGCATTTTTCATGACCGTGATTATCCTTAAGCTCGTTAGTCTGATCGTCGGGTTAAGAGTAACCGGGGAGGAGGAGATAAGAGGGATGGATATCACGCTTCATAACGAAACAGGCTATAGCCTTTAAGTTCCAAGATTGGAGGAAACCGCACTATGAAGAAGATAGAAGCCATTATCAAACCTTTCAAATTAGACGATGTCAAGGCCGGCCTTTCGGATCTGGGAGTTAAAGGACTGACCGTCAGCGAGGTCAGGGGTTTCGGCCGTCAGCGGGGACATAAGGAAGTCTATCGGGGGGCAGAGTACCAGGTGGACTTTGTTTCCAAGATCAAGATCGAGGTCGTGATGGAGTCTGAGTTGGTCCCTGAAGCTCTCAAGGTCATTCAAGAAAAGGGACGGACAGGGCAAATCGGGGACGGCAAGATCTTCATCATCCCGGTCGAAGAGGTCATCCGTATCAGAACAGGCGAGACCGGTGTAAAGGCCATTTAGATTCGGCATGACAGGTTGAAATTGACTAAGTCCCATTATTTCAAGAAGTGACATGGATTCAGGGGGAGATGAGATCGAGAGAAGAAGAGCTCAGGGAGTCCAGGAGACTCTTGATTTCCCGGTTCACCTCAGGGGAAATTTCCAACAATTTCCAGAGAGATCACACGGAAATCATCGATCAGTACTTTCGGAGAGGTCTGGAGGATAGCAAGGTCGGGCGGCAGCTTTTCAACGACAAGCTCTCTTTTGCATTTGTCGCTACAGGGGGCTACGGCAGAAAAGAGGTCTGTATTCACTCCGACATTGACATCCTCATCCTGTTTTCAGGAAAAATCCCTTCTCAGGCAAGGCAACTGATACAGGAGACCCTTTTTCCCTTGTGGGATCTCGGCTTCACTTTGGGTTACGGGACGCGAAGTGTAAAGGATTGTGTTTCCCTTTCCAGAAATGATTTCGAAGTCCTGGCCTCCTTGATAGATGGACGATTTATTTGCGGGAATTCAGGGCTCTTCTTGTCTCTGTTGGAAGCGCTTGAAAGCAAAGTGATCTCAAAGAGACAAGTGGCCTTTCAGCGGTGGCTTGAAGACAGGCACGCTATTCGAAAGGAGACCTCGGGAGATGCAAGCTATCTCCTCGAGCCTGATGTAAAAGAAGGTATCGGCGGCCTGAGAGACTACCATGAGATCCTTTGGCTGGCCAGGACCTTCTTTAACCTAAGGACCCCGAGGGATCTGGAATACAGCGGCATGCTTTCTCATGGCGAATACCATGAACTTAGAGAGCGGGTCGAGTTCCTCTCAGTGGTGCGCAATCATCTGCACCAGCTTTCAAATCGGAGAAATGATCGTCTCAGTTTCGAATATCAGGAAAAGATCGCCGACAGGCTTGGGTTTGAAGATAAAGATGACGTCTTGGGAGTCGAGCAATTCATGGGGCGGCTCCATGGCTGTATGGCCTCGATGAAGTGCCTCCACCGGTCATTTATCGACGGCCATTTGCCCGGAAAGCGCCACCAGGGAAAGGGAATTGACTTTCCAGAGGTCCCAGGCCTTCATTTCGACAGGAATGGAATCAACTTCGATTCGGCCACGACCATCCTTTCGAATCGGCATTTGCTGATGGCCGTCTTTGAGGAGTCCGCTCGTACAGGCTGCCCCCTCTCCCTAGAGGCCAGGAGGTTGGTCCGCGAATTCCTATTTCTGGTGGATGAGTCCTTTAGAGAATCCGAGAGAGTGGTTAACGACTTCAACAGCATCATCAGAGGGCCAAACACCTTACAGGCCCTGGACCAGATGTTTGAGATCGGGTTTTTGGAGGCCTTTATCCCGGAATTTGGAAAGATCCGAGACCGCGTCCAGTTTGATACCTATCACATCTATCCTGTTGGCAGACATCTACTGGAAACGCTTCGTTACCTTAAGAATCTGTCCAGCCAAAAGGAAATGCTCCTTCTGGACATCTTCTCAGATCTTCTGAACCCTCAAACACTATTTTTGGCAGCCCTGCTTCATGACATCGGCAAAGACGGGAAAGACCATGCTCAGAGAGGGGTTGAAATAGCCAGAGGCATTTTGAAACGGATTGGTTATGATAAGAAAGGGACAGAAGACATCCTCTTTCTGGTACGACACCATCTTATTCTGGCGGAGACTGCTACCAGAAGAGACCTCAACGACGAAAAGGCAATTGTGCAGTGTGCAAGAGAGATCAAGGATGCGGATCGGTTAAAGATGCTCTATTTGCTCACATGGGCCGATTCCATGGCAACCGGTCCCAGGGTCTGGAACACCTGGGTTGCGAACCTGGCCCAGGAATTGTTTTTTAAGGTCATGCACATACTGGAAAGGGGAGAACTGGCTACGGAAGATGCAGCGAAAACAGTGAGTCGGAAGAGAGCGGCAATCCGCCAGGAACTTTCTCATCAAATGGCCGATGAGGATTTGAACAGCTTTCTCGAGGTAATGCCTCCGCGGTATTTCCAAAATACCCGGACAAGGGATATCATTGGCCATATCGAATTGGCCAAGGAATTTCGAGAGTTGTACCCCAAAAAGGATATCTCAACATTCTCGCTCGATACCCGGAAAAGTGAACGCGAGGGATATTATGATCTCACATTCATGGCAAAAGACAGGCCGGGACTGTTTGCAGATGTTGCGGGCGTGCTGGCACTCAATGACATCAATATCCTTTCAGCAGATATCACCACCTGGAGCGATGGTACTGCTGTGGATTCTTTCAAAGTCACCGGGCCGCTCGATCGGATTCATCCGGAAGAGGTGTGGGCCCGGGTGAATAGTAATCTGAATAACGTATTTAGCGGAAAACTCTCCCTGGTCTATCGTCTCAGCAAAAAGGCCGCGCCCTCCATACTCTCAGATAAGAGGAGGCCCCGAAGACCCCCGCATGTCATAGTGGATAACCATATCTCTGATTTTTTTACCCTTATTGAGGTATTTGCCGACGACCGGATAGGACTCTTATACCTTATTACCAGGACCCTGTTTGATCTCCGCCTGGATATCCGGATCGCCAAGATCGCAACTAAAGGAGATCAAGTTGCAGACGTCTTTTACGTACGTGATCTCGAAGGGCAGAAGGTCGAAGACGCGGAGCACGTGAAAGAGATTGAAGAGGCCTTATATCATGAGCTGTCCCAAGGATAAGAGGCCAACTCGATTGGCGGATAACCGCCTACCGTTCGATGGCCATTAACGCAAATTTGATTCTATCGTCCCGAGATAATTGTTCAAAAAGGAAACTGCATACCTGTGCATGGCTGGAATGTAAGTCGGGGTCTTTTGAAGGATCTCTTTCCTGATGATTTCTCCTCCCATATCTTCAATTTCTTCCCTGCCGGTTTCCAACCATTCTAGAATCATATCCCGGGTAATCTCAAAATGAAACTGGAATCCGTAGCTCATTTCATTGATCCGAATGGCCTGGTTGACATAATTGTCTGAACTGGCGATTCGTATCGCTCCCTCAGGCAGTTCAAAGGTGTCCCCGTGCCACTGAAAGATGATGAATTCTTCAGGAAATGACTCAAACAGACGGTCCCTCCTCCCTTGCTCAGTCATCCGAACCTTGTACCAGCCAATCTCTTTTTTATTGCCCCTGCGAACATAGGCCCCGTTTGCCTTTGCCATCAGTTGTGCGCCTAAACAGAAGCCCAACACCGGCTGGCCTGTCTTGATGGCATTGGCAATCGTTGCCGTCTCTTTTTTCAGAAATGGGTAGGTCTCTTCTTCGTAAACATTCATGGGGCCGCCCATGACCACAAGCAGTGAACAGCTTTGCCAATCCGATGGAATTGTCTCTCCACGGTAGAGATGAATTGTCTCCTGGGTCCATCCTCTGGCCCTCAGGACACCATCGATAAGGCCTGGCCCTTCTCCTGCAGCGTTCTGAAGTATCAGCGCCTTTTGCTTCATCTGTAATTACCTCAGCCCGAATCTGGAAACCCAAAGGTGGTTCTAGATAAGGCCTCCCTGGGAGCTCAAAAATAGTGGGATGCAAGGGAGACCCTTTATCTAGAAACAGAAAGAGAATGTAACGCCTCCGAACAGATGGCTAGCTTTCTTGCTTGGACTATCCGTTTTCAACATATTCTTCGCATCGCTGGAAAGCGGAAAAGAATAAGCAATCAATGGGGTACAGGTAAAGTACTTGGCAAACGGTATGGTAAGACTTGCTGAAACCACCCCGTCGTGAAGGGCACTGTAATTATTTCCCACCTGCTCGTCTCCGTCTGCCGTAATGGTGTATCGGCTGTTGATAATGTAATACCCTGCCGAGGCAGCCAGGTCCAGACTGATTCCCTTAGGCAATTCAAAGGAATGCGAGATCCCGAGGTTGAAGTACCATGAATCGACCTTTGTTATGTCTTTATAAACGCTGAAGGTCGGCGCGAGTATGATGTCTCCGCCAATGGTGAAGTAAAACTCCTGTTGGTCATCTAATGCATCCAGTGCGTAGTAAATGTACCCTGCCCCCAGGCTAAGGGGTCCAAAGCTTCTTTCGTAAGATAGGGTTAAGTCGGTTTCATTCCAGTTGGCCTTATCGATATTGAACTGATTTGTGTCTAAATTGCCCCATACATTCATGCTAAACCCTTTGTATCCCAGAGTTGCCGAAGGCTGGATCACCAAACTGTCTTTACTCAATTGCCACCCACGCCAGATGTATAGGCTGTAGAAGCCCACATCAGCAGACAAGAACGGCCTGTCTTCTTCAGCCACCTTGGGCACTAGGACCCCCTCTTCCCCCACCATGCCTCTTTGCTTCTCAGGCTCCGCGGTCCCCTGCTTGTCTTCAATTTCCTTTGTCACCTTGGGCACTTGGGTTGCATCCTCAACAACGCCAACTGGGTAACCTAATGTGTAGTTAGACAAGACAAACATCAGAGTGCATATGGTGATTCTGGCCTTCATCATTATCTCCTTATCTAAGGACCCTGGGAACCGATGTGGCTCCAACCGGGTCATCCACTCTCCACAAACAAACGCCGCTTTTAAGGTCTCCAAGCGCTCTTGGACCGTCTGAAAGTAATTCCAGGGTTTTTAAGCAAATGTCGCGCCAGGAAATGGGGAGTAGCACTGGCGAACCTTTAACCGCTTGAAATGATAAATGATTAACCGAAAAAACGGAAGGAGAAAGATTCCAAGAAAAAGACAAAAATGAAGTAAATAATACTATGCGGAACGTTGCTGTTATATTAAGCTTAAAAAATGACGATTTTGTATGGAATTGGCTGTCGCCATTTTTTCGCTTTGAACACAGGGAGTAATAGGGCTGTCAGTATTCAAACCTTGTCTTCTTAGGCAGGATAGAGGCATCAGGATCGATCCTTTTTGGTCCTTGACCCCATTTACCATGCCGAATGATTTCTCCTTCGATCAGGTAGATGACTTCTTCGGCGATATTGGTTGCATGGTCTGCAATCCGCTCGAGATATCGAGCGATAAGGAACATATTGATCAGATAACCCACTCTGTCAGGCAGTTTACGGATGATCTCCTTGATCTGGTCATAAATGAGGCCATATATCTTATCGACCTCGTCGTCCATGGTGAGCACCCGGAAGGCCAGATCCAGATCCAGGTTGACCAGGGCATCCAGGCTCATTTTGAGCATAGATTCCGCCTTTTCCGACATTTCTGTGTACTCAAAGGGAATGCCGACCCTTTCTCGTTTGGCCATATAATTGACACACTTGGCGATGTTTGCCGCCTCGTCACCAATCCGTTCAAGATCGTTATTGATCTTGATTACTGCTGCCAGGAATCGAAGGTCCATGGCAACCGGCTGATGCAAGGCCAGTATCTTGAGACACTCCTCTTCTATTTCCACTTCGAGCGCGTCGATCTCATAGTCGGTGCGGATAACCTGTTCTGCGAATTCAGCGTTTTGGTCTCCCATCGATTTGATGGCCATTCGAACCCTTTCCTCCACCATCGTTCCCAGAGAGAGGATCCGTTTTTTCAGTTTTTCTAGTTCCCTCTGTAAGCGCTTCGGCATGTGTGTCTCCTTATCCTATTATCCAAACCGGCCCGTGATGTAATCCTCGGTCTGCTGAAGCCGGGGCCGCGTAAAAAGGGTGTCAGTATCGCCTACCTCAATGAGTTTTCCCAGATAGAGAAAGGCGGTCACCTGAGAGACCCGGGCCGCCTGCTGCATATTATGGGTGACGATAATGATGGTATAGGACTCGGTCAACCGGTTTATCAATTCCTCTATTTTCTGAGTGGCAATGGGGTCCAGGGCAGAGCAGGGCTCGTCCATGAGTACCACCTCAGGTTCAACAGCAAGGGCACGGGCGATGCACAGGCGTTGTTGCTGGCCTCCGGACAGCCCAAGAGCAGAATCTTGCATCCTATCTTTGACCTCATCCCAAAGCACAGCCTGTTTCAGGCTGCTTTCAACCCTTTCCGCAAGGAAAGCCCTATCCTTGATACCGTTGACCCGCAACCCGTATGCCACATTCTCAAATACGCTCTTTGGGAAGGGGTTCGGCTTTTGAAAGACCATGCCCACGCGACGACGAAGCGTGGCCACATCTACCTCCGGGTCGTAAATGTCATCACCATCGAGCAGGACCTGACCTTCCACTCGACTGTAGGGGATCAAATCATTCATCCTGTTGAGGCTACGGAGCAGGGTGCTCTTTCCGCACCCTGACGGACCGATCAGGGCTGTGACTTGGTTCTCTCGGAAGTCGATTGAAATGTCTTGAAGGGCGGGAGAATCCCCGTAATAGAAATCAAGGTCTTTTACTGAAATTTTTGGTGAATTCTGCATCCTCCATCCCTTGGCTATAAAACCGTAACTGAAATTCGCCCTGTCATCGATTCTTCCTGAGACGAGAGCGATAGATAATTGCAATAAGGTTAACGCCGAGAACCAGAACAATCAGCACCAGGGCGGTTCCATACTGCAAGGGGCGTGTGGCCTCGATGTCCGTGCCTGCTGTGGCTAGCACGTAGATATGATAGGGCAGGGCCATGATCTCGTCAAAGATGGAAGTTGGCAGAGAAGGCGTGAAAAATACTGCTGCTGTAAACATGATTGGGGCGGTCTCACCGGCTGCCCTGCTGATCCCTAGGATAGCTCCGGTGAGAATTCCAGGTAATGCGGCAGGCAGAACGACACGGTAGATGGTTTGCCATCTGCTTGCCCCGAGTCCCAGGGATGCTTCTCTGTATGTGTCTGGAACGGCGCGCAGGGCCTCTTCGGTGGCCCCGATGATCACAGGCAGAGTCAATGCCCCCAGAGTCAATGCCCCTGCGAGAATACTTACTCCCATCTTTAAATATACCACAAAAAACGCCAGACCGAAGAGGCCGAAAACCACGGATGGTACCCCTGCCAGGTTATTGATCCCCAGGCGTATCAAACGTACAATTCGTCCGGGTCGTGCGTATTCATTCAGATAAATAGCGGACGCAACCCCGATAGGAATGGCGACCATTATTGATCCCAAGCTGAGGCAGATGGTGCCGACAATACAGGGTAGAATGCCGCCTTTGGTCATGGAATCCATGGGCGGCTGTGTAAGAAACGTCCAGTTGATGGCCCGCCAGCCTTTCGAGACCAAAAAGTAAAGGATAATCAAAAGCGCAATCCCATTGATGGCAGCTGATATCCTGAATAGGCCGAACATGGCCCCCTGAAAAACCCTCCTACGCGTCTGTATGCGGCCTGCATCTTTCATAATCATCGGTTTAGATCCACTTCTCTCTGCTTCATCGGCCTGTTTTTGTTGAATTCATTTGCTCCATCTAAAGCGTTGCCGCCCCTACCTGCCTGTATCTGTGGGAAATATGCTCGGCCACCACGTTGAAGGCCATTGTGAACAAAAAAAGGACAATGGCAGTGGCGAAAAGGGCGTAGTAATGTTCACTTCGAAAGGGCGCCTCTGCCATCTCTGCTGCTATGCTTGCCGGCATGGGCCTCACCGGGTCAAAAAGGGATGTGGGTATCATAGCTGCACCGCCCGCAACCATTAGTACCACCATTGTTTCCCCCATGGCCCTCGACATTCCCAGAATCACTGCGGTGGAGATTCCGGAAATGGCAGCGGGAATAGTCACCCTGGCTATTGTCTCCCAGTGGGTAGCTCCCAAGGCCAGGGAGGCCTCTTTCAATTCTCTAGGCACGCCGAAAATAGCGTCTTCAGAAATGCTGCAGATGGTTGGGATAGACATGAAGGCAAGCATCAGAGATGCATTAAAGAGATTGAGGCCAGTAGGAAGATCAAGGATTTCTTGGAGAAACGGGGCGACAACTACCATGCCGAAAAAGCCTATGACCACCGAAGGCAGCGATGCCAGGAGTTCAACAACGGGTTTGACCCATTCCCGAACCCTGGCAGAGGCATCCTCTGCAAGATAAAGTGCCGTCAATACCCCCAGAGGGATTGAGATGAGGGAGGAGACTGTTGTCACAGCTACGGAGGCTACAATCAGGGGAAAGATGCCGAAATCAGGCGGGTCATCAGTGGGGTACCAGTATTTACCGAAGACGAAGTCTGTCACCGATACCTTTCCGAAAATAGGGATGCCTTCTACGAACAGAAAGACCGCGATCATGAATAGGGTGGTGATGGACGCCAGCGCCACAGCGAGGAACAGGAACCGAATATTACGTTCTCTACTTTTCCAGTGTTTTCCCGATTTAGGGCTTTTCCTCACGTCTGTCCTCAAGATGCCAGAATGGGATTTTTTTCAGGTTGGAAAATGTTTCCATTTAGTACAAAGGAACATATCCGGATTCGGCTACATATTTCTGTCCCTTTTCCGGATGAATCACAAAATTGATGAAGTTGAGCACGTCGCCCTTTGGCCAGCCTTGTGTAAACATAAAAAGCGGTCTGCTGATGGGGTAAATCCCGTTCAGGGTTGTTGCCGCTGACCCCACAATACGGTCGACCATCAGGGGCTTCACGTCTTCATTCAAATAGCCGATGCCGATATATCCAATGGCATTCTTATTCTTTGCAACAGCCTGAGAGACCGATCCATTAGAGGCCTGAAGGAGCGCACCGGGGTA
>JAZDES010000109.1:0-28200 GCA_043808585.1 Pseudomonadota bacterium | reverse complement strand
AATGATGCTGTTTCCAAAGATATCATCCCCTTAAAGTTGGAAAAAGCCAAATCTCCGCAAGGCTTGCTTGACCTAAATACCGCCAGCAAAAAAGAACTTATGTCAATCAACGGAATAGGTCCTGTTCTTTCAGAGCGAATCATAGCCGGGCGGCCCTATAGAACCGTCGATGATTTGCTCAAGGTGGAGGGAATTGGCCCCAAAAGGCTTAAAAAATTTCGTGCATTTTTTTTGGTCAGGTGAAAGAGAAGAAGAGCAATTGACCTGCGGGGAGCCAAAGAGTGGCGACGACGATAACCACTGGTTCGCCGAAGTGATGGACTCCGACGGGAAGCTGGGTAATGAGGCAGACAACAGAGAGAACCCGAAGAAAGCGAGGATAAGAAAGTGATCTGGGAAGCGTTTGATGTTGAGAGAGAAAAAACCGTCCATGGTCCTCATTGGGCTGCCGTAGTTGTGGGAAAAGGGGACGTTCTTCGAAATTTCAATTCAAGGGTTGGTGGTTACTTTCTTGGGCGAATGTTTTCCGTCTGCGTACTGCGTACCTTATGGAAAATGGGTTCATTCCAAATAGCCTGGTAAGATCCGTCACGCTTATTCCCAATTCCCCGGCTGCCCAGTAGCACGGAAGACTTCTCGCAGCCACCCTTATTGTAAATTGAAAAATTGAAGAACGTCCCCCATACGATTGAAATATTGACAATTGCCGGGGAATATCCCACACACCCTTATACATAAACAATCCCAAATAGACCGCCCTTGGACGATTCTCTGGATCACCGTCCGTGGCATTGAAAGGAAAGCCATCTTCGAAGACATTCAAAAACTAAAGGGCGCTTCAGAGCCTTTGTAAGGTGTTGTGCTGGAAGAGATATCAAGAGGAGAGGCTAGCAGGAGCCGGGAAGGTCAAGGGCAGTGGAAGGAAAGAGGATTTACTATGGATGGTGGATTGTTGCTGCATGTCTCGTAGGGCTCATCGTTGCGGGAGGGTCGGGTTTCTATTGTTTCGGTGTCTTTTTCCCCCGGCTCATGAGGGAATTCCACTGGTCAAGGGCCGCCACAGCGGCGGCCATTTCCGTCTACTGGATAGCATCGGGCCTCACAAGCCCCTTCATCGGGAGGCTAGTTGATCGTTACGGCCCTAAGGGGGTGATGGTGAGCGGGACCTTAATGACAGGGTTCAGCCTGGTTATGTTGAGCGCCACCAACTCGCTTACCTATCTCTATGCCTTCTACGGGCTCCTTTCCGTCTCCCACGTGGCCACGATACTCGTCCCTTACGGCTTTCTCATCTCACGGTGGTTTAGGTCGAAACGTGGAAAGGCAATTGGGATCGCCACGAGCGGAATCAGCTTTGGTGGCATCATTCTCGTCCCCTTCACGGAACTTCTGATCCATCGCTTCGGCTGGCGCATTTCGTACCTAATCCTGGGTGTTCTTGTCGTAGCCATCCTCCTTCCAGTGATCCTCTTTGTGATAAAGGGCAGCCCCGAGGAGGCGGGGTATCTTCCCGACGACCTCTCCGCTGACTATTGCCCGGCTGAGCAAGGCCCTGCCGTCCAGCACCCCGGCAGCATCGGCTCGTCACCGATCCGTCCATGGGCACTCTCTCAAATTGTGTTGACATGGCCTTTCTGGCTCATGTCCCTCAGTCTCTTCAGCACCTACGCGGTCATGTTTGGAGTGCTTACACATCAGATTCCATTCATCCTCGATATGGGCATACCGTCAACCACTGCGGCCTTTGCATTCGGCTTGACCGCCCTCATGGGTATTGTGGGGAAACTGGCCATCGGGTTCATCGCAGACCGGCACTCTGTAAAGGGCGCCGCCGTTTTCACCCTGGGGCTTCAACTCATCGCGGTCCTCATACTCTCAGTCACAAGCACAATGTCACTTCTCTGGGTATATGTGGTACTCTTCGGACTTTCCATGGGCGGGGCCACCTTACGCCCCCTGATCCCCACTTGGCTTTTCGGGCTCTCTTCTCTCGGTCTCCTGCAGGGTGTCACACAGATGGCCACCTCCGCAGGATCTGCAGTAGGCCCATATTTTGCCGGCTACATATTTGATCTCTTCGGAAGTTACCAGTGTGCACTCCTCGTCTTCGCCATTATCTGCGGACTGGGGCTGGCGGCAATTGCGGTCGCTCGCCCTCCATTGCCTCGTTTTTATCATGCCCGGCAACCTGTCTAACAAGGGGTCAAAAGAGCTAGTGGTTGGATACTAGGATTAATAAGGCGGAGTTCGTGAAATAGTGAGATTTTCTTTTGTTTCAGACCTTTCTGGCGCCGCCCTCTGCCAGCGACTATTTCACCCTGGTGGAGATCAGTATGTTTTCTGGGCGAACCCTGGAGGCCAAGCGAAAGTTATACCGATTGATCGTCCATAAGCTAGGAGCGCTCGGAATACCGCCTGAGGACGTCCGTATTGTCCTCTACGAGCCCCCCATGGAGAACTGGGGGATTCGGGCCGGTGTGCCGGCCTCTGAGGTGGACCTCGGGTTTGAGGTAAAGGTTTAGGATCTTCGCGGCCGGTTCCTCTCTTCCAACCAAGTCCCCAAATAGGCGAAGACCTGTTCTTTTTCAGGGTCGTTATGGATTTCGTGGTAGAGTCCGTCCCAGACCTTGAGGGTGCAGAACTGACCGGCCCTTTCTGCAAATTCCCTGGTGGCCTGCACTGATGTGAGCCCGTCTTCCCCCCCATGCAACAGCAGTAGCGGTAGAGAGAGATGGGAGGCGTTGTTCAGTGCCCATATGCCCGCCTCCAGGAAATCCATGGCAAGGCGGGCAGTGATGCGATCATGAACCAGCGGGTCGTTATTATAAGCATTTACCACCTCAGGATCGCGGGAGATCAACCGGCGGTCTATCTCGTTTGACATGGAGAGGGAGGGAAAAATATTATACATGATCTTCCCGATGGTGATCTTCCAGGCAGGTGGTTCAAAAGCAGGACGTAGCGCCGGTCCGGTGGCGATCACCCCCATAACTTTCGGGGGATGACGCAGGGTGAAATTCAGTACCAGGTTGCCGCCAAGACTATGCCCATAAAGGAAACGGGGCTGACCTGGATAGCGCCTCTCTGCCTCTTCCAGCAACCCGGAGATGTCCTTCATCAGGTGGCCAAAGCTCCTGGAATGTCCCCGATTGCCGTCAGATCGCCCATGCCCCCTCAAGTCAAATGTCAAGAGTGCATACCCTGATCGATTCAGGAACGCACTTAGGTGCCTGTATCTGCCACTGTGTTCTCCCAGGCCATGGACCAGACAGACTACGCCCCTCAGGTCGGCCTCCGGTTCCCAGCCCTGGCCATAGAGCCTCAGTCCATCGGCTGTTGTCCAATCGAATTCAATATGTGGCATCAGCTTTTCTCCTTAGCTTGGCGTGGCTTGAACCTAACCGCAGAGGCCGGAATCATTCAGAGGCAGTTAGCCGCATCTCAGCAATATGCTGCGCTGCCTCATCGGTACTGCACCCCTCAGTTTCAGCCATTTCAAAGATACGCGACAGGTTGTCCTTTATTAGTTTAACGAGCCTCTCTTCCGCCTCTTCCTTTGACCATCCCCCTGTCTCTGTGCCGATAATGGCGATGGCACCCCCGCTATTGGCTATAAAGTCGGGGGCATACAAGATTTCCCGTCTTCGGAGCCTCTCGGCATCCTCAGGCTTGCCCAGCTGGTTATTGGCCGCCCCGACCACCGCCCGACAGTGAAGAAGAGGGATCGTCTTTTGGTTCAAAACACCCCCCACCGCGCACGGGACAAAGATATCGCAGGGTCTCTCGTAGACCTCATCAGGGGCGATTGACTCCAAGCCGGCCTCCTTTCGGAAGCGCTCAAGGGCAGCCTCGTTCACATCGCTTATCAGAACCTTTGATCCCGACCCCAACAACAGTGCGACCAACTCCCGGCCCACGCTTCCCACCCCCTGGATCAGCACCTGTTTCCCTTCCAGGGCAGGAGAGCCGAAGGCATGCCCGGCAGCCACCTGAATGCTGGTAAAGACCCCTAATGCCGTAAACGGCGCCGGATTGCCAGCTCCCCCTGCAGCGGGCGTTCGCCCGAAGATATAAGGGTCCCCGGTCTCTGCAATTATATCCATGTCTTCAGATGAGGTGCCGTAGTCGGGTCCAGTGAAAAACAGCCCATTGTGTCTGTGGACAAAGGCGCCGTATCGCCGCAACAGCTCCGCCCGCGTCTTTGAATCCATGTCAGGCTGGACGGCAATGACCGCCTTTCCGCCCCCGTAATCAATTCCGGCCGCAGACCACTTGAGGGTCATGCCACCTGCCAATCTCTGGGCGTCCTCCAAGGCGTCCTCGAGGCGAGCATAAGGTTTCATGCGGGTTCCGCCTACCGCTGGCCCCAGGGCCGTAGAATGAATTGCAATAACGATCCATGCCTCGGCGCCCCTGTCAAAACGAATAATTACGCTTTCTCCATTCCATTCTTTAAGCAAAGATTCCATTCATTCCTTCTCCTTCGATACCTTCTGGCTTACACTATAGCGAACCCGTATTTTTATATCAAGTGGGAGGGGCCAGCAACTCGTCCTTGACTTAACCCCTCGTTGAGTCCTAGACTTAATTGTCGCCTTTGGCCTGCGAGACGCTAGGAGTTTTTTGCTCCTTGAGTGAATACCGTCACTACCGCGGAGCCTGTCCTCGCGAAGGCGGGGAGCGGGAGTCCAGGAATTCCGGGACTCCCGGATTCCCGTTTTCACGGGAATGACACAAAAGTGCTGTCGATGGGTTTTTACGAATTCATCAAGTTTGATATCAGGGGAATAAAAAAATGCGCAATTTGATTGCTGTTATCTCTTTTGCCGTGTCAGTGATAGGCGGATTGGCAGTTATGTTCATTAAGAACAGAGACAAACAGACGATGGCCTCGATTGTCGCTGGCGCATTTTTGATATCCTTCTTTATTAACGTCAGCAAAGACGCTAGACTTGTACTCCAAATAGCCTCCATGGTAGCATTCGGCATGGCGGTGGCGGGGGCCTTGATTACGATTTTCAGCAATAATGAAAACATACGCTCAGGAGCAATCGTTACTGGCCTGGTGTCTCTGGGAGCTTCTCTCTTTATCCTTTTCACCTATTTGGAATTTCGCCCACTTTGAAATATCTTCATCCCTTTAGTTGTCCCCTGCTGCAGACCCGTGCCGTGCCAGGCCCTGTTGACAGGTATAATGCAGGATATCAAGGAGGGAGTAGTTAAATTGGATAGCCACTGGGATATAAGCAGGGAATTGGGTTCCAGGCCCTTTCCTGAAACCATCGTCTCTCCCACAGATGGGGCCGAGATGGTGCTGGTGCCCGAGGGCGAATTTACCATGGGGATAAGCGAAAAAGAACTTCGCCAGATATTTATATTAGACCAGAGAGAGAACCCCATGTTCGTGACTGAGATACCCGCCCGCCCCGTTTATCTTGAGGCCTATTACATTGATAGATATCCTGTGACTAACTACCAGTATCGCAAATTCGTTCTAGAAACAGGGCATCGTGAGCCCATCGCCCTAAACCACCCCGTGTGGGGACAGCCGATGCGACCGGTTATTTTTGTAGGCTGGAACGATGCCAGAGCTTATGCCAAATGGGCGGGAAAATCACTTCCTCAAGAGTCTCAATGGGAAAAGGCCGGCCGTGGAACCGATGGCCGTTGGTGGGCATGGGGGGATGAATTTCTCCCCGGTAGATGTAATTCCAGGGAATATGGCCCGGGGCATACGTCGGAAATCGGCCTTTTTCACCAGGGCATGAGCCCATATGGGTGCTATGATATGTGCGGTAATGTATGGGAGATGTGCGAGGGCCAATGGCTGGAAGGATACTTGCCCATGCGAGGCGGATGCTTTCTGGGTTCCGCAACATTTGTTAGGGTTACCTGTCGTTGGACCCCTGAGGATCCCATTAATGGGGCCCACTGGCTTGGGTTTCGCTGCATAAAGGAGATTGCTGAAGCACGCCCCTGACTGTAGAACCTTTTCAATCCTCACCCTGAAACGTCGGGGTGGGCTAATGGCGATTTTGATTATGACATTTGTTTGGGATTTCAAGTACTCTTCGGAAGCTATGCCCTCTGACTTATGTTTTGCCTACCATGATGGGAAACTTCTGGTGACAACCCGACATAACCGGTATGACGTTCCACGGTTCGAAGACCTGGCGGAGTTGAAGGCGTCCCCCTCTTGGACACACTATCTTGGCGCCCTAAACGGGCAGTCCTGCTATGCCGCTGAATGGCCCGACGGCGACCTCAGCTATCAGGGGTTTGCATTCATGGGCCTGCGGGCGCTATTCGGTTTGATCGATGAGAACCTGATCTGGGTGGCAGGGCGTGCGAATCAGATGGTCCACTGGCACCAAACCCACCGCTACTGTGGGAAGTGTGGCGGTCCAACGGAGGCCAAAGTAGATGAACGGGCCAAGATCTGTCCCCGGTGTGGTCTGATAAACTATCCGCGCGTGTCTCCGGCCGTTATTGTGGCCGTGCTGAAGGACAATTCGATTCTCCTGGCGAGGTCGACCCGGTTTCCTTTACCCTTCCATAGTGTGCTCGCCGGTTACGTAGAACCAGGAGAAACCTTGGAAGACTGCGTGCGAAGAGAAATCATGGAGGAGGTCGGTATACGTGTCAAAAACATCCGTTACTTCGGCAGTCAACCCTGGCCTTTTCCAAATTCCCTTATGGTAGCTTTTACAGCCGAATACGCAGGCGGGGAGATAAAGATTGATAATTCCGAGTTGCTGGCTGCCGGCTGGTATACGGCTCAAAACCTGCCCCTGCTTCCCGCGAGCCTCAGCATCGCCCGTCGGTTGATTGAATGGTTTAGGGTGAACCATTCATCGGTCGCGAGCTCAATCAAGGGTTCCTGAGCAAGACAGGAAAACCATATTTAGTAACAGCGCTCTGAAACCAGGGGACTGGGGGTTAGGAAAACTCCCATTGCCCCCTCGGATAAACGAGACATCGGAAAAGGGCTAAAATGATACCATATTTCCAATTTTTCGGTCAGCTGGAGGGTAGGTTTCTAGGAAGGGCCTTCTTGAGATTGGCAGGCAAGTGCCTCGGCTATATCTTCCTCGGTGATACCCAGGAGATGGAAGATATGGGTGAGACGGGATCTGCCCAAAGAGGCATTTGCAACCCGATCCAGTGCCTTCTTGGCGTTATAGGCGATGCCCAGCCCTGCTTGACCCAGCATTAGGGCGTCATTGGCTCCATCCCCGACCACCACAATCTGATCGAGAAGGATTCCGAGATCACACGAGGCCTGGTTTACGAGGCGGGCCTTTTGGGCAGCGTCTATTACCTGCCCTAGCACCCGGCCAGTGAGGGCACCGTTTTTGATCTCCAACCTGTTGGCGTAAGCAAAATCAAAGCCCAGCCTGTCCCGCAGGTGGTCCGCAAAGAAGTCGAAACCCCCTGTTATGACCCCCAGTTTATAACCCAGCCATTTGAGCGTGGTTACCAGCTCTTGGACGCCTTTCGAGAGGCGCATGTTATCCCGAATTTCGGTTAAGTGGGCGACCGGCAGCCCTTTTAGTAAAGCGACCCGTTGAATCAAAGACTCTTCAAAGTCAAAATCCCCCCTCATTGCCTTGTCCGTGATTCTGGCGACCTCTCTGAGTACGCCGGCCCGGCGGGCCATTTCATCGATGATCTCCATATCCACGAGGGTGCTGTCCATATCAAAAAAGATGAGGCGTTTGTTCTTTCGGTATGCCTCCATCTTCTGAAGGCCCAGATCGATGGCAAGATCCCGGCTCTTGACCATTAGCCGCTCCTTGAGATGGCTCAGACTGGAAACACGATTTACGTTGAGTGTCATCTCCATGGACTGGGAGCCGTGGTGCGTCATGGTGGTGATGGTCTCAATATTGGCCTTTTCCTCAGCCATAATCTTGGAGAGCTCGGCCAAGGCTCGAGTACCCCCGAAGTGCGTGAGGATAAAAAGGTTGCGCTGGTTGGCGGACTGGAGCTCATTCTGTGAGAAAAGCCTGAAATTAAGGGTGAGATTGAGCTGACTGGCCTCGAACAGGAGGTCCTTGATCACGCTGTCCTCTGAGTGGTCGGATTTTCTCAGGTCCAGGAGAAAGTAAAGCCCCAAAAGATCCTGGAGAGAGGCCTGTTCGACCTCTACCACTTCCACTCCGTGTTCAACCAGTATTCGTGCAAGAATGGCGGTGATCCCCGGACGGTCAGGTCCCGAAACGGTTACCATAAGGAATTTCTTGGCTTCAGTCATCAGGTCGTTTTCTCCTCTGCCCCTTGAGGCAATATCATATCCAAAATCATCCGAAAGGTAGATTCTGATTTGGACAAGAGTGGTGCCCAATTCCAGTTCCTATCAAGATAGAATATCAGTTTTTTGCATGGAGGGCAACCTCGTTTAGGCGAGGAGCGAATAGGTGGGTTCCTGATTGGGGCGAGCACCGGATAATTTGACAAGGGGCTTTGACTCGGGTAAAAATCACACACGGCCGGTATCTTCACAGTAACGAAGTCAGGGATATGAAGGTGATATGTTCTTGACGTGCAGGCGCAGGTTAGTCTCATTTCAGGAGGTGTATTATGGGCTCAAGGATCTCTTATCTGGTTGGATTGATCTTTATCCTGGCAGCGATGGCGTCCCCTTATGAATTGGCTCGAGCCAGCACCAGCTACCCTGAGGTTGTGTTCATATTGGACGCTTCGGGCAGTATGTTGGGAAAGGCAGGCCCAGAGAGCAAGATCGAAGCTGCTAAGCAGGTAATGGCCAAGGTGGTCCCCGCACTTCCCAAGGAAGCCAAGGTGGGTCTGGTGGCCTACGGGCATCGCCGCAAGGGCGACTGCTCCGACGTAGAGGTGTTGATTAAGGCCGGCAGCGACGACCGTGATGGGCTGCTAAAAAAGGTCCAGGCCCTTTCACCAAAGGGTATGACCCCCATAGCGTCTTCAGTCAAGCAGGTGGCAGATATGCTCAAGGAGAGTGAAGGCGAAACCACAATAGTACTTGTTTCCGACGGGATTGAGACCTGCCACAGTGACCCATGCGGCGTTGTCAAGGGCCTCAAAGAGAGCGGCATCAAGTTCATACTGCACGTGGTGGGTTTTGGGGTAGACAGCGCTGGGAAACAGCAGTTGACCTGTCTGGCTGAGGCGGGTGGCGGAAAGTATTTTGCAGCCGGAGACGCCGATTTGCTTCTGGCGGCGCTGGAGACAGTGAAAAAGGACTTGGCTATAAAGGTAGAGGAGGCCAAGACGAAAGAGGTAAAGGCAAAGAGCCGCCTGGGGAAGCTGAATGTAAGCCTGCCCGAGAGCGGTTTAAAGACACTGGATAGTTTGAAGATAATACGGGTGAATGACAACAAGCTACTAAAACAGACCAAGACAGTGGCGGGGGCCCATCCCCTCCTGGCCGGAAAGTATAAGGTCGTGCTTGCCTTTGCCAAGCCAAACTACCGCAAGCCCGATGATGCCGTGGTAGGGGAATACGAGGTCAAAGGAGGGGAGATCACCAATGTCAACCTGGGCGTCGTCGTGATCAATCTGGCCAAGGGTCTAGCAACTGCAGCCGATGGGGTCAGCATCATCGACCAGGCCACAGGCAAGCCCTTCATCACCCATGTATCGCCTGATAACGACTACTACCTGATGAAACCGCGTCCCGTGCCGCCGGGCAGTTACTCCGTGGCCTTTCATTACCACCAGAGTCCCTCGCCTACCATTGTGGCCAAAGACCTCAAAGTGAACGCCGGCAAGGAGACAGTGGCCACCATCGACGCGGGCATAGCCCTGAAAGAGGCCTCGGGCGTTACCGGATGGGACCTCGTGCCATCGGGCAAGGATAAAGCGACACTCCAGGTGCGCCGGCGCTTTGACAACAATTACCCGCTCTGGAAGAGCTTCGCCGTCTTGCCGAGCACCTACGATCTATATGTCCTTCAGAAGGGCATGAGCGAGCCCCTTCCGGTGGGCGAAGGCATCGAGGTGAAAAGAGGGGAGACCGTCGTGTTCGACGCGGGGCTGTAGATGGAGAGATAGCGGCACCGAAGATTATTGAGGCGGTTTTCCGGGTGAGACTCTTATGAAAGAATACCAGGACAAAAGCCAGTGCCCTCAATGCGGAGAGCCGGTAAGAGAAGGCTGGAAGCTCTGCCCTGCCTGTGAGACGTCACTGGGCGAGCCCGTGTGCCCCAAGTGCCGGATGCCGGTCAAAGAGCACTGGAAGAGGTGCCCGGAGTGTGAAGCGCCCTTAGTTTGCAGGTCCTGCGGCCGTCGTATCCCTGTGGGCCAAAGTGAATGTCCGAAATGTGCGCCTGGCACTTTAAAGGCATCCAGGCCAAGGCTTACCTTCACGGAACCGGTTACAGGAATGGAGTTTGCCCATGTTCCCGGAGGGAGCTTCATGATGGGCGATACGTTCGGTGATGGAGCCGAGAACGAGCGGCCGGTTCATATGGTGCAGGTGGACGGCTTTTATATGGGGAGATATCAAGTGACCCAGGCGCAGTGGAATCGCCTGATGTCGGATAACCCATCAAAGTTCAGGGGAGACGGGCTTCCCGTAGAGCAGGTTACGTGGCACGATGCCCAGGCATTTGTCAAGAACCTGACCGAAGCGAACAAGGGAAAATACGTCTTCTCGTTGCCGAGCGAGGCGCAGTGGGAATATGCGGCCCGAAGCGGAGGCAAAGAGGAGCGGTATGCTGGAAGCGGCGATGTGGAGGTGGTTGCCTGCTACGAAGAGAATAGCGACGGCATGACTCACCCCGTGGGCGCCAGGGCACCCAATGGGCTCGGTCTTTATGACATGTGCGGTAACGTGTGGGAGTGGTGTCTGGATATATTCCGTAAGGATGCCTACAAACTGCATGGGCCTTTAAACCCCCTATGCACAGAAAAGGGGGAAGACCGAGTGATCAGGGGAGGAAGCTGGAACCTGGATGCTTGGGGGGTCCGTTGCGCCAAACGGTCCAGCCTTTCCCCTGGATATGCTGCCGCCGGAGTGGGATTGAGAGTGCTGATGACTTCCCTAAACACCTGATCGTAATTTTTTTCAAAGGCCACGAAATGACTCCCGTCGGCTACCACCACATACCTTTTGTAAGGAGCCTTGGCCAGTTTCTTAAAGAGGCCCTGAGCATCGGGATCTGTGGCTGTTGGGTCGTCTGCCCCTCTTATGATCAAAGTGGGGACAGAGATTGAGCTGGCATCATAAACAGGACGTTCCGTAAAAATGTAGTAAACATCCACAAGGACCCCGTTTGGGGCCCGCAGACTGGGTGGCGTTCTGGTATTGCTTGTGGGGTCGGAATCAATAATGGCCTTGTTCAAGGTATCCAGTACCTTTTTTTCCCTCCATTCAGCCTTGTCTTGTGGTTTGATCTGGGCGTCCCATCTCTTAGTAGCAGCATCAACAGAGACAAAGCGATATGCTCCCAACTTGGGATTTGGATTTCCTGGCTTCTCTTTGTCTTCCAGCCCTTTGGCCATGGGATGTTTGTAGCTGTAAACAGGGGCATAGAGGATGAGCTTGTTGACCTTTTCATTGTTATTTACAGTGTAGCCGCCACAGGTCACGGTTCCCCATGAGGCACCGAACAGATTGACCTTGTCAACGCCTCTCTTTTTACAGATATGATCAACGGCCGCGGCAATATCCTTGATCGCCACGTCCGCTCTTACGATCGGTTGGTTGTGTTGGGGAGGATCGTTCATCTCCGGAGGGCGAGTAGATCCGCCGTATCCCCGGATATCCAGGCAAAAGGCATCGTACCCGTTCTTGGCCGAATAGTCCATGAAGGAATATCCATTGACTTGTAAGTCAAACATCGCTGGTGAAGCATAGGTTGCTCCGTGCACAAAAAGGATGACATTATCCTTGGTAAAGCTCTTCATATCTTTTGAAACCTTCTCCCTGATATGTAGCTTGATCCCAGAATCAAGACCGTCAATGAGGTAGTCCTCCTGTACGATCTCCTGCCCGACGACAACGCCGGGTCCAGCCAGCAAAATCACCGATAAGATAATAGCCAGAACAGTCAAACCATTTCTAATTCTCATCCCTCTACCTCCCTTCAAAACTGTGTTGATTCCATCCCTTGCGTTGAAAAGATCAATTTTTACACATAATATCTAGCGCGCCAATTATCTTCGCAACGACCCCATCGCGTGCCCAACCTGATCACCGGCCTGGTAGCCCATCAACTTCTGTTTGTTCTGCCAGTTTTTATGCAGGAGTGAGAGAATCTGGGCGATCTCATCCAGGCGATTATAAATCCGTACCCCCTGTTCGTTCAGATCGCAAATAACCTGACTTTCCCAGGGGGTAAAAATGCTTCCAAGCATGACTGGGAGACCAATTTCGTCTTCCATTTGGTTGTAGCCGCTGATTATCCGTTTATTGATGTCGAGAAATAGCCTGAGCCTGGAAGGGGCATCTTTTTCAAGCATCCCTGGCCTACCCATCCCGTGGAGAATTAGGGCGTCCACTTCTCCGGAAAAGAGGACATCTCTTCCTATGGCCAATATGATCTCCTCTTCAAAGAATAGGCCTGATGCGCCTATATCAACAGGATTTCTTGTTGATGCCCTGGGAGGCATGCCAATGGACCTCAGGGATTGCTGCAGCTTCGGACTCAGTTCGGGCAAAGTGAGCCCCATTTCCTCCAATGAGTCGGAGAGCGCTACCCCCCATGATCCTCCCATGGTGATAATGGCGACTCTCCGGCCGCGCATAGGGGGTCGTTCGAGGAGGGCGTGCCCGAGTGGAAGCAGAAGTTCCATGCTTGGGACGGCGATGATCCCGGTCTGATGGAGCACGCCCTCATATATCTCTCTCACCCCTGATAGGGCGCCCGTATGGCTTTCTGCCGCCCGGGCTGATCCCTGTGTCTTTCCAGCCTTGTATACCACGATGGGCTTTAGCTTTGAAATCCGGCTGGCTGTCTCAACAAAACGCCTGGCATCCCGGATGGTTTCAAGATACATCAGGATGACCTCCACTTCAGGGTCATTCTCGAAATACTCCAGGAAATCTGTGGCCGTGACGTCGCATTCGTTCCCGGTGTGAATGAACTTCCCCACACCCATGCCTTTCGAAAAGCCGGAGGCCAGGAGGTCATAAAAGGCATAACCCCCTTGGCAGACGGCCCCTATCCTGTTGCACAAGAGATGTTCAGCGGGTGATGCAGATCCGTTGAAGTCGGCATGGAGGTTGAAAGTCCCGCTCACGTTTGGGCCGAGGATGCGCATGCCGTAGGATCGTGCAATACGGACAAGGGCCTTCTCCTGTTCCTTGCCTTTTTTCGAGGACTCCCCGTAGCCCGCCGTTATGATAGTGGCGCCTTTTACTTGCCTTCGGCCGCACTCTGCAATTGTCCGTTCCACTGAGTCCGCGGGGATTGTGAGGATCGCAAGACCGATCGGTTCGTTAATTTCATTGATATGTCTAAAGGCCGGCAGACCGAAGACCTGTTCGGCATTTTTGTTTACAGGGTATACCTTTCCTGAATAGTCTCTCGAAAGGAGGCCGTGCATGATGAAGGAGCCCCATGATCCAGGCCTTTCTGTGGCCCCAATGACAGCCACAGAATCAGGGTTCAGAAATACGTCCAGTGCACTCTTGTCTTCCATGTTTCCTCATTATCCAAAATAGTTGGAACCCTGTCCTTTTCCGAAATCAGCCCAGGGCTCTAAGGGTAAATAAGTAAAGGCGCCATTCTATTTCCTCATTTCATGGATGTAAAGCCTGTTTGGGTCGCGATCGAGTCTCCGAACCTGTGATCCAAACTAGAAAGTTTCGGTTCACAAGTGGTAGGGGAGGGCGGGTTTTTTACCTTGACATTAGGTCGGGACGAGATTAAAGTATACTGAAATAGTATAGAATAAATGAATATATAATTTAAATTTCTATAAAACCTGAGAGGAATCTAATGAAATTTGTGAAAAACCAACAATCAGATGAAACCGTGGACCTGGTGTGCCGCATGTGCCCCTTGCATCTCCTCGAGCCGGGGGAAAGGCTTAGCTGTCTGAAAAAGGGGCAGGTATTGGAGGTCTTGACCGATTATGACGGGGCACTTCGGGATATACCCGAGTGGTGCGAAAAGTGCGGGCAGGAATTCCTCGGGGTGGAGGAAGGGGAGGACTGTTATAAGCTGTATATAAGGAAGGTGAAATAGAGAGGTGCCAGATGATGAGGATTTACATGGATCATGCCGCAGCAACTCCTGTGAGAAGAAGGGTGTTGGATTCGATGCTTCCCTATTTCGACAAAGAGTTTGGGAACCCATCCACAGTTTATGACATGGGTTCCAGGGTGAAGGAAGTGGTTGAGGAGCAGAGGCAAAAGGTTGCCGGGCTGATTGGGGCCAGGCCGGGAGAGATCATCTTCACCTCATCTGGAGCTGAGGCAAATAACTTGGCTATCAAAGGAGTGGCCTTTTCCGGGCAAAAGAAAGGAAATCATATAGTCGTCTCTTCTATCGAGCATCATTCTGTCCTTAATTCTGCCAGGTTTCTGGAGCGTATGGGGTTTGAGGTAAGCTTTTTGGCCGTGGACGAACATGGACTGGTGGATCCTGAACGACTAGCAAAGGCCATCAGGCCTGAGACAGTTCTTGTATCCGTAATGCACGGAAATAATGAGATCGGCACCATTCAACCCATATCTGAGCTATCTACCATCTGCCGCGAGAAGGGGGTTCTGTTTCATACGGATGCCGTTGCGACGGCGGGAAATATTCCGGTCAAAGTGGATGAACTGGGCGTGGACCTTCTGAGTCTGTCCGGTGTCTCCCTGGGAGGTCCGAAAGGGATAGGCGCACTATATTTCAAGCAAAAGGTGAGATTGATGCCTTTGATACATGGGGGCATACAAGAGAGCGGCAGGAGGGCTGGCACCGAAAACGTCCCTGCAATCGTGGGTCTAGGCAAGGCAGCAGAGATCGTTGCAGAAGAACTTGGCACCAGGATAAACCAATTGCGCGTTCAAGGGATGAAAAATGCCCTTGTTTCGGGAATCCAGGAACGCATAAAAGAGGTGAAGTATACAGGGCACCCGGAGAAAAGGCTTCCCGGGCACGCCAGCTTTTGCTTCGAGGCGATTGAAGGAGAGGCACTTCTTTTTATGCTCAGCCAAAGAGGGATTTATGCGAATACCGGTTCTGCCTGTGCATCGAAGGCCCTTAAGACCTCTCCTGTTCTTGCGGCAATTGGCATACCTCCAGAGTTGGCACAAGGATCAATCGTATTTACAATGAACAGCAGCAACAGTATCGAGGAAGTCGAATATATACTGGAAAACCTTCCGCCGGCTGTTGAAAAACTGAGATCACTCTCCCCCCTCTGGAAGCAGAGCATGGCTGCCTAGGGATAAAGGATGGGGGTGACCGAATTTCATGACTGGGAGGTCGCATGATGAAGCTATCAACCCGAAGCAGGTACGGAACCAGAATGATGGTCGATCTTGCCCAACATTATGAGGAAGGACCCATACAGATAGGCGACATCTCTAAACGACAGGATATATCCGTTAAATATCTTGAACAACTCATAATTCCGTTGAAGAAGGCCAGTTATATAATAAGTGTCAGGGGTCCCAAAGGGGGGCATATGCTGGCGAGATCTCCTAAAGAGATCACGGTGGGGGAACTAGTAAGGGTGCTCGAAGGTGGAATTGAACTATCCGAGTGTATTGAAAATCCCGATGCATGTGAGAAGGTTGAGAGGTGCCTGACCCGGGACGTATGGGAAAAGGCCACAAAGGCGATGTATGAAAAGCTCAACTCAACAACATTATCCAGCCTGATCGAATCCGGCAAGGGCGCTTAAGCATTGGTGAGGGGGAAAATGTATTCTGCAAAGGTAATGGACCATTTCTCAAATCCGAGAAATGTTGGTACAATAGAGAATCCCGACGGTGTTGGCGAGGTGGGAAATCCCGTGTGCGGAGACATGATGACCTTTAACATCAAGGTGGTAGACAACAGGCTTGCTGAAGTCAAATTCAAGACGTTCGGATGCGTCGCCGCCATTGCGGTGTCAAGCATGGTGAGCGAGATGGCCAAAGGCAAGACCCTGGACGAGGCCAGGACAATAACCAAAAAGGCCGTGGCAGAGTCTCTCGACGGGCTCCCTAAAGAAAAGATGCACTGTTCGAATCTGGGCGCGGAGGCGCTTTCGAAAGCCATTAGAGATTACGAGGAGAAAAGGCTTGGAAGGCCAAGGGCCGATACAGAAGACGTAAACGAGGAGAAAGTGGGTGGGCCCTCGACCTGCGTGAACTGCAGGAAAGAAAATCCAATAGATGCAGCTTTTTGTATGAGTTGCGGCCGAAGGCTAAGAAATTAGATGAAGATTGTCTCAATAGCTATAAGCAAGAAAAAGGGAACCCCCAAGGTGGCAATTGAGGAAGGGGTCCTGGTTGAAGACCACGGGATAGAAAACGATGCCCATGCCGGCCAGTGGCATCGCCAGGTGAGTTTTCTGGCATCAGAGAGTATTGAGAAGGCCAGGCAGAAAGGGCTGAATGTTACTTTCGGGGACTTTGCTGAAAACATTGCCACAGAGGGTATCGATTGGCAGGACGTTCCTGTGGGAACCATGGTCCAGCTGGGTGAATCAGCCCTGGTTGAGATCACCCAAATTGGTAAGGAATGCCATAGTCGATGCGCGATCTACTATAAGGCCGGTGACTGCATCATGCCCCGTGAAGGGGTGTTTGCCCGTGTCTTGAGGGGAGGAAGGATTAGGCCCGGACAGGGCGTGCAGATCCTCGGGAAGCATTAAAGTAAAAATTATGAAATAGGCAGAAAGGGGGCACCTCATGAGCGTTGAGACAGGAACGGTTCAACGGGTTGAAGGAGGTTTTGCATGGGTCCTGACCGAGCGTAAGGGTGCTTGTGACGGTTGCGGTCAGAGGGGTTGTTGTAGCATGATCGAAGGCTCTGACGCGATGGTGGTTAGGGCCGAAAATGTTGCAAAGGCGAAGCAAGGGGATGAGGTAGAGCTTTTCCTGAGTACTAAAACCAGGATTAAAGGCATGATGGTAATTTACATCCTTCCTGTTGCTGGCCTTTTGGTCGGGGCCCTTTCAGGCGGGACCCTTTCGAGCATTGTGGGATTGGGTGAGAATTCGGGATCTTTACTGTTTGCTTTTGTTGGTCTGGGACTGGGATTCTTGTTGGTTCGTATAGCTGCATTGCGCATGGAGTCCAGGAAGGAGCTTACGCCGATCGTATCGCGTATTAGGCGACGGATGGGAGGCCCTTCGGCCAGCGGAAACATACACATGGTGGGTCCTGCAAATAGTCTCCCAACCGGTGGTGGGTGTTGCTCGCAATGAACAGTCTGTTGAAAGAGGTGTTCGTCTGTTTCGGTTTTCTATCAGCACTTCCTCAGTCAAGTATTTCGTGCCCAAGAGTAGTGACGGCTCATTTGCGGATTAATGGACAAACAAAACGGGGGATAGGAAATGGCAGAAATCGTGGTAGTTCTGGCGATTGTTGGCGCAGCGGTGGCCGTCTCCTCAAGATGGATCTACCGAAGAGTGAGGGGTAAGGCCAAGGACTGTTGCTGCGGAGACTACAGTCCCTCTCCCTGTTGTTCGGGAAATACTGCGTCTGGTGGAGGTTCCTGTTGCCAGGCGGGCAGATAATGAAATCTTATAGCAGGAAACCAGTCATCTTCTATTCATGAATCCCTTTTGGACAATATTCCCGTCCTGGTCAAAATCCACCACATATTCAAAGGGCCGTCTATCGGTTAAGGCGCCGAAGCGGAGGTCAAATAGGGTAACACGGTGACGCCCGTCCACAACCCCGTTGTATCTTGCCACGGGAAAACGGGCGAACCAGAGGAAGGTTTGAACTCCTTCTTCCTCCAGCGCCTTCTTTACCCATGGGGAGGCCTCATTGCGTTCCCAGGCACGATAGCGGAGTTTATCGACGGGTTGATATCGTGCCGACAATCTCCCGAACAAGCCGATGTCAGGCCCGGTGTTTTGTTCGCCCGTTCCGATCAGGTTGACAAATCCCTCGTAGATCTTTTCCCCGGTGGCAATGTAGTTTCCCCAGAAAAAAGGGGAGAGGGGCTGAGGAAGGGAGGCTAATGTCTCCACCGCCAGGCCTCTTTCGCGGGCATATGTCTTGGCCAGTGAGAGGGCCCTGAAGTGATTTGCGGCACAAAGGCAGGTGTAAAGGACAGCCAGTGCAATGGAAGTCCTTGCAATGGCGCGTGCCCTTCTCCTAAAGATCCAGAGGGCCACAACCGCGAAGAAAAAGATGGAGAACAAGAAGGGATCTAGAATGAAGATCCAGTCAAAGGCAACACGATCATTTGTAAAGGGACTGAAGACCATGGTCCCGTAAGAGGTCACCAGGTCGAGGAAGGTATGGGCCAGGATCTCCACGAGCCATATGATGAAAAAGGAGCGGAATTTCTCGATCCTTGAGAACTTGACAAACAACCACGCGAAAAAGAGGGAGAACGGGATCGCCAGGAAAAGGGAATTGGTAAGATAGCGATGGTACTTTATGGTGAATTCGGTTCCCAGGAATAATCCCATCAGACTGTCGATATCGGGAAAGAGGGAGGCAGTGATGCCGGCGATAGTCCCCCATTTTCCGGTATCACGATTCAAACCGCATTTGACGATGGTATAACCCGCCAGGGCGTGGGTCAAAGGGTCCATGAAGGCATATATATTCCAGAGTCGCGCGGGTTTTCAAGGACAATTTCAGAATTGTCTGAAGGCTATGAATTCCCCCTGCTAAGGCGCGCGCGACCATATGTTTCCAATATGGTCAGAACCAGAACGATCATGAAGGCCTGTATGATCAAAAGGATGGAATCAATGGTCCTGGCATACCGCAGTACCACGGCACTTATGCCCAAACACATACTGACCAGGTGGATGAGCACCACGCCTTTCTTGGGCTCCCCTAGGACATATGCCAGCCGGTGGTGAAGGTGATCCTTTCCGACGTACTGGATCCACTCCTTAAAGCCTGAGACCTTTCCCTCAATAACTCGTCTCCCAGTAGTATAGACCATATCAAATATTGGAATCCAGAATATCAACAGAGGGGAGGCCAGGGCAACGATAGGCCTATCCGGTGACCAGTCTCCATAAACCGCCAGGCAGGCAAGGATAAATCCGGTTACCATGCTGCCTGCATGACCCATAAAGATTGACGCCCTTTTCTTGTACCGGAAATTGTAAGGGAGAAAGCCCACGCAGGCGCCCATCAACGCGATGGAGGTCCAGCCCAGGAATGGCTGATCGGTTTGAAGCGAGACGATCCCCAGAAAAAGGGAAAAGATCGCTCCCAAACCTCCTGTCAGGCCGTCCATGCCGTTGAAGAAACTTATGGCATTGGTGAGACCCACGATCCAAAGTATTGTAACTACCTGGTTCAGAACCTGTCCAGACAGGCCCATGGCCGATGGAAAGATTTTCAGGGAGACCCCGAATGCCATCACGAGAAGGGCGCTTACAACCTGGAAGACGAGCCTGACCCACGCAGACACCTCCCTCAGGTCGCTCAGCAGACCGGCACCGAAGACGATGGCAGACCCGACGAGGATGGCAAAGAGGTGGCCAGAATAGATGCCATTTAAGAGGATGCTAATAAGAAAGGCCAAAAAGACTGCCACCCCCCCCAACACAGGAGTTGGGTTCTGGGGGATTCCCGTCGTATCGGTCCTGAGCATGATATTTCGTCTGATAGCGAGAGACTTGCACACTGGGGTAAGGCAAAAGGAGAGCGCAAAGGAAAGGCCTGCAACATAAAGCCACCTTTCGCCCAGATTCGAGAAATACCTCTGTGTAGCGGGACAGATGAGGATCAGTGACAATACCAGTCCGGCTATGTAAAAGGGACGTGGGACATAGTCACGGTTTTTGTTCTTCATCTCCTCAATCCTTTACCAGCACAGGTCTCACAGGTTCACCTCGCCTGCAGGCTCAATCAACCATTCCATTCTACAATATGGGAGTGAGAATTTAAACCCCTACCATTCCATTTCGTTTTAAATTTGATTCCCAGAACAAAAGATGCCTCGAGATCTCAGGGAGAACTGCAAGAGATCGGAGTTCAAGGAGTTTTGGTGGAAATTGTTGCGAAAAAAAGGGGTGCATGCTATGTGATCTGGCCATAGGGATCCTGGAGGAGATTTCCCCTGAGTTTGATAACATCTCTGACTTCGAGTCCCTTTCAGAGGCAGTCAGAGAGGCCTTGGGCGCTCAGGGATAGTTTTTGGAACAAGACTGGTGCGGCTTTCACGGAGACCGTTCCAGGTAATTGGAGTATAATGCCCGGGAAGTTGATCTGACAAAATGGGGAGGTTTGAGTATGGAAAGGGTAAGAGACAATATCTACGTTGAAACAGATTTCGTAGGATGTAATCTGGGCTTCGTGGTAACTTCAAAGGGGATTGTCATGATAGACACCCCCCAGAAGCCCACCGATGCCTTAGAATGGAAAAAAGAAATACAGAAACACGGTGAGGTTATCTACATCATCAATACGGATCATCATCAAGACCACGCACTGGGAAATTTTTTCTATGAAGGCGGATATCATTACGCACGAAGGCACAAAGAGCCAATTGCTTTCAGAGGAAAGATTACAAGTCTGCAGAGATTGGGTGAAGATAATGGAACCGCAATCAGAGCATCTGATGGCGCATTATTTCGTGAAAAGACCATCGATGACCTATTCCGAGAAAATGGAAATTCACGCGGGCGATGAAACGTTCAAACTGATACACATAAAGGGTCACACTCACGATGAGACGATCATTTTTATGCCGGAGAGGAAAACATTGTTTTCTGGCGACAATGTTTGCACGAACGGAATTCCGACCCTCTATGAATCTTACCCCGGAGAGTGGTTGGAAGCCCTTAGGCTAATAGAGGCGCTCGACTTTGAGGTGCTGGTGCCTGGGCATGGAGAGGTTGGAAATAAGGGTTCCGTTAAGCGATTTCAAGAGGAGCTAAAGTCGTTCTTCAACGAAGTACAAGCAAGGATCGATAAAGGTCTCAGCAGAGAAACAATCGTAGAAGAAGTCAGGTATGATGATACCGTACATCTCAATTATCCTCTCACGGCCTCTGATACCTTCGAGCGATTTATGAAAAAGAGCGTGGAAAGATTGTATGATGTATTTACTAGGACATACCCAACCAGAGGCTCATGAAAAAGCTCCTGCATGACATTCCTGGTAATGTCGGCGAAGGCACTGACGGTTGGGGATAACCGCCGCTCCTTCTGCCTGATTATCAAGCTGGCCAGGTCCAGGATCATTTCAGCACCTTTAGCGGGTTGAGGTCGACGACATGGCCCCGTTCCAGGCGGATCACGTGAGTAATGCAGGGCAGGATTTCCCGGGCGTGATGGGTTACGTAGATGAGATTTGTCGGGGTCTCGCTGCCCACGTAATCGAGTATTCCCAGAAGCCTTTCGCGATTGGCCGGATCGAGGCCGCTGCAGGGTTCATCCAGGATGAGGAGGCGGGGGGACTTTACCAGCGCCCTCGCGACCAGGACCAACTGCCTCTGTCCGTAAGAGAGTTGGTCGAAGGGCTTTTGCGCTAGATCCATGATTCCAAGCTCCTCGCTCCATTGTTTTGCTGTCCGGGTCTGTTGATCACCGCACTGCCGATAGAGCCCTACCGAGTCAAAAAAACCTGAGCAAATCACATCAAATGCACCGATTCCCTTCTGATATGTGGCATTGGAATCGGCTGATATGAATCCGATATGCCTCTTGATCTCCCAGATGCTTTCTCCGGAACCCTTTCTTTTTCCAAACAGAAAGATGTCGTTGGCATACGACTGCAGATTGTCGCCCGTAATGAGGTTCAATACGGTTGTCTTTCCCGCACCGTTGGGTCCCAGGAGCGCCCAATTTTCCCCCCCTCTAACCGTCCAGTTGAAGCGTTCCAGCGCCACTACCTCGCCATACCGCAAGGTCACCTCCTTCATATGGATAAGGGCCGAAGAGAGCGGTTCTGAAGATTCCCTCGGAGGTCCAGAGAGGCCGCCGCAAACTGCCTTTGTTGTCTCCAGGCGCGAAAAGGTGGCGTCTTGGGCGGTCGAGCTGACTTGGGACATTGAGTGCATCAGATCGATTCTTCCAAGGACCTCCTCTTTTGGGCCCCCCATGGAAACGTTTCCGTCTCTCATGCAGAGCACGTGGGTAATGAAATCTCCGATTTCTTCAAATCGGTGGGTGATCAGGATGATCTGCACGCCCTGTGACACCAGTTTGTTGATCATCTTAGCCAGACTCGTACGTGAGGCGGCATCCAGGCCTTCAAAGGGTTCGTCGAGTATCAGAAGCTCGGGGCCTGTAAGCAGGGACCGGGCGATGAGGATTTTTCGCAACTCACCTGTGGCTAGGGCCCGTACAGGCCTTTCAAGAAGATGACCGATGCCTAACTCGCTGAAAAAGGTGCTAACGGACCTAGATCGCATGCTTCGAAGCCGCGCATGTGCTCCTGATGTAGATCCGGTCAGGAGTTCGTGTGCAGCGGTAGATTCGAAACTCCCGCTGAAATCGCGCGACATGTCCTTCAGATTCTCTCTCGCGATGATCTCCCGGTGCTGTTCAGAGGACACATATTGGATCTTCTCGGCTGTGTACGGAACTGATGAGCCGTTGCCACTGTATGTGATGCGCCCCATTACGACCGGAACCAGCCCCATAATCGCCTTGACAAGGGTCGATTTTCCAGAACCGTTTGGCCCAACTATGGCCCATTGCTCGTCTCGGTTGATCTGCCACGAAGTGCCTTGAAGATACCACCGATCCCGGAGTCGGACGGTGATGTCTTCAAGGGTTATGATGGGTTGCACTTTCATGAACCTCACCTTTTCCTGTTCTCAGGCCGCAATGCCCTCACGGCCGCGCCTGCCTGCCACATCTCTGAGTCCCTGATGGTTGCCAGTTCCCTGTTCAATTTCTCGCGGTAATCGGGGGCACTGTTGGCATCGAGTACGCGCCGGGTTTCCTTGCCGGATATTACGCTCTCATACAGTTCGTCAAAGAGGGGAACGACTGCATCACGAAATCGGGGCGCCCAGTCCAGGGCCCCACGCTGGGCGGTGGTGCTGCAATTCCCGAACATCCAGTCCATTCCGTTCTCCGCCACCAGTCGGATCAGGCTCTGGGTCAGCTCCTCCACGGTTTCATTAAAGGCCTCGCTGGGACTGTGGCCGTGTTTGCGCAGGAGATTGTACTGTGCCTCCATGACGCCTGCCAGACACCCCATGAGCACGCCCCTTTCCCCGGTCAGATCGCTGTAGACCTCTTTCTCAAAGGTGGTGAGAAACAGGTAGCCCGATCCGATGGCAATCCCCAGCGCCAGGGTCCGTTCCTTTGCCCGACCCGTATAGTCCTGGTGAACCGCAAAACTTGAGTTTATGCCGCTTCCGTCAAGAAAATTGGTGCGCACGGTGCGCCCTGATCCTTTGGGCGCCACGAGGATTACATCCACGTCGTCCGGCGGCACGATGCCAGTCTGGTCTCTGTAAACAATGCCAAAGCCATGTGAAAAGTAGAGTGCATCTCCTGGGCTCAGGAGTTCCTTGATTTTCGACCACTGGGCCACCTGGCCGGCATCAGAGAGGAGGAACTGGACGACCGTAGCCCTGCGGGCTGCCTCTTCCAGGGGGAAAAGTGTGCTGCCCGGCACGAATCCGTCTGCAACCGCCCGGTCCCAGGACTGGCTCTTCTCCCTCTGTCCAACGATGACCCTTATTCCGTTGTCTCGCATGTTCAAGGCCTGGCCGGGGCCTTGGACACCGTATCCGAGCACGGCAACGGTCTCACTGTCGAGTATGTCCCGCGCCTTTTGAAGTGAGAATTCTTCCGATGTGATAACCTCTTCCCGTACGCCACCAAAACTTATCTTTGCCATCTGTACCCTCCTGTTTGTGTGTCTTAATTCGGTTCCCGAAGCAACGCAATGGGACCGGTGCGGGCGATTTTTTGAATACCCATGGGTTTCAAAAGTTCTAAGAGCGCACCGATCTTTCCTTCATCCCCGGTAGCCTCGATAATATAGTGCTCCGTTCCCACGTCCACGACTTTGCACCTGAAAATGTCTACGATCCGCAATATCTCGGCGCGATGCTGGGCCTGGGCATGGACACAGATCAGGGCCATTTCGCGCTTGACTGAGTCGGGGCCGCTGAGATCGCGAAGCTTCCTCACATTTACCAATTTGTTGAGCTGTTTCTCGATTTTTTCCGTAACGGGCTTGTTTGCATGGGTGACAATAGTGATGCGAGACACTTCCGGCTCCATGGTCTCGGCGGTGACGAGGCTTTCAATGTTGAAACCCTTTCCGCTGAACAATCCCACTATCCGGGACAACACGCCGGGTTCATTGTCAACAAGCATCGAAAAAATGTGTTTTTCTTTGGCCATTTTTTGAGTCCTCCTACAGGAACATCATTTCAGTAAGGGCCGCACCAGCCGGGACCATGGGATAGACGTTTTCTTCGGGCTCAACTGCGAAATCCATAAGGACCGGACCGTTTGTTGAAAGCCCCTCATTCAGGATGGCTTCTACGTCGCTGGGTTCTGTCGCCCGCAATCCCACAGCCCCATAGGCCTGGGCAAGTTTTACGAAATCGGGGGCGTGATCCATTCCGGTACACGCGTAACGTTTGTCATAGAACAGCTCCTGCCATTGTCTGACCATGCCCAGAAAGCCATTGTTTAATATGACGACCTTGACCGGTAGACCATACTGCACGGCGGTGGCAAGTTCCTGGATGTTCATCTGGATGCTGCCGTCTCCTGCAACATCGACAACGAGCTTGTCCGGACAGGCCAGTTGCACGCCGATGGCTGCCGGGAGACCAAAACCCATGCATCCCAGCCCTCCAGAGGTGACAAAGTGGTTCGGTTGGTCGAAGCGATAGTACTGGGCAGCCCACATCTGATTCTGGCCCACCTCGGTGGTGATAATTGCCCGCCCCCTGGTTATCTCGTAGAGTTTTTCCACCACATATTGGGGCTTTATTACTTCCGATTGCCGGTAGGCGAGGGGTTTTGTGAGCTTCCAGTATTCGATTTGTTTGAGCCAGTTGGATCGCTTGGACATGAGATTGCCCATGTCCACTTCAGGCAAAAGACCGTTCAGGCGCTCAAGGCTTATCTTGCAATCGCCTACAACCGGAAAGGTGGCAGGAATGTTCTTGGAGATAGAGGTGGGGTCAATATCAATGTGGACGATCCTCGCCTGCGTGGCAAAGGCCTCTGTCTTTCCGGTGACGCGGTCATCGAATCGGGCACCAATAGCGATCAGCAGATCGCACTCAGCGGTGCTCATATTGGCCTGATAGGTACCGTGCATTCCCAGCATGCCCAACCAAAGGGGATCAGAACCAGGATAGGCCCCAAGACCCATGAGGGTTGCGGTCACTGGGATTCGGGTGTTCCGTACAAATTCAGTCAGCTCGCTGGAGGCCTTGGACAAGATGACGCCCCCGCCTGCGAGAATAAGCGGTCGCTCCGCCTGTTGGATCAGGTGCAGTACCTTCCTTATCCGCCTGATGTCCGGTCTGCAAGCGGGCCGATAAGACTTGCACCGGGCCGCGTTTCGGCGCATAAACCTTGTACTGCCCGCGAGCACGTCCTTCGGGATGTCAATTAGGACAGGGCCCGGGCGGCCTGACCTGGCAATGTGGAATGCCTCTCTTAAGGTTGCAGAGAGATCCTCGATCCGTCTGACCAGGTAGTTGTGTTTGGTGCAGGGTCTTGTGATACCGACGATGTCCACTTCCTGGAAGGCGTCATTTCCGATAAGGTGCGTGGGAACCTGACCACAGATGACCACCAAGGGGATGGAATCCATAAAGGCGGATGCAATTCCAGTGACCGTATTCGTTGCCCCGGGGCCCGAGGTGACCAGACAGACTCCCACCGCTCCCTTGGCGCGGGCATAGCCGTCTGCGGCATGGACAGCAGCCTGCTCATGGCGCACGAGGATATGCCGAATATCGGTCTTTACAAGCTCATCATAGGCGTCTATGACCGTTCCTCCCGGATATCCAAATATGGTATCCACGCCTTCGCTCTTGAGCACCTTCATAAGGATCTGGGCACCTGTGAGTCTCATTTTTCTGTCCCTCCTGTCTTCTTTCGGAAACCCGGCGTTTCCCCCTTCCGGCTCTTTGCGCCAGGCAAAAAAAATCCGCTATCAGCGGGGCTGATAACGGATTTTCTAATTGCTCTATGGGTAAGAAAGCTAGGCCATTATCAACCCCCCGTTTGCGGCGAGGACAACGACGACCGCGACGATAATAAGGATGCTAATAATGTTGACAATGGCAAATATTTTTTTCATCATAGTGACCGGACAATATATAACGCGCATTTATCTAACAGAGCCTTACAATCCTGTCAAGTTATTTTTTTCTGACGAAAAACTCGCCGCAAAGGACTGTCACAGCCCGTCCGGCCAGGTAGACACGTTTGTTGTGAGCGAAGGGTTGGGATTCCAAAGAGGGGATAATTGCAATCCAGGTTTCCTATGCCAAGGCCGAGGACGCCGTTACTGAAAAAGATCTGGGCGGCATCGAAGAAGTCGTTAAATCCATAAGGCGCTACGTCATAGTCTGCCAGGGCCATAAAGGGGATCTTTTTTTCAACCATCATCTTACGTAAGCGTTTATTGGTGACTGCCAGGAGTTGTATCCCCTCAGGTCCACAGCCTGTTTGACCATCAAGAAAGGCCTTGCGAAGCCTGGATACCGTGATTGATTGGTATTTTGTTCCTGACTGAAATTTCGCGAAATAGAATCCCTTGGGTCTGGGTGGTGCCCCTGGTCTCAGGCGGATATTGTCCGATTTATCGAAATCGATATACTCGCACTTCCAGGTCTTGACCCTCCAGCTCCTGAGGGCATATTCCCATGCAAGCCGTCCTGAGAAAACCGAATCAGAATTGCCTTTGCCGTCCTCGCCAAACCCGTAGAACAGACCTACGCTAGCAAAGCCGTCTCGAAGGTCATCTTCGGTTATTGATGGGGGTGGTCCAATCGTTTGAAACGCCACTCTTTCTATACCCCATCCCATCTTTCGATTGGCCCTCTGCCAGGCCTTGATCTGCTTGTTCATGGGTAAGAGCATATGGTTTTGGGAGTCAGATAGCTTTTTCAATGGCAAATCCTATCTGCTCTTAATCGCTAGGGGGGCTATGCACGATTCGAGACTCGCAAATCACCTGTGAAGAAACGCTGTCTTTTTATACCACAACGTGGCAAACATGGCAAGAGAACTGACAAAAAAATATGCATTGGATCAAGTCAATAAGGCCAACGAATGACCCTCGACCCACCGCACCACGTCCAACCATAGGCATTGCTCCAGATCTACCTCCCACCCTGCCTTTCGAATATTCTCCATGGTTTCACGGTTGATGTTGGCCCCCATAAATCGGACAATCAGGGGATTCAGCATCTCAAGGAGCCATGCGAGTACCCTGTGTCTTGACTGCATATGCTCCAACAGTAAAAGCCTGCCGCTGGGCTTACAGACCCGGCGCATCTCAATGAGACCTGATACCGGGTCCGGCACGGAGCAAAAGACAAAGGTCGCGAAAACCGTGTCGAAGTGGTTGTCCGGAAAGTCGAGTTTCTGTGCATCCATTATCCTCAGATCCATATGGAGTCCAAGGGATGATCGTCGCCTCTTGGCCCGTTCAATCATCTGGGGGCTCAGATCGATACCAGTAACCTTCACGCCCGGGGGATAGAAAGGCATGTTCTTGCCGGTACCGATCCCAACCTCAAGCGTCAGGGGGCCCTTAATCCTTTCAAGCAGCCTCCTGCGCCAGACGGAGAAGCGCCCGCGCTCCATGGGGGCCTCGAAGAGGTCGTAAAAGCGAGCCAACCGGTCATATCTTATTCGAGTTCGCTCGGTATGATCCAAAACAGACATAGATGGCCCCCTTTTCACTCTTGAGTTCCCGCTACTAACTGGTGCAAACCATTTATATTTCCGTTGAATATTGACAATCTCGTAAAAAGTCCGAAATGACCCGTTTTCGTCATTCCCGCGAAGGCGGGAATCCAGTAAAATCAAACACTTCTGGACCCCCGCTTTCGCGGGGGTGACGGTCTTGGGGACTTTTTACGAAACCATCAATCTTTGATCGCCCTATTTACTTTTTCGATTTTTTGAG
>JAZDES010000108.1:0-6219 GCA_043808585.1 Pseudomonadota bacterium | reverse complement strand
CCCTCAGCTTCAGTCGTTGAATCTTCCCGGAAGACCCTTTTGGAAGCCCGTCCATAAAACGGATTATCTTAGGCGTCTTGAATTTTCCGAGGTGCAAAAGGCAGTGATCTCGAAGCTCTTTCTCTGTAACCGTATGCCCGGGCCTTAGAGCGACACAGGCGATTATCTCTTCTCCGTAATGCGGGTCCGGTACACCCACGGCGGCTGCCTCCAGGACGGCGGGATGCCCGTAAAGGGCCTCGTCTATTTCCCTCGGCGCAATGTTTTCTCCGCCCTTGATAATCAACTCCTTGAGACGGCCTGTGACAAACACGAATCCGTCCGGGTCCATGTAGCCCAAATCGCCTGTATGGAGCCATCCGTCAGGTTCCAGGGCCTTGGCCGTAAGATCTTCGGTCTTGTAGTGTCCCTTCATGACGTTATCGCCGCGGACCATGATCTCGCCCTGAACGTCTCTTGGCACCTCACGTCCCTGGGAATCCACGATCTTGGCCTCGTTTCCCACGGCCTGACCCGGGGAACCGTATTTTCGCCGGGCCGGATCAATGGGGTTGGAAAAAACCGGTGCGGCCGTCTCGGTGAGGCCCATGGTTTCCACAATGGAGATCTTGAATTTCTCTTCAAAGGCCCTGTGAAGGCCTGGAGGAAGTGCCGAGGAGGCCGAGCGGCCAAATCGGAGCTGGCTAAGTTGCAGGGCTTTCCCTTTCAAATCAGTGTTGCTTACCAGATAAGAGATAATGGTGGGAACCACGCTGAACCAGGTGCAACGGTATTGTGAGATAAGTTCCCAGAAATTGGAGGTGCTAAATTTGTGGGGCATCACGACGCTGCCCCCGCTGACCAGAGGGGCTATGGTAGTCACCACCTCGGCGTTGATATGATAGAGGGGGAGAGAGCAGAGGGCCCTATCCTCGGGTTTTAGTTCATGGGCAGCGGCCGTGTACTGTCCTCCTGAGACCATATTCTTGTGAGAGAGGATAACCCCTTTGGGAAGTCCGGTCGTCCCAGAGGTGTAAAGAAGTAGGGCGTCGTCTTCCTCGAAAACCTCAGGAAGACTGAAGCCTGAGATCTCTTCCTCCGGAAAGACGGCGGGGGCATCGTTGTCGATTAAAATAAGCTCAATGGGGCTACTGACCTTTTCTATGGCTGCATCCAGCCGCTCCTTATGATCTTCGGTAAAAAAGACCATTTTTGTATCGGAATGATCCAAGACATATTCGAGCTGGGAGGGCTGGGCCATGAGATTCAAGGGGGCCGCCACAAAACCCCCATACATGGTTCCCAGAAAGAGCTTGGCCGTCTGATAGCCGTTTCCCAGCATGTAGGAGACCTTATCACCTTTTTGGAGCCCTCTTTTGATCAGGTGTTTTACCAAGGCAATAGAGTCGTCAAGCAGCTGACGGTAGGTCAGGCTCAGTTGGGGCTCAGGGGCGATCAGGTATATCTTGTCGGGCGTTTCCCTTGCCCTTTCGTCTATGAAGTGACGCAGCGTTCGCATCGTCTATTTGCGCCCTTCCTGTGAAAGGGGAGCACCTTCGAAGGGTGCAAACGCCAATCCCTTACGATCCAACATACTCGTACCCGATCCGGAAGGCCTGTCTGTTCGTGTCATGGAACTTCGGTATGACCTCGAGAGTGCTCTGTAACATGACATCCCTGTCAAGGATAGGCACCATTCTTGCCATCAGTCCAAGGACAAGCGTATTGGCAAAAAGGGGGCTATCAAAGTGTTCGACCGAAAGCCCCTTTGCAGGGAAGGCCTTCTGCCTGCATGGAAGTCTTTCGTCGATTTCCTCCACAAAGGCCGGATCATAGACAATGATGCCATAGTCGGGAACCGTATCCTTGAAGCGCTGGTAAGCGGCGCTCGAAAGGGCAATGAAATAGTCGGGCGACTCACACATGGGACTGTCAATGGTCTCGCTTGACAAGACGACCTGGCTTCGCACGTATCCACCACGCATCTCTGTTCCGTGGCTTTTCAGCATAGTGACATGGAGGCCCTGCTTTACGGCCGTCTCTCCGATGATCTGGCCCAACCTTACCACGCCCTGCCCGCCAAAGCCGCTTGCGACAATTTCGATTCTCTCTTTCATATGGTTCCGGTCCTCCTGATCTTTTCAACGGTCTCACGGACGTGGCGGGAGAATTCGGGTCTCGAATTGCTGGCATCGTACCAGACCCCTGTTGACCAGATGGTGTCTTCCTTTTCCAGGCCGATAGGGGCGGCACGGTCTCGGATCCACCGATATATGTTGACCTGGTTTCTTGAACCCAGTTCCCGTGAGGCAAAGTTCGTTGGGCAGGGGTAAGGCATGTGGATCAGAGAGAACCCGCAATTCAGGATGGCCCGTTTCACGCTTCCTACGGCCAGGGGACCATCCATGGGCACATGGCGGGCCAGAAAGGTGGCGCCTGAGGCCTTCAGGATGTCCAGGACATCCAGGCCGCCGCTCATCAGGTTGTGTTCGAACATTCCGTAGGGGCTGCTGTCGGTCTTGCTTCCCTGCGGGGTGGTCCAGCCATACTGCCCTCCGGTTGATTGATAGCCCAGATTGTCATTGACGATAACGGTCATGTCCGCATTGGAGCGGGCCGCGTGGATCAGGTGGTTCAGGCCAATTCCAAAGGCATCCCCGTCCCCTACGGTAAGGACAATGTGTTTCTCTGGTGGGAGTGCGATTCGCAATCCCCTCGCAATGGCATAGACCCTGCCGTGGGTGCCGGCAAAGCCATCTCCTTTCCAGGTTCCAAAGGTCTGTCGACCGGCGCAACCAATGGACGTGCCCCAGATGATGTCGGCAACGCCCAGGCCCAGCTCTTTGATGGCCTGCACCACAATCTTGTGATTTATTCCCAGACCGCATCCGGAGCAGGCAGTGCTGGGGATCTTCCGCGGACGCAGGTAGGTCGTCGTAAGTTCCGATGCCCTGTATTCCATTTACCATGCCTCCAGTTCCCATCCCCTGCGAGCGAGGGGCTGATTCTTGAGGATCTTCTCAAAGGTCTCCATCAGATCGTTAACGGTCGGCAGGTCCCCGCATGTTCCCAGGAAATGGACCTCCGAGTCCTTGGGTACCGCCCGTTGGACCTCTCGAACGAGCTGTCCATCCCAGTTGAGTTCTACGACAAGGTATTTGGTCCGGGCCATGAAATGCTCATCAGGGAAGGGCCACAGGTTGATGAGGCGGAGCGCCCCTACATGCAATCCCCTGCTTCTTGCTCTGGCAACCGCCGTGTTTACCACACGAGATGGGGTTCCGTAAGACACAACAACAAGGTCTGGATCGTCCCCCATGGCTTTCTTTTCGTAATGGTGGTTGAAAAGATCTCTGTGGTTTCTGACCTTGTAAATGAGGCGATATGCATGTTTGTGATGGGCCTCCACCTCTTCGATGTCATATCCTTCTTCGGTCGGAGTCCAGTCCGAACAGAGGGCCCCTGTGTTGTGGCCCAAGACGACCGGAGGGATGTCGATCTCGTCGGTCGGGGGGTAGAAGTCGGGGCCGAAGTTGACCTTCCTGGGCCAGACCCTGAAACCCATCTCTCTCATCTCTTCGTCCGTCTCAGGAACTGTTATATCTTCGAAACCGTCTGTTATGAGCTGATCGGCCAGGACCGTGACTGGCATCCGGAATCGTTCCGCCAGATAAAAGGCCTCCACCGTCATAGCCATACATTCCTGGGCCGAATTGGGGGCAAGGCATATGGTTTCGAAGTTGCCACCCTGGGTGGGATAGCGTGTCAGATAGAATTCCCCCTGACCCGGTGCGCCGGTGATACCGCTGACCGGACCTACACGGCCGGAGTTAAGAACCACCAGGGGCGTTTCGCACCCCAAGGCCCAGCCGTAGGGATCGGCATAGAGGATAAACCCGGGCCCGGAAGTGGCTGTCATGGCCTTTAGCCCCCCCAGGGCCGCTCCGATACACATATGCATGGCCGCACATTCGTCCTCTGCCTGGAGGTAGACGCCGCCTACCTGGGGCAGGCGTAGGCTCATGGCCTCTGCAAGCTCTGTGGCAGGGGTAATGGGATAGCCTGCAAAGAACCGGCAGTTCGCCAATATGGCCCCCTCTGTAACGGCGAAGTTCCCTGTTTCCAAGTACCGTTTCATTAACGAGACCTCCTCTGTTTCAAGCACTCCCTTCTTTGACGTCGATGGCAAAATCAGGGCAGGCAAAATAGCATTTAGAGCAGCCCACGCACCAGTCAGAAGACTTCACCTCATAAGGCCTGTAACCCTTTTCGTTGAAGAAATCGGCAGGTCCAAAGGCATTGACTCTGCATACCTCCGCACAGTAACCGCATTCCTTGCAGTTCTCTGTATTGACTGTGATCACAAATTGACGGGCATCACAGCTGAGGCAGCGTGAAGATTCGGCAGCGATCTCCCTATCTGTGAGTGCCAATTCTACCTGGCGAAAGCCTGAGAGCCGTTCCCAGGGCTTGATAAGGGGGAGGTCGTTTCGGGGACGCACATCCACCACAAAGTCAGGGAGAACCACTTCCTCTTCCGGGTCTGCCAGGACCTCGTCGATCCTGCCGTCTCCCCCCAGATAACGATCCATGTTGACTGCAGCCTCTCTCCCCTGGACAATGGCCTGGATAATGGAGGCCGGGCCGCTCACCGCATCACCCCCCGCAAAGACCCCTGGTTCACCGGTCGAGAGGTCGCTTTCGTTCACTTCTATGCGGCCCCCCTTTGTTACAATGGCAGACTCTTTTTCAAGAAACCCGAGATCGGCCGCCTGCCCGACGGCCAGGATAACGATGTTCCCCGATCGCTTGTGGGTGATATCCGGATCGTATGAGGGATTAAAGGCCCCCGTCTTGTCAAAGACGGAGAGGCATTTCATCAGGACGAGGCCTTTTACCGACCCCTCCCCCAACACCTTTTTTGGCGCCCACGAATTATAGATAAGGACGCCTTCTTCTTCAGCGCGGGCAATCTCCCAGGGATGGGCCGGCATCTCGTCCCGGCATTCGAGAGAAAAAAGGTGAATTTCGGTGGCGCCAAGCCTTCTGGCAGTGAGGGCCACATCAATGGCCACATTTCCACCCCCTACCACGATGACTTCGCCCCGCAGGGGAGGGGCCTTTCCGAGGGCCATATCCCTCAGGAAGTCGAGACCCCACAAAACGCCCTTTTTTTCACTCCCTTCCAGGGGGATCCTGGCGCTGGCGTTAGATCCGGTTGCCAGAAAGACGGCGTCAAAATCTTCCTTCAACTCTGATAGGGTGATGTCTTTCCCCAGGGTCATATTCCCCTGGAAGCGAATCCCCATGGACAGTATATCTTGAATGTCTTTATCCAGTCTTTCTTCAGGGAGCCGGTAGCTTGGAATGCCATATCGAAGCATCCCGCCAGGTCTGGGAAAGGTATCAATAACCGTGACCTCATAACCTTTGTTTGCAAGGTAATAGGCTGCCGTGAGGCCCGCAGGACCTGCACCTACGATGACCACCTTTTTTCCTGTCTTTGGGAAATTCCTTTTTTTCGTCTTCCATCTGTCCCTCCCTTTGTCGACGATGGCCCGCTTGATCGCCCGTATGGCAATGGGATCTCCAAACTGTCTGTAGGCGCAGGCCTCTTCACAGGGGGCAAAACATGCGTCTGCACATACCGTTGGCAGCGGGAGTCTCTCTCTGAGGACGGCTAAGGCCTCATCAAATTTCCCGTCTCTTGCTGCGCGGATATATCTCGGGACGTCCACCCCTGCCGGACAGGCGCTTATGCAGCCGGGGACAATGAAATCCTTTCGTAGCACTCGTTTCATGCCCATTCTCTCATATTCCTCCTGGACGTGTTCAGAGACAAAACCGGGGCGAGGCTTCCTCTCAACAGAGCCGGAGATCAGAAAACCTGTGAACGGAGAGCCGGATATCTAGTACATCAGGTCAGGATCCACCTCAGATCTTGCCTTACCCGTCTCAATAAAAGACCTGATGTTCTCAATGGTTTGCTCTATATTCAATCTTGCAGACTGGGGGGTAAATCCGGCCAGATGAGGCGAGAGGACTACATTCGGTAATTCATGTATCGGATATCTTGATGGGGGTGCCGTGGTCTTGCCTTTTTCCGGATAGGTGTACCATGCGTCCATGGCGGCCCCCTTTAATATGCCTTTTTTTAGGGCCTGGTACAGGCCCTCTTCGTCCACCACACCTCCCCTTCCCACATTTACGAGGAATTTTCCCTTCATGGTCGCCAGGATC
>JAZDES010000107.1:0-11872 GCA_043808585.1 Pseudomonadota bacterium | reverse complement strand
AAACACTGAGGAGTAAGATGACAGACCGTGAGGGTCTTTTTTCCAATGGACGTAACCCAAATTCTTCATAGCCTGTGGCACGCCCCCTTACCTTTAAATATCCCGATGTAATCGGGACACAGGCAGGGGAGAGGAAAAAAGACCCTCGCGGTCCCCTGCCTTTCTTTCAAAACGCTAAAGTGTTACAAAACAGAAAGATTTCACGCATTGATACAGATTCACCCGAAAAAACTGCTTTTTTGACATCATTTTAGCCCTTTTCCGATCTGGCGTTTATCCGAGGCAAAGGGCTAAACTGTTTCCTTTTTTGTAACCGTTCACCGGTTAAAAGGTTCAGGGTTAACTCAAAATCTGAACCGTTGAATCGTGAGTGCTCACAAAAAGGCAAAAATTCCTTTACAAACCTAGATACTAAGGATTAAATTCCGGCAACTCGCTGTAAGGAGGCTTTCTTGGGTATTCTGTTTTCGAGAAGGACAGTGAAGAAGAAGGGCGTTTTACGTGAATATACGGAAGCGGCGGCCATTGCAATACTGCTTGCGCTTTTTATACGGACCTTCGTGGTCCAGGCCTTTAAGATCCCTTCCGGGTCCATGGAGCCCACGCTCCTCGTAGGAGACCACATCTTGGTAAACAAATTTATTTACGGAATCAAGATACCGTTCACGAATGACACTATAATCCCCATAAGCAAGCCAAAGAGGGATGATGTAATTGTATTTATCTATCCGGTAGACAAGAGCAAGGATTTCATTAAGCGCGCAATTGGCCTTCCCGGTGACACGATAGAGATCACTGGTAACAAGATCCATATAAATGGTGAGGAGTATAAAGACGAAAATGGCTTTTACTCAAGACAGGGAAATGGATCTGGTCGTTATATTGGAAAGGCCAATTTCGGTCCAGTTACTGTCCCGGAGGGACACCTCTTCGTTATGGGGGACAATCGTAATCACAGCTATGATAGCAGATTCTGGGGGTTTGTACCGATACACTCAGTGAAGGGAAAGGCCTTTATCATTTACTGGTCATGGCCACATTGGGAACGATTTCTGGGCATAATCAGATAGCAGGCGCATCTGATCTGACGGAGACCTCTAGTTACCGATTTAATGCATCCTGAAGCACCCAATTTCAGAACCCCGCCAGTCAGTCTCAATTGCCCTTTGCCAGGTTCCTGGGCCCTAGAGATCATCAATGCGGCCTTTCCATAAATGTCACACCCCCTATTCTATAGACTTCAAAAAAAAGATTTTGGAATTGCTGTCCGAAAAGTGGAATATTCTCAAAGAATCAGTGGTAGCGATACGGCATAAGGCATGAGGCGTAAGGCATAGGGAAAGACCTTAATCCGTTGGTCTTTGGCCTTAAGCCTTGTGCCTTTAGCCATTATTCGTTCCCCCAGACTCTCTTTAACGTCATAGCCCTATGATTACCCCAAAACTTTTTCTTAAATGGCATATGGTGTTCAGGATATTCCCTTTTGATTTCAAAGCTTTCTATTAAGGGCCTTTCGGTGCTATCTTGACAAGATTCAATGCTGTACCTTAAAGTAATGCCTCACGTTGAGAGCAGAGTGACTGGAACATGCCCAGAACCGGGCTTGCCTGTGAATAGCAACCTTAAGTCATTGCAGTGATTTGCAAGAAAGGATAGATCATGATGAACACCAATATGAAAACAATAGAGGGCAATGAAGCAGCGGCCCACGTGGCATATGCGCTGAGTGATGTGGCCGCCATTTACCCAATCACTCCATCCAGCAGCATGGGAGAATACTGCGACGAGTGGGCAGCCCATGGTCGGAAGAATATATTTGGTCAGACACTGAAGGTTGTAGAGATGCAGTCGGAGGCAGGAGCAGCAGGTGCTGTGCACGGTGCCCTTTCCGCTGGCGCCTTGACAACTACCTTCACTGCTTCCCAGGGCCTTCTATTGATGATCCCTAATATGTATAAGATCGCAGGCGAAATTATGCCTGGAGTCTTTCATGTATCTGCCCGCGTGGTGGCCACCCACGCCCTTTCAATCTTCGGAGACCATTCCGACATCAATGCTGTACGCCAGACAGGTTTTTCTCTGCTTGCATCGGCTTCCGTCCAGGAGGTGATGGACCTGGCCCTGGTCGCCCATCTTGCCAGTATTCGGTCAAGCCTCCCTTTCCTCCATTTTTTCGACGGGTTCAGGACCTCCATGGAGATACAGAAGATCCATGTGATCGACTATGAAGATATGGCCTCTCTGGTTGACTGGGAGGCAATAGATGATTTCAGGGGAAGGGCCATGAACCCTGAATACCCGCAACTCAGGGGTACGGCCCAAAATCCAGACATCTTTTCCAGAACCGTGAGGGGGCAAATCCATTCTATGAGCAGGTGCCTTACATTGTCCAGGAGGAGATGGAAAAGGTGGGGGATCTGGTGGGCAGAAGATATAACCTCTTTGATTACGTAGGGGACCCTGAGGCAGACCGAATCATCGTTTCTATGGCCTCCAGCTGCGATGCTATCGAAGAGACGGTCAATTACCTCAATGGCCTGGGAGAACGTGTAGGCCTTGTAAAGGTGCGTCTTTACCTACCCTTTTCAAAGGCCCACTTCCTGCGGGCTTTGCCAGCCACCACCCGAGCCATCGCGGTGCTTGACAGGACCAAGGCCCCAGGGTCCCTGGGAGAGCCATTGTACCAGGATGTCTGTACTCTCCTCGAGGAAGAGGGGGAAGATCTTGTGGTTGTGGGAGGTAGATACGGTTTGGGGAGTAAAGATTTTACCCCTAACATGGTCAAGGCGACCTTTGACAACCTCCGTTCCAGGGAGCCCAAGAACCACTTTACGGTGGGTATCAGGGATGATGTGACTCACACCTCCCTCGAACTCGGTCCAGAACTGGAGACCTCTCCAAAGGGGACTGTCAGGTGCAAGTTCTGGGGATTGGGGGCGGACGGTACGGTGGGGGCAAATAAAAATGCCATAAAAATCATCGGCGAAAATACTGGGCTGTTTGCCCAGGCCTATTTTGCCTACGACGCCAAGAAATCAGGGGGGATCACCATGTCCCACCTGCGATTTTCTCCGCACAAGATCCAGTCTCCCTATCTGCTCACACACTCTGACTTCATTGCGTGTCATAATCCTGCATTTGTGAACCAGTATGACCTCCTTGAAGGGATCAAGAACGGGGGTTCCTTTCTCTTGAACTCCCCCTGGACCCTTGAAGAGATGGAGGCCAAACTACCGGATCATATGAAACGGGCGATTGCCCAGAAAAATCTGGAATTCTACAATATTGATGCAGTCAGGATCGCAGCTGAATTGGGTCTGGGCGGCCGCATCAACATGATAATGCAGGCCGCATTTTTTAAGATAGCCAATGTGATCCCCCCGGAAGAGGCCTTTGGATACGTAAAGGAGGCCATACGGAAAACTTACGGAGTAAAGGGTGAGGATGTCGTTCAAATGAATATTGATGCTGTGGATAGGACAATTGGCGCCTTACAGAAAGTTGAAGTTCCCGCGTCCTGGGCCACTGCGGGTCATGAGGCCTATGTCGAAGAAGACGAACCTGAATTTTTAAAAGACGTGATGAGGCCCATGCTAGCGCAGCAGGGCGACAAGATCCCTGTGAGCGCATTGCCCCCGGACGGGATTTTTCCCACAGGGACTACTCAGTACGAAAAGAGAGGTATTGCCATCAATACACCCGAGTGGATTCCGGAGAATTGTATCCAGTGCAATCAGTGCGCCTTTGTCTGCCCCCATGCCGTTATCCGTCCCCTACTTGCACGGGAGGAGGCCCTCAAGAATGCCCCGAAGGACTTTGTTACCATCGACGCCAAGGGGAAGGAGCTGAAAGACCTCAAGTTTCGGGTCCAGGTCAGCACCCTTGACTGCACAGGATGTGGAAACTGCGCCCAGGTTTGTCCCGCCAAGAAGAAGGCCTTGGTCATGAAGCCCCTGACCACGCAGACCGAGGTTCAGGTTCCAAATCATCGGTTTTCAACCCAACTGCCCTCCCTAGCTGATCTCCTGCCGGTAACCTCAGTAAAGGGCAGCCAGTTCCGAAGGCCCCTCTTTGAATTTTCAGGGGCGTGCGCAGGGTGCGGTGAGACACCTTACATCAAGTTGGTCACTCAGTTGTTCGGGGACCGGATGTTAATAGCCAATGCCACAGGATGCTCTTCCATTTACGGCGGATCGGCACCGAGCTGCCCTTACACAGTAAATGAGGAAGGCCATGGGCCCGCCTGGGCCAACTCCCTATTTGAGGACAATGCCGAATATGGGTTTGGGATGGAACTGGCGGTGACACAGAGACGGGAAAAGCTTGCCGATCTCGTCCGAGAGGCCTTAGAGGGCGGTGTCTCAAAGGACCTTGGAGATGCCCTTCAGGGATGGCTTGACAATATGAATGATGGAGAAAGATCAAAGGAGTTGGGTCGAAAGATCACCGAGCTCATTGGAAACGAGATTGCCAATCCCGAGACTGAAATGAAGACTGTGCTCCTGGAGATCTTGAACAGGAGGGACTACCTCACAAAGAAGTCCATCTGGATAATAGGCGGAGACGGATGGGCCTATGATATCGGTTACGGAGGTCTGGATCACGTTGTTGCCATGGTCCATGACATCAATATCCTTGTACTGGATACAGAGGTCTATTCCAATACAGGGGGGCAATCCTCCAAGTCGACACCCACGGGCGCCGTGGCCAAGTTTGCTGCGAGTGGGAAAACAACCCGAAAGAAGGATCTGGGGCTTATGGCCATGACTTATGGGTATGTGTATGTTGCATCTGTGGCCATGGGGGCAAACAAGAACCAGCTAATGAAGGCTGTTACTGAGGCGGAGAGCTATCCCGGGCCTTCCCTCATTATTGCCTATGCACCCTGCATCAATCACGGTATTAATATGGGCCTCAGCCAGGAGGAGGAAAAACGTGCCGTGGAAGCAGGTTATTGGCTGCTTTATCGATATAATCCCGCACTCAAGGAAGAGGGGAAAAACCCCTTCATCTTAGACTCCAAAGATCCAAAGGGAGACCTCAAGGAGTTCTTGATGGGGGAAATCCGCTATTCAAGCCTGACAAGGACCTTTCCTGAGAACGCAGAAAGGCTATTCAAGAAGGCAGAGGAAGACGTAAAGGAACGCTACGGGCTTTATAAGCGCATGGCGATGCAAGGGCAAGGGGGCGAGAGTGATTGATTTTTAGTGACGGCATTTTGATATTGACAATTTTAGCTGGATTTACTATAATTAATTTTCAATCTAGCTTTTTCTCAGCGCTTTGAACCGGAGTAAGGGCTTAGCGGTGAATGGATCTTCTGACAAAGACCCCTCAGGCGGCGAATCCGTGAGAGGGGTTTTTTGTCTCGCGCCTTAAACCAACTGAGCGATTCAGAGAGCGTCACAAAAAAGGGGGTGATAAGAGCTACCGTTTGGGTTGACACGGCCTGATAAATGGGAATCAGGGGCCTGGAAGAACTTCAATTAAAGGAGGTTATTATGGCTGAAAGCAATAAGAAGTCTGGACTCGATTTCCTTAAGGATTGGGGCGGCGACTTGACCCACTGGACCGAAAAATGGATTCCAGACGCCCTGATCATTGTATGGATTCTTAGCATAATCACCTTTATTATGGCCCTCATCTGGGGAGATGTGGGACCGGCTAAGGCTGTTCAGGCCTGGGGCAACGGATTCTGGGTCCTTCTCAATTTTGGAATGCAGATGTGCCTCATCATGATGACCGGTTACATCCTGGCCTGTTCGCCACCTCTGAGGGCCCTGCTGAATGGGATCTCAGGATGGGCCAACAAAGAGAAGCCGTGGCAGGCCATTATGATCATGTCCCTCTTTTCCATGGTCATTGCATGGATCAACTGGGGACTGAGCCTCATTGGGAGCGCCATGCTTGCCCTCTATATTGTGAGAAATAATCCCAAGGTGGATTATCGTCTGCTGGTTGCCGCGGCCTACCTGGGCCTTGGGTGCACCTGGCATGCAGGACTGTCCGCTTCAGCACCCTTATTGGTCAATACCCCAGGTAATTTCTTGATCAAGGGGGGGTACCTGCCTGGTACCATACCAACGACCGAGACCCTGTTCACGCCCTTTAATCTCATCCTTGTCATCATTATCGTTGCGGTTGTAACTATCCTCATGTCGCTCATGCACCCCTCAGAGGGAAAGACCTTTAAGCTCTCACCCGAGCTGATGGACAGGCTCAAGCTGTATGAATCGCCCCCCAGGCCCTCAGAATACAAGAGTTTTTCCATCTGGGCCAACTGGTGGTGGGGATGGAACCTCATAGTTGCCATCGGTGGGTTCTCTTGGCTAGGCTGGAAGGTTGGTCAAGTGGGATTTGCCAAGGCCATTAATCTGGACAACATAAACCTATTCTTTCTCATGTTGGGTATCTTGTTTCACTGGCGTCCCTGGAGTTTCCTCAAGGCCACCGAAGACGCAGGAAAGGCCGTTTGGGGAATCATCATCCAGTTCCCGTTTTACGCGGGTATTTTTGGCCTTTTCAAGTTTACCGCCCTGGCCACGGTCTTTACCAACGCCTTTGTTGCAATTTGCAGTACTAACAGCTTCCTGCTCGTCACATTTTGGTATGCTGGACTGCTAAACTACCTAATCCCTTCAGGCGGTTCCGAATGGGCGGTTACTGCCCCATATCTCCTCCCGGCCGCCAAGCAACTGGGTGTTGCTGCCAATAAGACGGTTGTGGCCTATGCCTGGGGTGATATGATGACTGACATGATTCAACCGTTTTGGGCAATCGCCATGCTCGCAGTGGCCAAACTGGAATTCAGGGAGATAATGGGTTGGCTCCTCTTGGTATTTTTTGTTTACTTTATCATCGTTTCAGGCGCATTTATCTTGTGGCCGCTATTTTGATGTGATGAAAGAAGACGGGTAAAATGACTGTGAGGAAAAAGGCCCCGGGAATCGGGGCCTTTTCATTTTTACTTTGCCCCGGGCTTCGCAGGATGGGTTGCCGCAAAAGGTCAGGGGTGCTTGCAGATCACGTTGAGTAATGCCTGCCGCTTTTCCTCCCGTATTACTCGCAGCGCTCGCTGTAAAGCCGGAATCAACTCTTTCGGATCTTCAACCCGTTCTCCGTACCCCCCGTTCGCCTCGCAGATCATCTCATAGGCCGGGGTGGGTGTAAGCTCAGTGAGGGGAAAATGGTTGTTCTTCACCGCCCACCCCTGTGGATGTAACCCTTGGGTCGCCCGCCGCACGGCATTCCAGCACTGATTGTTGAATATGACCACCAGGATCGGTAAGTTAAAGGCCCGGGAGACAAAATGGCAGGCAGTGGGAACACTGAAGAAATAACTCCCGTCTCCCACCGTGGCAATGACCGTCTTCTCGGGGGCGGCCAACTTTGCCCCCAAGGCCGATCCCACACCCCAGCCCAGACCAGAGGCCGACGAAGATCCGAAGAAACTGCCGGGTATCTCTAGATCCACCTGGGTCGGAATCAGGTCGTATTCATTTATAATGATCGTTTCTGCATCTTTGACCTTCCCGATGCAGGCGGAAACCCAGACAGGATCGATCGGCATATCATCCTTGACCGCCTCGGCCTGCTCGCGCCAGGCCTGCCTTTGGCGCTTGTGCTCTTTGCTCAGGGCCTCAAAACGGTTGTTGATCTTTTGCGTTTGCTGACTGCGGTATCGCTCCATCTCATCAATGAGCAGGCGGAGGGCGGCTGCAGGGTCGGCAGCCAGGGCAATATCTGCCGGATAGCCACGCAATGGATAGCGACTATACATGGGGTCCGGGCGCAACTGGATCACCCGTGCCGTGTCTTTGGGCGTGACCACCGTGGGGTACCAGGGGACATCCGAGTCAATGACCAGTACCACATCGGCATCCCTCACATAGGGCGCCGGGTCAAAACCGAGGTGAAGGGGGTGGTTCGTTGGAAAATTCATGTACCAGTTGTTCATTCCTACCACCACCGGGATGGCGAAAGACTCGGCCAAGGCGACCAGTGCCTCGACCGCCTGTGGATCTTTCCCCACCCCAGAGGTGATGATCAGGGGCTGCTCGGCCTGGGCGATAAGCCCTGCCGCCTCTGATATCTGGCTTGGATCTGGATGGAGTTTTCCACCCATCTGCTGTCTTCCCCCTGGGGTAATGGTTATCTCTGAATGGGCCTCTGCGAAGACCTCTCGGGGGAAAGAGAGGTATACCGGCCCGCGCGGCTCGGCCATGGCAATGGCCAGTGCCCGATCTACCACCGACTCCAGCTGGGAAAAATGCCTGAGTTCGTAATCCCATTTGACAAATTCTCGGACCAGGCTTGCCTGGTCAAATGACTCCTGGGCCCAGTGAATTTGCACATCCCGTGAACCAACCAACCCTGACTCGGTGATGGGAGTGCGACCAGCGCTGAAGATGATGGGGACATGGGCCCGGGCAGCATTCATGATGGCTGCGGCGGCATTGGCTGTTCCCACGATGACGTGCACCATGACCACCTGTGGTTCACCGCTGATCATGTAGTAGCCATGCGCCATACTCACCGCGGGAAATTCATGGGGCACCGTGATCGGACGCGGGAACGGTTTCCCTTCCTCGGCAAACTTGGCGAAACAATCCACCAGGGAGGCGAAATCGGTACCGCCATTGCCGAAAAAGTATTTGACGCCTCGATCTCGCAACAGCTCCAGATAGCCCTGGGCGGTATTCTCAATGGGTATGGTCTTCTGCATGGTACATCCTCCATTCTAAAAATCACCTGGATGGATGTGGACATCCACCAGAGCAGGGCGGCCGAGGCTCAAGGCCTTCTCCAGGGTTACACGTAATTCATCTGGCTTCTCTACCCTGAAACCCTCCACCCCAAATCCCTTGGCCACACCGGCGCAATCCAGGGGATGTTTGGAGAAGTTCATTCCGATGTAATCGCTCTGGCGATCCCTGAGTCCAAGGGTGGGATAGTAATAATTGACCAGAAACTGCTTTAGGATTCGGTAGCTCCGGTTGTTGCAAATGACATAGGTGACCGGCAGGTCGTAGTAAGCGGCAGTCCAGAGGCCCTGGATGCCATACATGGCTGAACCTTCCCCCACGATGCAAACCACCGGACGATCGGGCCTCGCCAGCTGGATGCCCAAGGCCCCGCCAATGGCCCAGCCGAGGGCGCCGCCTCTCAGGCTGAAGAAGCTGCCCGGTTCATCGAACGTCATAGCCCTGAACAGAGGCAGGGTGGAGGTGATGGCCTCGCTGACGACGATGGTGTTTTTGGGCAGCACCTCCTTCATTTCAAGAAAAAGGCGGGCCGGATCCATGGGTTGGCGGTCCCACGTCTGACGTGCCTCCTCCAGGTAGGAGGCCTGATTCTGGGCCCTGGCTTCGGCCAGACTGGATGCCCTAATCCTGGCCGCCGCCCGCTGCGATTCGGACATCACCTGCTCCATAGCCTCAGATAGGGCCGAGAGGCCGGTCTTTATGTCCCCCCATAACCCGACTTCAACCGGATGGTTTTTCTCGATTTCCTGGGCACTCACATCCAGATGAATTACCTTGCTTTTCCCTGTTAGGAACGGAGGGAGATAGAGAAAACGGCTGAAAATATTGCATCCAACGGCCAGGATGACGTCGTGCTGGCCAAGGGTTTCGGCCGTCGTTGGACTGTGCAGGTTCAGGAGACCCCAAAACTGCGGATGATCTGTGGGAAAATTGACCTCAGAATAGATCGCCGCAGTCACTCGCGCACCGAGCATCTCGGCCACCTTCACGGCTTCCATGACCGCCCCGCTCTGGGCTACGCGGTCTCCAACGAGCATCAACAAATTTTCTCCGCCGGCCAGCATATTGGCCGCCCTCTCCAGGGCCTCTTCATCCGGGCGGATGCGGGCGTAGACCGGAGAGGCAGGCGTCAAATCCAGCTCGGCCTCCTCATCGAGGACGTTCCACGGGAGAGAAAGAAATACCGGACCGGTCGGCGGTGTGGATGCGGTGCGGAAGGCACGGCGTATGGCAACGGGCACATCAGCAGCGTGGCGCACCTCCCAGCTCCATTTGCTATAAAGGCGGCACATGCCCACAAGGTCTCCCGAGAGGAGCGGCTCTTCGATGAGTATGCGGGTGTCCGTTTGGCCTGCTGTGAGTATCAAAGGCGTGCCGCCCCGGTAGGCATTGTAGAGCATGGAAATGCCGTTTGCTAATCCCCCTGCAACGTGGAGGGTCACAAAGCTCGGTTTACCCTTCGCCCTTGCATAGCCGTCCGCCATGGCAACGGCCGAGCCCTCCTGGAGGGCGAGGATGTACTTCAATTGGGGAAAATCCTGCAGCCCGTCCATAATGGGAAGTTCAGTGGTGCCTGGATTGCCAAAGACATACTCCGCCCCATGGGCGATCAACATTTCCAACAGACCATGACCAGCTGTCTTGCGCAAGGTCTACGTGCTCCTTATGATAAATTTTTTAGCCAACACCCCTGAGCCCTGACTAATAATCCGCACTAAAACTGTGTAACTCGGCAATGGCACGATGTACGATATCCTGATCAATCTCCAAGGCCTGGCATACCGCATCGGTGATCTTCAATCCATGCGGTGGGCACCCTGGGACAAATACACCCAGATGGCGATAGGCCTTGGCGCAGCGACCCAGGATAACAGGTTTTTCTTTTAAGGGAGGTATTTCCTCGGGTGTTCCCATGATAAGCGTCAAATCGGGCAATCTTTCGTGGAATCCCGCTCTATTGAGGTAGATGAATGTGCTCACACTTTCTCCCATGCAGCCGGTGCAGGAGTCCTTCTCGATGACCTTTGCACCACCATATAGATCCTTTGCTGCCTGCAGAAATGGGATGAATGGCCGTTTAACATCGTCTAACGTTTCCCCGCGTACTTCTATGAGATCCATGTTGCAGATACCAAGATTTGCTTCGCCAGCCAGTTGAACATGCAAAATCTCCCGTACATCAAATCCTGCGGTGGTTGCACAGACGGTGTCAACCGCAACAACGTCGCTTCCTGCAAAAATCAAGTTCAAAGGAACCCTATCGGCCGCCTCGGCCTGGGAGCCCCATGCACCCTGAACACCGACAATCCCATCTACGATGGTGAACGTCGGCTTTGTAACCCGGTTTAAATCGACGATCCCCCGATCCAATCCCAACTTGTGAGTGCGTTTTTTCTCGTTACCCGGCAGAACCCCTTTCATGTTCTTAAGTCCGCACGTGATTCCCGTGCGAATATGAGTTTTGATCACGGGCAGGCAGATGATCACATCCGCCTCCAAAGCGGTCTTGGCAATGGCGAAATTCTCCATTACAAAGGCATCGGGTACGCTCACCTCGACTTGCTCGTCACGATTGAGATCCACCACCTCCACGCCAAATCTTCTAGCGACTTCCGTCACGCCAGCTATTTCCATACACCGCATGGAGTTCCAGGTTTCTCGAAAATCATAACCAACAGAAGAGCCTTCGCCAATGACGACCTTTTTTGGATTTTTTTCCAGGACCAATCTTGTGACGGCTTCTACGACTCTTACATCCGTGACGATTCCTGTCCCTGTCTTTACGGGGAGCACCGTATTGGGTTTGATCAGAACCTTGGCGCCTTCCCACGCCACGCTTTCAAAACTGCCAGTCAAGGAAACGGCCTTTCTGACCGCCCCCTCCACATTCCCGTTTTGAAGCTTAACGATTGATACGACCGACAACTTGTTTCCCTTCTCCATCTTTACAAATCACTCCTCTTCGTTCCATTCCATGAAATGGCATTTCATAAGTTTTTAATAACTTAGAGCACCACTCCATAAGTCCCAGGTTATTTCTTCCAAACTCGTTAAAACGCTGCATTTCCGAGACGCTAAATTAGTATACGCGACGGCCTTCGGCTGCA
>JAZDES010000106.1:0-13985 GCA_043808585.1 Pseudomonadota bacterium | reverse complement strand
ATCTTTTGCCCAAGGGCAGAATCCAAAAACAACAGCCTCGGCCATTGAGATACTCCGCAATGTCCGATGCACAACAGAACCGTTTTCCGTAAGAGCGGATAAGAGGAAGATTTGGCTGTGATACGGAACAAAGATGGCCGGAAGGTCACTTTGATAGGAGCCGTGGTCAACGTGTTTTTGATCGCTCTCAAACTCGTTGCAGGTTACTTTGGCCGAAGCCAGGCACTAGTGGTAGACGCTGTTCATTCCCTCTCCGACCTTGTGACCGACGCAGTGGTCCTGATCGGCCTGAGGGTAAGCGGTAAGGCAGCTGATGAAGGGCATCCCTTCGGCCATGGGCGATTTGAGACCCTTTCCTCGGCGGTAATCGGTCTGACATTGCTGGGAGTAGCGATCTATTTTGGCGTAGAATCTGGTCTTAATATCTACCACCACACAGAGCATCACCCCACCTGGGTGGCGCTGGGGGCGGCGGGCCTCTCTATCATTTTCAAGGAGATTCTTTATCGCTATACCATTCGCGTTGGCCGGCGTTTAAGAAGTGGTGCCATTGTGGCCAATGCCTGGCATCATCGTTCTGATGCCCTTTCCTCTGTAGCGGTTTTTATAGGAGTGGGGGGGGCCCAGATCCGGCCTGCCTGGCATATATTGGATGCCTACGCCGCCCTGGTGGTTGCTTTTCTCATAGCCAAGGTGGGGCTTGAGGTCCTCTGGGCCTCTGTCCGTGAGTTCACGGATTCGGCCCCCCGCCCGAAGGTTCTGGACCGGATCTTATTCTGTGCCCGCAGCATTGAAGGGGTCATCGACCTCCACGACTTAAGGGTAAGGACCTCGGGAGGTCTCTTTCAAATGGAGCTTCACGTGGTAATTGATGGCGAACTCACGGTAAGACAGGGGCACCGAATTGCAAAAGATGTGGAAAAGTGCCTTGTCGGGGAGTTTGAGGAACTGAGCCAGGTCATAGTCCACGTGGACCCATCTGCCCCGGAATTGACCACTAAGTCTCCTCCAAAAGACTTGGCACCTTTTAGCTGACGTCTGTTTCCTCATCTGACATCTCATAGAAGTTCGTAAGAGAGCCATTTCCCTGCAATTGAAACTTGATGAATTCGTAAAAACCCATTAACAGCCACTTTTTGTAATTCCCGCGAAAGCGGGAACCCAGGAATCCCGCCTGGTGGGACTGGACTCCCGCTCCCCGCCTTCGCGAGGACAGGCCCCCCGGGAGTGACGGTCTAGGAGACTTTTTACGAGTCCATCAAACTTGATGGGCTCGTAAAAAGCCTGAATCCAGTCTTTTCAGATAGTTATGGGGCCTGGCTTTTGCCAGGGCAACAGGGTTCATAGCTTGATTTTGCGGGTTTTTCCGGTTAGACAAGAAATCTGGTTTTTTATTGACAGACATATTACAATGTGGCAGTAGTTGCCTGGACATTCCGTTTCTCAGCTCGAAAATTTTAACTGTTTTGCTATATCCGCATTATTTTAACCTGGGTTAAGCGGTTCAACGTTCAAGGTTCTGGGTTGATGAGCCCTAACAGGCTCAATCCAAAAGACTTACGCCTCCATAGAGGCGTCAAATAATTTTCACCCAATGGGTGAAAGAGACTAAGCCCGGCATTGGACTGTAACGTTAAGTAATGTCAATATGTTATAACCCTTGAACCTTGAACCGTGAACCTAGAACCGATCAGTTTAGGTTTAAGATGTTATGCGGAAAAATGGAGGAGTCCGGATCCCTATGGAGAGGGAAGAATTTATATTATTCCGCAAGAAATTGAAAAAAACACAGAGCCAGATGGCCCAATTGCTCGGAACTTCAGTTAAGGCCATTCATAGCTACGAGCAGGGATGGAGATCCATCCCGACCCATGCCGAGCGGCAGCTACTCTTCCTGGCCTTCATGAGCGGGCAAGGGAAATTGGCCCCGAAACATTGCTGGACTATAAAAAAATGCCCTGCCGGGCAAAGATCGAAATGCCCTGCCTGGGAGTTTCACGTGGGGCATCTGTGCTGGTTCATAAATGGCACAATTTGTGAAGGAACGGTTCAGAAGGGCTGGAGAGAAAAGATGAAGATGTGTCGATCATGTGAGGTCTTCCGCTCTTTGTTCTGAAGTTAGGACCAGCATTTCTTACAGAATGAGTCGCAGGGACAATACTCCCGTGAGCACTGAAAGGTAGAACCTGTTATGTTCTTTAATATATGCCTGGTTATTGCCCTGCTGGTCTTTGGTTTGGGTTTGATCTATAAGATATCCATCTGGTTCCGCTATAGCCTGGATACGGATATCCCGAAGCTAGGCCCCTTGACACGGCTTCGCGCTGCTGCCAAGGGAGGTCTTTTGAGCATATTCAGTGCCAGGATCATTACCCTCCTCAAGACCTTTTTTCTCGATGTACTCCTTCAGGTGAGGATACTAAGAGAAAGCCGCCTCCGATGGTTCATGCACATGGCCGTGTATGGCGGGTTTATGTTGTTGCTCCTTATGCATGCCCTGGAGAAAGTACTAACAGCCAATATTTTTGCTGAGTATTATTCTACCCTCAACCCCTTTTTGTTCCTTAGAAACCTGTTCGGTCTACTGGTGATTGTCGGATTGGTCGTCTCGTTGTACCGGCGATGCATCTTGAAAGTTCCCCACCTATTTACCAACAGTATGGATATCTACTCGATAGTTATCCTGGCCGTTATTATGCTGAGCGGGATCTTTTTGGAAGGTACAAAGATCGTCTCCCACTCAAGCTATAAGGATATGGTAAAGGAGTATGCCGATTCTGACGACAAAGAAAAACTAAGATCGCTGGAGAGCTACTGGGTAAGCAAGTATGGTGTCGTCTCACCCGTTGTGAAGGGTCCATTTGAAGAAAAGGCCCTTGCCCAGGGTAAGGAACTTCACGAAATGAGTTGCGCTGCCTGCCATTCCCGGTCTGAGTGGGCCTTTATGAGCTACGGGGTAGCAAAGGCGATCAAGCCTGCTGCATTGAGGCTGGATCAGGCTCGCCTTCCGCTAATCCTGTGGTATGTTCATTTCCTGGCATGCTTCATCGGTCTGGCCTATCTCCCATTTAGCAAGATGTTTCATATCATTGCCAGCCCGTTAAGTCTTCTCGTCAATGCGGTCATGGAAAAAGGCAAATCAGACCCGGCCAACGTGGTTACCAAAGAGGTTATGGAACTGGATGCATGTACCCGTTGCAAGACATGCAGCCTGTGGTGTTCTGTTGTGGCATCCATTGATGCGGTCGATAACCGAAATCTCCTTCCCTCGGAACGGATTGAATCATTGAAATCCATTATGGCCAAGAAGGAGATCAGTCCCTCCGAACTGGGGGAGATCTGGAAGGGCACTTATCGATGTACCCTGTGTGGCAGGTGCAAGGAGGTCTGCCCTGTCAATATAGGCCTCAGGGATCTCTGGAAGGATATGAGAGGGCATCTGGCGGGAAAAGGGTTCCATCCACCAATCCTTCAGATAGTAAAAGAGGCGGTGGGCAATCAACATAATCCATTGGATTATGACAATGAAGAACGGGCCATGTGGGTTGAATTCATGGATGACCCCCCGGAAGATCTGTTTATGAGAGAAGAGGCCGAGGTAGTCTACTTTACCGGTTGCGTTTCCTCTTTCTCACCGGCGGTCCAGAAGATTCCGGAAGAATTCTGTCAGATCCTAACCAGGGCCGGTGTGGACTTTACTATTCTGGGGGAAAAGGAATGGTGCTGCGGGTTTCCCCTGCTCTCGGCTGGCATAAAAGACGGGGTGGATGAGCTCAAGGAGCATAATATCAATGCCATACGAGAAACAGGCGCAACGACCATGGTGTTTTCTTGCCCCAGTTGCCTTCACACCTGGTCCCACGAGTACGCCGCAGACGTGGGAAACATAAGGCTTATGCACGCCACCCAGTTCCTGGAGGAGTTGATCCGTACTGGAAAGATCAAACTAGGCGGACATCTGACCGGAACCGTTACTTACCATGATCCGTGTGACTTAGGTCGCAGCTCCGGGGTGTACGCCGCTCCTCGAGAGGTGATAAGAAGCATACCCGGGCTTAGGTTCATTGAACTCTCTGAGAGTGGCAGAAAATCCCTTTGCTGCGGCGGCGGGGGAGATGTCGAGATGTACGACAATGAACTGACAGCCAAGGTGGGCCTAAGAAGGGCGGGGCAGATCCGTGATTCCGGGGCAGCCATCTGCACTACTGCCTGCCAGCAGTGCGTCCGCACTTTGACAAGTGGCATAAGAGTGCTCAATGCCGAGGTAGAGGTCTTGGATGTCATACAGCTGGTATGGCGGGCCATGAATATAGCTCCGAAGTTAAAACCCTTATAGAAAGGAGGTGAAAACGAACTATTCTAGGCGGTATTAGAATGTAATCATTAACGGTAACTCGGATTCTCTAATATAGTTTTGATAAAAATTCTTGCTCTTGTACCCAGCGATATCTTTCGTTTTCAGCTGGTTTTCAATCGTCAATCCCTGGCCCAGTCCTGGCTAGCCCAAATGCGGTGCTCAAAGACAGGACATGGAGAGCCAACAAGACTATGGCCATGCTCAGGGAATACCGCACAAGGGCGGGCAACAATCGTCAATCATAAATCCTATAGAAGGGAGGTGTTAAGATTATGACTTTGGAGGATGCCAAACCCGATGTCACAGCGGATCTCAGTGGGAAGACATGCCCCTATACGGTCATGGGCGCACGAGATGCCTTGAAACCCCTGGGGAAGGGACAGTTTCTGGAGGTGATTGTAGACTACCAACCAGCTGCCGAAGAATCCATTCCCAATTTCCTCAAGAAGAAGAAATATCCGTATCAGGTCTCAGAGGTGGAGGCCGGCAAGTGGAGATTTATTATTGAAAAGACTGATTAATGATATGGAGGATAATGAGCTATGGCAGAATTCAAAGGTATTATTTTGCCGGATGATCTCTATTACGAACCCAAAGAACATATATGGGTAAAAGTTGAAGGGGGGAACCGGGTTAAAGTAGGTCTGGATGCCTTTGCGGTTGCGGCTACCGGCGGCAACACACAATATGTAAAATTGAAACCTGCAGGATCTCCGGTAAAGAAATTAAAGCCTTTTGGATCCATTGAGGCAGGTAAGTACATAGGGCCTCTGAGGGCCCCTGTGGAAGGTCAGATTGTGGAGGTGAACAGGAAGATAATTGATTCCCCCACTCTGGTCAATACAGACCCCTTCGGCGAAGGATTCTTCGTTTATATAGAGGCATCTAATTTGGAAGGAGATTTGAAGGGCCTCGTAGGCGGCGCTGGGGATATTCAGAAGTGGCTTGAAGAGCAGTATGCAGAATATGAGGCCAAGGGGACATTCGAAAAAAAATAACGCCCTGGATAGAACATAGAAATGGAGGTAATGCGTTATGGCAAGAATAGCTCTGTTGTTAACAGAATCGCCCTGGCAGACAGAGAATTACGAGATCTTTGCTCGTCTGGCAGAGGCCGCCCTCGACAAAGGACACGAGGTCGAGGCGTTCTGGTATATCGATGCGGTGTATAACGCCATAAAACATCAGAAGTTTCCGGCGGATGTCCCTCTCCCGATAGAGCGAATGAAAAGGCTGTTGGATAAGGGGGCCAGAATCATAGCCTGCGGGATTTGCGTAAATGCCAGGGGCCTGGAAGGGGGCAAAGAGTTTATTAAGGGGGTTCGCGTCGGCGGATTACCGGATCTGGCGGACATGATCAGTGAGGCAGATGCATTCATAACCCTTTGATTGGACCTCACGAGCTCAATTAGTTAAAGGAGGAGTATATGGCAGAGAAAAAGGTCTTAATAAATATATGCAGGGCGCCCTTTGGGACCGTATTCTATACAGAGGGCCTGCGGGCGGGAGTTGGTGTAAGTGCCGGCATCGATGAAAATATCCCAACGGTTCTCTTCCAGTCGGACGGGGTTTTTTATTGTCTAAAGGAAGTGGACAGAACTGATGCCCTTGCCTATTTCGAGTCTTTCAAGGGCATGGGAACAAGGCTATGCGCTGTCAGAGAGGATCTAAAGGAAAGGGGGATAACAGAGGCCGAATTGGCCCCTGACATTACTGTGATCTCAAGACAAGAGGCATTTGACCTATTTAATGAGAATGATTTCAACATGGACTTTTAGGAGGGAATCATATGCTCTATCTATGCGGAGACAAAATGCTGGGACCAGTGGGACTTCAGTATGCCCAGATGGATCCCGATGCTATAGTAGTGTTGATCAAGGACGGTGTCTATCTGGATACTAAGGCGGTTCAGGACAAGAAGATCTACGCCATTGACGACGATGTCAAGAGGCGTGGAATGGGGGATCGCTTAAAGGACAAGGCTGAAATTATCGATTATGACAGGCTTGTGGAGCTTGTTATTGAGAACAAAGTGGCAAATTTTGTTTGAGACGTTCGGGATTGTTTGGCGGCGGCGTGATGATCAGATTGCTTGATTTGGGTCATGTGTCTTACCTGCACTCTCAGAGCATTTACCACGCCGTGGCCTATTGTATTGATGAGGCATCCCACGGCACGATCATCATCTTGAATCCAGGAGAACCCTACGTTTGCATCGGTTATCATCAGGTACTGGAAGAGGAGATAGATATTGAGTACTGCCGTCAGAGAGGGTTTCCTGTCCTGAGAAGGGAGGTGGGGGGAGGCGCGGTATATCTTGATCAAGACCAGCTGTTCTTTCAGTGCGTGTTTCCCGGAGGCAGCGTCCCAATAAGGGTTGATGACCTTTATGAGCTGTTCCTAAGACCTGCGGTGAACACCTATCGCAGCCTGGGGCTGGACGCCCGCTACCGCCCGGCCAATGACATCCAGGTGGGTGAAAAAAAGATATGTGGGACTGGCGCCGGAAGAATAGGGAACGCCTCGGTTGTGGTCGGAAACATCATGTTTGATTTCGACTACGAGGAGATGTCGCGGGTACTTCGAGTTCAGTCCGAAGATCTCAGAGACAAGGTCTACGAAAGTATGCGAGCTTATGTGACCACGTTGCGCGCGGAGCTGGGCTATGTTCCAGATAGGGAAAAGGTAAAAGAGACCTTGATCACTGAATTCCGTGAGGTGCTGGGCATCTCTCTTCAAAAAGGCGGTCTGACACCTGATGAACAACGGATGCTGGCGACCATGGACAATAAGTTCATTGATCCTGACTGGCTCCATGAGAAGGGTGGAAAGGTGAACGAGTGGGTCAAGATAACAACCGATGTAAAGGTAATTGAGTCGACATACAGATCAGCTGGAGGTCCGATAAGGGTCATCTGCAGATTGAAGGGTGATACCATAGATGACATCGTGGTGTTGTGTGGGTTCCCATTTCAATCCCAGCACGATCTCAAAGGCCTGGAAGGCCACCTTATCGGACAACCGGTTGATGCCGGTCCATTGTTAAAAACCATTGAGTCCTTCTATGTTTCCAGAGGCATACGATCTGCGGGAATCAGGCCCGAAGATGTGGTGCGGGCGATCATGGGAGAAAAGAACTGAATAGGGGGTGTTTCATATGGCTGAAAAGGAAAAATTGGGCATCTTTGTCCCTACAAACAAGCACCTTGATCATGTCATCGGCGTTGTCAAGGCCGCAAAGAAGGCAGGTAAGGAGCTTGTCATCTTCTTCACTCACAACGGGGTACTGATGACACAGGAGCCCAAGTATCAGGAGCTCGCGGATCTCGCTCCTGAAGAGATGACACTGTGCAACGTGCGATGGGAAGAGCTGGGACTGAAAGGCAGGCCCATACCGGCAGGGATGGGTGAGAAGGGACTGGCCACACAGTCAAGACATGTTTCACTTATCGGAAAATGCGACCGTTACCTGGTCCTATAGCGGAGGGGAAGAGATGGAACCTAACAGGGTAGCCGTAGTCATCAGGGATGTGAACAACCAGTGGGAGGGGCTGAGGTCCAGCCTGGGCCTCGGTCTTGAAATGATCGAAACGGATATGTTCGTCATAGGTGAGGTAAAGATGCCCGAGGATAGGGTGGAGGGCTACAAAGAAAATCTGGAATTTCTTAAGGAAGAACTGGAGGGCCGTCACTATACAGACACCCAGGCTAATGTGGAGAAATGGGATCTATTTGAGTATATGTCTTTGGATGATATGGCCAAGAAACTTTCCGAGTATGATCTGGTCATTCCATTTTAGGGGAGGTCCAAATGAAGATATTACATGTATTAAAATCAGAGCCGGATGAAGTCATAAAAAGGCTCATGGAACCTACGTATGAAGGCAATGAAGTACAGCAATTTGAGCTGCATACAGGAGACGTGGATTATGACGAACTGGTCAAGCAGGTCTTCGAACACGACAAGGTCGTTTGTTGGTGGTAGGAACAGGATCATAATTCCTTGCCCTGGGGCGTGGCGAATCTGCACAACTTTAGGGCGATGGTGGAGAGGTTAATGTAGATGCGATTTGGAGAAGTGGATATTCCAGAGTATCTGAGATATACCCGAAAACACCTGTGGGTGAAGACGGAAGATAGTATCTGTACCTTGGGCTGGACCGACTACATTCAGAGAAACGCAGGGGATGTGAACCACGTTGAACTTTCCCCGAGCGGTACGACCCTGGAAGTGGATCAGGACTTTGGTACCATTGAGACCAGCAAGTGGGTTGACAGGCTTTATTCACCCATAAACGGCAGGGTGATGGAAGTAAATGATCAGGTGATAAGGAACCCTGATCTGGTCAATAAGGCCCCATTTGCAGACGGATGGTTTGTGAAAGTTCATCTGGAGAGTGAGACCGGTTCAAATAAAACGATCTCGTCCGGGGAATATCTCGAGTATATTAGGGCGTGTGAAGAGCAATAATATGGCATCACCTAAGACAGTAAGATTGAGCATGGCGGCCGCAATTACCATTGGCCTCAGGCCTGGCTGGTTCTATAGAAATGCGCGACTCGGATGCATCAACCTGCTTATGGAATATGACAGTGGGTGCAAGGCCAACTGTCTCTATTGTGGTCAGGCCGCTGAGGTGTCGGATAGTCCTGACTGCAAGAGCCTTATTCGGGTGGAGTGGCCCTCATACCCCCTGGGGGAGGTTGTCCTGGCAACAAGAAAGGCCGCCCAAAGGGACAGCTTTATCCAAAGGGTATGCGTCTCCGCCCTCACCACTCCACAGGCCCCAGGGGATCTGGTGGAGATGGTACGAGAGGTCAAGGCCGGCACAGGGCTCAAGGTCTCTACCCTTATTACCCCTACCGTATTCACGAAAAGAGATCTGGAGGGCATTAGGGCTGCCGGAGCGGAGAATGTCACCATAGCCGTGGATACTTCCACACCGGAGCTCTTTGAGAGATTACGCGGGAAGGGGGCTGGAAGCCCACATAAATGGGACCGCTATATAAGCGGTATCAGGGAGGCAGTCGAGATCTTTGGAAATGGACATAATTCTGTGGGAGTCCACCTGATCATCGGCCTGGGGGAGACCGAGGAAGAGGCAGTCGGGTTTGTCCAAGAATGTTATGATACAGGGGCACGAGTACATTTGTTCTCCTTCTTCCCGGAAAAGGGATCAGCAATGGAGAACCGCTCTCAGCCCCCCATGGAGCAATACCGAAGGGTTCAACTGGCAAGATATTTTATCGACAGCAGGAAATCACGTTTTGAAGAGATGAGGTTTGACTACGGAAAACTGGTGAGTTTCGGTCTGCAGAAGAGAGAACTTTCAGAGATCGTCCGTGGAGGCGCGGCCTTTATGACCACAGGTTGTCCTGGCTGTAACAGACCTTATGCCAACGAGACCCCCGCCCAGGCCATGCAAGGCCTGCTCCGAAACTATCCTTTCCCTCCAAATCCACAAGACATAGAGATCATCACCAATCAGATTGGAATAGAAATCTCGCAGTGAGAAGGACCGTGCAGACTTGGCGCTTGCTAGATACGGGTAAGAGGACTGCGGCAGAAAACATGTGCCTGGATGAGGCGATCCTTGAGGCACGGGCAAGAGGGGTTGTTCCCAATACATTCAGGTTTCTGCAATTTAGACCCCATTGTTGCCTAGTGGGTTTTCACCAGAGTCTCGAGCAAGAGATCCGCGAAGACTACTGCCGCCAGATGGGGATTCACGTTAACCGTCGCATAACCGGAGGAGGTGCTATCTATTTCGGGGAAGACACCTTGGGCTGGGAGCTTATAGCGGGCAAGGATCTTGCATCACGCGATGTCTTCACCCTCTACCGAATCCTCTGTGATGGTGCCATCGAAGGCCTCCTCTCCCTGGGAGTGAAGGCCTCCTTCAGACCGGTTAATGACATTGAGGTGGAGGGGCGGAAGATCTCAGGGACCGGCGGTACCGAGGCCCACGATGCCTTCCTGTTTCAGGGTACCCTGCTAATAGATCTGGATATCGAGACGATGCTGCGTGCCCTCCGGATACCTACAGAAAAATTAAGAGACAAAGAGATCGACTCCCTAAGAGAACGGATGACCTGCCTCAAGTGGGAGCTGGGGGAAGTTCCGCCCATGAGCAAGGTCAAGGATGCGATTTTGAGCGGATTTTCCAAGACCTTTGGGGTGGATTTTTTGGCTGGAGAGCTCACCGGATGGGAGAGTGACTATCTACAGGGAAACCTGAAAAGATTCTACTCAGAGAACTGGGTTCGCAAGGTTCGACGCTCAATTCGAGATGACCGTCTTCTCAATTCGGTATACAAGGCCCCCGGAGGGCTAATTCGCCTATCTCTCCTGATTGACGATCTGAGGGAGTGCATAAAGACGATCCTGATAACCGGTGACTTCTTCGCGTATCCCAAGAGGGCGGTCCTGGATTTAGAGGCCAGACTAAAAAACTGCAGATGCAATAAGATAGAAGAGACCGTCAGATCGTTTTTCAGGGAGGCAAGGCCTGTGATGCCGGGAGTTGGCCCTGATGATTTTATAAGCGCCATAAATGAAGCCCTCCGGAAACGGGATCTTAAAACCCTGGGACTGAGTGTGAAAGAGGCCAATTATATCCACATGGTGAATGACGCAATCGAACACCTGCCGGAGGCCAGCGTGGTCCTTCTGCCATACTGTGCAAAGCTCGCTAATTGTGAATTCCGTTATGATAAGGACTGCATCTCCTGTGGAGGCTGCACAGTTGGGGTGGCATATGAACTGGCTCGCAACCACAACATGGAGCCGATTACAATTGTTGATTTCGAAGACCTGCAGGCAACCCTCACCGAAATGAAGAGGAGGGGGGTCAAAGGGTATCTGGGATGCTGCTGTGACCCCTTTTTTGTAAAACATCGCGAGGACTTTGAGAAGGCCGGGATGGCCGGATTATTGATAGAGATTGATAGCACCAACTGTTATGACCTGGACCAGGAACGGGAGGCCAAAGAGGGGAGATTTGAAGGCGAGACCCAGCTCAAGCTTGATGTTCTTGAAAAGGTTATCGCCGGTGTGAGATGAGGAATGGAAATTATTTCGACGTACTGATCGTGGGCGCCGGTCCGGCAGGCTCCTCTGCAGCCCGAGCGGCAGCAGAGGAGGGGGCGGCTGTATTGGTAATAGAGAGAAAGAGACGGATCGGTGAGCCGGTCAGGTGCGCCGAGTATGTTCCTCGCCTGTTGGCGCAGACGGTGAAAATCCCATCAGAGGCGATCGCCCAGGAGATCCTGGGAATGATAACATTCATGCCCGATGGCGGAGAGATCAGAAAATCGGCCCCCGGGTTTATCCTTAACCGGGCAAGGTTTGACCAGGCACTGGCTATGGATGCGCGAAGGGCAGGGGCCAGGATCCTTACAGGGACGAGGGCCATTTCCAGGGAGAGAGAAATTGCCAGGGTCCGGGGACCTTCCGGCACGGAGGAGTTTAAGACATCCGTCATCATAGGGGCTGACGGTCCGGATTCCATTGTCGGCTCGTGGGTGGGTCAGAAGAACAGGAGGGTCTTATCCGCCTTACAACATACGGTTGTGCTAAAACAACCCGCCTCTGAAACCGAAGTCTATCTGGGCAGGGAATATCCCGGAGGATATGCCTGGCTGTTCCCGAAGGGGGAAAAGGCCAATGTCGGGGTTGGGATACAGGCGGCCTTAGGGGGGAAGCTCAAACAGGCCCTCGCATCATTTAAGGAAAGGCTGGGGGATAGAATCGGCGGGGTGGTTGGAATGACCGCCGGCCGCATTCCTGCCGGAGGGCCTCTCCCGTCTATAGATGAAGAGGCCCGCATAATATTGGTGGGGGATGCGGCGGGCCAGACCCATGCCATTACCGGGGGTGGAATCCCCCAGGCCGTGATCTGTGGCCAAATGGCGGGCAGGGCAGCCGCGGCCTTCGCGGGCGGGGATAGCAAGGCCTTGAAGGGTTATCTTCATGAGTGGGAGGGTACATTCGGGCCCATGCTGGAGAAGGCGGCAAGGAGGCGAGTTGAGATGGAGGTGGAATGGGAGAGCGGCGATTTGGCCGGACTCCTGCGCAGGTCCTGGGTGGCATGCAGGGAGTATTACCATGAACCCTGAGACCGCCTACTCATGGGAGCAAGTGATGTCCTGGGACCTTGAGGAACTCCTCGATAAGGCCCGAAAGCTCTCCTGGAGTATTCACGGGAGACAAATTCAGTTCTTTATACCCGGCCAGATGGTCTATATGGGAGAGAGGGGACGATACCCTGCCATTTCCATTACTGGAACAAGCTGTGCACTCAATTGTGACCACTGCCATCGAAAGATCCTCGAGGGGATGGTGCCGGCCACTGAACCCTTGGCCTTGCAGGAGATCTGCAAGCGGCTGGATCAGCAAGGCAATCTGGGCGTGCTTCTCAGCGGGGGATCGGACAGGCAGGGGTTTCTTCCGTGGCGGAGGTTCTTGGAACCCATCCAGTGGATCAAAAAGAACACCCGCCTCAAGATATCTGTCCACACGGGGATTGTTGATCTAGAAAGAGCGATCGTCCTCAGAGATTCGGGCATAGATGAATTGCTGGTAGACGTTGTCGGGTCAGAAGAGACCATGCGGGACGTGTATCATCTGCCCGACGGCCTCAGGGCCATGGAATCCTCCCTGGAGGCCCTGGCAGCAGCCGGGATTCCCCTGATCCCGCACATAGTGGTAGGGCTCCATTATGGTCGCATAAATGGGGAAATGCATGCCCTTGAGATGGTCGCCCGATACCCTGTCTCCACCCTGGTAGTGGTTGTACTCAATCCGCTGAAGGGTACGCCCATGGAGGGAGTCCAGTCACCGGAGCCGGAGACCGTAGGCCGGTTTGTTGCCGCCGCCAGACTCAGGATACCCCAAGTACCGCTTGCCCTCAGCTGCGCTCGACCCTCGGGCGGGCATCGCGTCGAGACCGACACCCTGGCCCTCGCAGGGGGGATAAACAGGATTGCCATGCCGGCTGAGGAAACCCTGCAAAAGGCCAAGGAGATTGGCCTGAGCATAGAGTTCCACAAGACCTGCTGCTCCAAGAGCTATTGATCCTAAGAGAAAGCGTTGGTATCCAAAGTTGATGGCCGTTTTAAAGTAGGTTCAGAAACTCAAATCTAATTTCGAATCAAGAATTATGCACTTCCTGCACCAGCGTCGCCTTCTATACATTTGCGGAAATATGGTATCGAATTAGGCAGGAGTTTTGAGGGGGTAACTCAGGTGGCTCCCCGGGTTTCTTTGTCAAGGAGCTCTCCCAGGGCGTAAGCCAGATCCCCTACCAGCTGGACACACAGGTTGCGGCGACTGTCCGGATTCTTGTAAAAGCCCTTTGAGGCCTCCTTATCCCTCCAGTCTACCCTCGCAATGTCCTTACAGTTGATACTGCCGTAAGGTTCGGTAAGGCCCTCAAATATTTTGGATAACTTGTAACTCAGACGCCACATGCGAGGGTCTTCCTTTTCCTCAAGGTTGCCGCGGCTGTAAATACTTGAAATCAGGGCTACCCCTCCCAGCAGGGCACCACAGACCCGGCCCGTGCTTGCGATCCCACCGCCGAATGCACCCATGGCCTTAATTACAGCCTCATTGACCATGCCCAGC
>JAZDES010000105.1:0-56131 GCA_043808585.1 Pseudomonadota bacterium | reverse complement strand
GCCTCGACAAGGAATTCAAATTCCCTTAGTCTGACCGTGGCGGATCAAGACAGCTGCGAAGTATGCTGAAGAAATCATCTTTGATCCGCCACATCTATGGTAGGGCCTATCATCCCCTTTCTTCATTTTGAACTGTGCAATCTATCCATATGGGAATATTTCTCCACGCTCCTTAGCGGCCTTGCGGGCCGGTTCACCATATTCCCACGAATACTCGGGCCGGTACCTCTCCCGCCAGTCAGGATATTTCAGGCGCTTTACGTCCTGGTCGGTGGGGTAGACCCACTTGATGCCCCACTGGGGGATGACAACCTTAACCTCTGGCGTGTAACGTTCCGCTATCCAGCGTACCTCCTCTGGGTCAACCTGGGTATTGCCCCAGTTGTCCCAGTGCATGGGGAATAGGACCTTGACCCCCATGGTCTCCCCCAGGCGCACCGCGTCGTATGGCGTCATCTTGTCGGTGGCGCCCGGTGCGTTCTTGCCGATATTAAAGGTGATGACGTCAATGTCCCACTTGTCTTTGAAGGTGCGGTAGGCATTGTGGTAGAGGGTACCGCCCAGGTGGCAAAAGTTCACTCCCTCCACTTTGAAGAGAAAGGTGACAGCCACATCTTCAAAGGGGCGACGCACGCCGGGCGTAACCTTGATACCGGGGCCACCGGTCATGGTGGCGATACGGTCGTAGTTGGGCAACATCTCGATTTCGACGTCTTTGATGTTGATGCTGTCGCCCGGTCTCACCAGTTTGATGCGATCCTCCGGCACTTGGAAGTTACGCATACGTTCCACGGCCGAAAGCGGGCCAATAAACGGGCAGTCACTGGTTTGGGCAGCAGCCTTAAGGGTATAGATGTCCGTATGGTCGGCGTGCTGGTGGCTGCAAAATACGGCGTCAAGGGTCTCAAAGCCCCATGGGTCAATGACCTGAGGGTTTAATCGCATCCAATCAATGGTGGGTGAACCGCTGGTTCGGCAGACACCGCAATATTCATATTCGGTGTAGTGAGAGGGGCCGGCATAGTTGTCCACCAGAAAGACCGCCCCCCCCCGGCGACTTGAAGACAAATCCCATGCCTCCCGTCCACCAGACGGCATAGGTGCCGGGCTCCACCCTAGTCCCCGCAATTTGCCGGTTGAGGAAGGTGCCCCACTCGGGAAAACATTCCAGGAGCCAGCGGATGCGGTCCATGGGGCGATCTTTGTTCAGCAGATAGTCGCCCTGCATTGTACCGCGACCATCACCGACCACTTTAATCTCCTTGTAGTTTATCTCTTCGGTCATAATCTGTTGCCTCCTAGAATAATGCGTACCAGTTGGTGAATCAAAAGACGGCCCCCTTAAGCTCAGGGACCCGTCGAGGTTTTTCTCTCTAAGATCTTACCTCATGTAACTGCACCGGTTGCCGGCCACCCTCAACTGGATTCGATAGATGGACGTTGACGCGGCCACATAAAGGGTTTTCCAATCGTCGCCGCCCCAGGTCAGATTGCCCACATTTTCAGGCGTCCTGATAATGCCGAGACGCTCAGCCTCAGGGCTGATCACCCATATGCCGCCCGGACCGGTGACGTAGATGTTTCCAAGTTCGTCGCATTTCATCCCATCGGCCAGACCTTCGGCCAAATCCCCTCGCCCTATATTTTCAAAGAAAAGACGACCGTTTGCGAGTGTCCCGTCCGGTTTTACATCAAAGACGCGTATGTGCGCGTGGGTTGAGTCGTTGACATAGAGCAATGACTCGTCAGGTGAGAAGCAAAGACCATTGGGCTGGTCAAAATCGTCGGAGAGGAGCTGAAGGTCACCCCCGTCCGGCGGAATGCGGAATACTCCCTGGAAGTCCAGATCCTGCTTACGCTCAAGGCCAAAGACCGGCATACGCCCGTAAGTCGGATCGCTGAAATAGACGGAGCCATCGCTTTTGCCCACCACATCGTTCGGTGCGTTCAGCTCTTTGCCCTGATAATGGGAGGCGATGGTCTCACGCGTCCCATCCGGGCACTCACGAACAACCGAGCTGGTGACATGTTCGCAGACGATCAGGTTCCCTTCGGCATCGTAGGTCATGCCATTGCACTTATTGCTTGGCTTCATGATTTCCTGGACCCCATCTTTCTCGCTCCAACGCCGTCTCGTGTCCCCCGGCATGTCACTGAAGAGCAGAAAGTTGCCCTCCTTGTTCCAGACCGGTCCTTCGGTGAAGATGAAACCCGTAGCGACCTGCTCGAGTCCAGCAACAAGATCGTAGAATTTCGGAGACCTGGGTTGGATTGCGCCGAGCACAAGCCCGACCCCTTTTTTCAAGGCATCAGCGAGTTCGCTGCACGTCATGACTGTCGCCACATTGGTCAGGGCATAATTCAGCGCAGCATGTTGCCACTCGTCATTCACAGTAGAAGTACCGTCACTGACGACGACAACCTCATAGCCCGCGTCCGCAGCATGACGCGCGGTGTGTTCAATGGACATATTCGTCCAGGCGCCCGTGATCAGAAGGGTCTCAACGCCGAGCCCGCGCAAAAGGTTATCGAGGTTCGTGTTGTAAAAACCGTTCATTCTCGACTTCTCAATAACAAAGTCGCCCTCCTTGGGCTCAAGGCCTTCTGCCGGTGCGGCGCCCCAGGTGCCGCGGACAAGGGCGTTTGCCCCCTTGACGCCCTGAAAAAGGGGGGCATTCTGCTTCAACCCAGGAGCGCCCTTTTCAACGATATAATGGACGTGGATGACCGGGACGCCCACAGAACGGGCTGTCTCCGCGAGCCTCTTGACGTTCTCGACGATGTTCTGGCTCTTTGCATGGGCGGGGGCTCCGGAATCGGCGAATGCGCCACCCTCGATGATCACGTCGTTCTGCAAATCCTGGATAATTAGGGCGGATCTTTCTGATACGATATACTTCATGAGGACCTCCTTTTCAGTAACGAATAATAACAAGAAATCCTGTCCTTCATTGGCCTGGCTCCCAGTCCCTCAACCGGTCGATCGAAGTGTTGCCAAGCAGTCCCTTAGCCTCCTTCTCTTTACCCTCCTTTCCACTTTTTCTCCCTGAGCTCCCTTTTCAATATCTTACCGCTGGCTGTCCTCGGCAGGAACGATAAGAACTCAATGGACTTTGGCGTCTTGAAACCGGCCAGCCGCTGCCTGCAAAACTCGATCAGCTCGGCAGGCGATATCTCTTTGGCCCCTTTGAGAACCACAAATGCCTTGACCGCCTCTCCCCACTTTTCATCGGGCGTTCCAATCACTGCACACTCCAATACATTGGGGTGGGAATAGAGGACCTCTTCGATTTCCCTGGGGGAGACATTCTCACCACCCGTAATGATAACGTCTTTCTTCCTGTCTCGAATGTAGATATATCCATCCTCGTCAACAGTGGCCAAATCCCCGGTGTAAAACCATCCGTTGCGGACGGCCCTTTGGGTTTCCTCGGGCATTTTCCAGTAACCGCTGGTAACGCTTTCACCCTGGGCGATGATCTCTCCGATCTCGCCGGGGCGAATTTCCCCTCCATCCGCGTTGACCAATCTCACCCGGGTGTTGATCAACTCCCTTCCACAGGAGGCCAGGCGGCGGGAACGTGGATCAGACTCATCCACCATGTGGTCCTTATTGGAGAGGGTTGTGAGGAGATAGGTCTCAGTCAGGCCGTAAACCTGATAGAGGACCGGTCCAAAAAAATGAATAGCCTTCTTGAGGATCTCCAGTGGCATGGGAGCTGCACCATAGGAGAGACACCTCAGGCTGCTGAGGTCGTAGAGGCCGATATCCGGATGCTCCAACAATCTGAGGATCATGACAGGTACAGAGTTCCATGTGGTGATCTTCTCCCTTTCGATCGTTCTTAGCACAAGCCCTGGGTCGAAACGCCTTATCACCACGTTGCTGCCTCCCACATAGAAATGGGCCAGCATCGGCCATATGGGCGCGATGTGCGAAAAGGGGGAGGTATTCAAGGTGATGTCGTCCTCACTAATCTTGAAGTCGATGACCATGTTTATCATTGCAAAGAAGAGGTTCCGGTGAGTGTATTGCACCCCCTTAGGCCTGCCGGTGGTGCCGCTTGTGTAATAGAGGGTCAGGAGATCGTTTTCTTCTACAGTTGGTTCGGCTCTTTCACCCAGATACTTCTCAATGAGATCCTCATAATTCACTCCCCCTGCTGGGCCCTGTTCCAGCCATAGGACTGTTTCCACCCCTCCACGACTTTTCTGAAGTTCCTTGACCATTTCCTGATACTCTGGATGGGCCACAATAAGCCTCGGCCCTGCATTCTCAATCAGATACAAAATCTCCCTGACGGTTAATCTGTGATCCAGGGGAACTAGTACCCATCCTCCTTTGGTTAGGGCCATGAAAAGCTCTGCATAGCGATGGCAATTGTGCGAAAGCATAGCCACCCGATCTCCCCTTTTCATCCCCATGGCGATCATGGCAGCCACAAGGCTGTTCACCCTTTGTTCCAGCTCTAGATAGCTTAAGGTAACCCCTTCCTCCGCACAGGTGATGGCCCTTTTATGGGGCTGCTTCCGCACATTCCTTTCCAATAGGTCGCCGAGGGTAATCATGGTTCCTCTCTTGTTTTCGAGCTTTAGGTTATCCGAGGCAAGGAAAAAGAAATCGAGTATACGGAAATTGATTTTGGGCGTCAAGGCCGAGGGCGGCTTAAGATGTTGTTGCTAGGGGGGTTTTCTAATGTCAGCGAATAAGTGCGGTTTAGGACTTTCAGAGAAAAGCCTTGTATTCAGTCCTTAACGTCGCCAAGTCTGACTGCCTTTGTGATTAGTGCGTCGTCAATCTGTAAATTTGTTGCCATTGGTCTCAACTCCACCAAAAAAACATTTACAATTCCCATGAATATTGCTAAAATTTTTTAGTTTCGCCTCGGTTCAATCTTATTTGTTAGCCTAAGGTAATATTTGTCGATAATCGTTTTTATTTTTTAAAGGAGAAGCTAGCGGTAACCTATGACAACGATACATTACTTCGCAACCACTGGAAAGGGGGGAAGGTGGGGAATGGGTTTTCAAGGCCCTGCAAAAGGGTGGAATAACTGGGGTGAAAACGCCCAAATTAATCAGCTGAAGGAGGTGATGAGGTCATAATTTTCTAAATCAGGATCAGAAGCGGCGATACGCCTTTGAAGTCTCGCCGGATGCACGTTGCCCAGAAGGTCAATTTCTAGAGAAGCGAAGGAGGTCTGGATATGAGTAAAGGGTATTGTGGAAAAATCTTGCGGGTGGATTTAACTCAAAAAAAGATATGGGATGAACCCTTACCTGATGAAAATGTTCTCAAAAACTATATCGGCTGTTTTCCGTTGGGATTATGGTATCTAGACAAGATGGTCAAGCCCGGGACACACCCACTTGATCCCGAAAACCCATTGATCATCCTAACCGGACCTCTAACCGGGACAGCCGTCCCTTCAGCCACCAATACAACAATTGTAACCTTCAACGCCAGCACTAAAAAAACAGTCGGCCGTTCACACTCCCATGGATATTTTGGCCCTTATCTAAAATTTGCCGGATTTGATGGAATTATCATAGAGGGGGCCTCCAAAGACAGTGTATACCTCTACATCGATGAAAAAGGCGGGAAGCTAAAAAGCGCCAGCAAGCTCAAGGGCCTGGATACACACGAAACCGAGGATGCCATCAAGAAGGAGATTGGTGGAGAGAAGACGAGTGTTGCTGCCATTGGACCTGCTGGTGAGAACCTGTGCTTTGGGGCACTTATCGAAAACGATTACCACGCCTCTTTCTCCCATTCAGGGGTAGGGACCGTAATGGGTTCAAAAAAACTAAAGGCGATTGCGGTCAAAGTGAACGGGCAAGAAAAGGTAGACGTCGTTGATAAAGAGAAAATGAAAGAAGCTGCAAAGGAGTGGAGGGGAGCTCTCAAGACCAGTGAAGTGACCACCTTTCTTTCCCAGGCGGGCATTCCACGAGACGAATATAAGGGTGTCAAGGAAGCTCTTCAGGTTCTGACCGCTAAGAACCTAACCACAACGATTCTTCCCGAATATGGGCGTGGTATGGCTTCCCATAAGATTACCCCGGTATGCTGCTGGAAATGCCCCACTTGCTGCAAGTACAAAGTGGAAATCACGTCTGGACCGCACAAGGGGTTTGTGGCCACCCTGGCTGGAGGCGGGGAAGACACGGAAGGGGCCGCGTCCATTGTGGGAGTTACAGAGTCAGGAACCATCTTTTACCTGACAGATCTAAACGACCGGCTGGGTTTTGACACGGCTGCCTCTGGGTGCGCTATGGCCGTTGCGTTTGAGGCGTTTGAGCGGGGGCTGATTACCAAAGAAGACACGGATGGCCTTGAGCTTACCTGGGGTAACGCAGAGGCCGCCGAGGCTTTACTGCGCAAGATGGCCAAGCGAGAAGGGTTTGGAAATGTCGTAGCCGATGGAGCTCTTCGTGCAGGGATGAGACTGGGTATACCCGAAGCTGCCGTTCACATAAAAGGCGCAGCCATGAATCTCCATGATTGGCGGGCTGCCTGGGGCGTCCTTTTTGGCCAGATTGTTGGCGGTGGTGCCGGCTGGCCTGGACCAGGAGAAGATTGCTGGGCTACGGAGCCGGATATTGGATATCCAGAATTCACCGATCCTGTTTCCCCTAAAGGAAAACCTAAGGAAGTCTATCTATCCAGCATTCTTAAGTTTGGTTATGGGGACGCCCTTGGCTGTTGTTGGTTCGCCTGCTGGGGCGTTAATGGGATCACAAAAATTGGTGCAGATGCGGTTTCAGCTGCAACAGGCTGGGATATCACCAAAGATGATCTGCTGCTGGTGGGCGAAAGGGCCTTAAACCTGGAAAGGATTTTTAACTTGCGTATGGGACTGACCGCCGAGGATGATATCAATGTCTCACCTCGGATTGTTTCTATGCCAGACGCTGGCAAAGGAAAAGGCAAATCAATGGCCCCTTATGTTGAAGGTCTGGTGCGTGATTACTATGAGCTATGCGGGTGGGATATCGATCACGGTAAGCCCTATAGAAATACACTGAAAAGACTGGATCTTTCAGAGTACGTCGAGGAACTCTGGGGAGAATAATAAGGCCATAATCTTAGGTCTCTGGAGAGCCCCTGGGAGGAAATGAACGCCTACTGGGGGCTTTTGTTTAGACTTGTCGGGCCCCAATTCTTATGGCTCAAATTTTTCTTGACGTAGGATTAAGCGCTAGTATAGTACTATCATAATATTTTTTAAGGCTTTTCTTCTCATACAAAATCGATTTTAATCTATCCTTAAATGAGCAACTTTATGCCAAATTTGATAAAATTATTGTAATCTTAGTGATAAAATTGTGTATCCGAATTGCAGTTCACCAATCGGAGAATTGCCTTTATGGCTTTGCTTGAGGCGAAAGGCGTGAGTCTGGCCTTTGGGGGAATTCAAGCCCTGACAGATGTTTCATTTGCGGTTGAAAAGGGGGAGATCTTTTCTATAATAGGCCCCAATGGGGCAGGAAAGACAACCCTTCTCAATTGCATATCAGGCGCGTACATCCCCATCGGAAGCATCCGCATGAACGGGACCGAAATCCTCGACCTGAAACCGCATCGCCGCCCTAATCTTGGCATTGCAAGGACCTTTCAAAACATAGCCCTTTTCCCCAGTGAATCAGTGATAGATAACGTCCTGGTAGGGAGCGACTACCGGCTAGGTTCGGGTGTGCTCAGAACCTGCCTGTTCTGGACCCGGCTAGGATGTTCAGCGGCAGAGGGTAAGGCGCGGGAAGAGGCCCTGGTGGCACTGAGGGCATTGGGCCTGGAGGAGTTTGCTGACGCGCCGGTGGCCGATTTGCCATATGGGAATCAGAAACGGGTGGAGCTGGCCCGGGCAATGGTAGCCAAGCCGGATCTCCTTTTGCTCGACGAGCCCACAGCCGGCATGACCTCTTCGGAAAAGCAAGAACTTGCAGATCAGGTTAAGATGCTGAATACTGAGCATGACGTTACCGTGGTCATGATCGAGCACGACATGGGCGTTGTTATGGAAATATCGCATCGGATCATGGTCCTGGATTTCGGCAAAAAAATAGCCGAGGGCACTCCAGCTGAGGTGACGGGGAATCCCGAGGTGCGTAAGGCCTACCTGGGAGAAGAGGCCTAGTGCTTAAGGAGGTTGAGCGAAAGAGATGGATTACTTCCTGGGCTTGGTAGTCAATGGAATCATTGTTGGGAGTATATACTCCCTGGTTGCCCTGGGGCTGGTGCTTATCTACAAGGCGACAGAGGTGGTCAACTTCGCCCAGGGTGAGCTGTTGATGATCGGTGCCTACGTCTGTCTCGAAATCATTGTCAAGACCGGCATGCCCTTTATTGCAGCCTTTGTGATGTCCATGTGCTTTATGGCTATCATGGCGTTGATCATCGAGCGTGTGGTCCTACGGAAGATGCTCGAGGCACCGGTAATGGCGGTCATCATGGTCACCGTTGGCATCGGCGTAATATTGCGCGCTGTTGTCATAGGGGTATGGGGCGCCATCAGCATACCGTTTCCGGAGATTTTCTCCCGTGAAGGGATCTCTCTGGGTTTTATTTCCATCGGTCGGGTCTACATCTGGTCCTTTGTGCTCACCTTGATTTTTATGGGGATGTTTGGGGCCTTTTTCAAGTACACCCGCATAGGCCTGGTCATGAGGGCCACGGCGAGCTCGCGCAAGGCCGCCGAAAGCATGGGCGTTCCCCTGACAAAGGTGTTTGCCCTCGCCTGGGTCATCTCTGCCGTTGTTTCATGCGTGGGCGGGGTATTGACAGGCAATATTGCCGGGCTAACCCCTGAACTCAGCTTTTACGGAATCAAGGTCTTCCCGGCGGTCATCCTTGGGGGACTGGACAGCATCGTAGGTGCAAGCGTCAGTGGAGTGATCATAGGGGTGCTTGAGAACCTTGGCGGGGGGTATCTCAAAGATTTCACCGGCATCAAAGGGCTGGGTCCGGTGGCGCCCTTTTTCGTTTTGGTGGGTATCTTATGGGTGCGGCCTACCGGACTGTTCGGCAGGAAGGAAATTGAACGGGTTTGAGGTAGAGATGAATTCAAACCGACGAAATAATTGTTATAGACCGTTGTTTGCGACCCGGCACGAGTGCTTAGGGGCGATTGGCATTATAATGGCTGTGGCCGTGATTTCCCAGTTTTTGAATGACTACCACCTGACCCTTCTTACCCAAATCACTATTTTTGCCCTCGTAGGAATGGGCCTCAATCTACTCATGGGAAACACAGGGCTCATTTCCATTGCTCACGCCGCGTTCATGGGGGTTGGTGCCTTTTCTTCGGCCTATTTGATTCATGATGTTGGCCTCCCGATCCTGCCATCAATCGTCCTGGCCGGTTTGATTACATCGATGGTGGGCATGTTCTTCGGACTTCCTTCGCTCCGGTTGAAAGGCGTTTACCTGGCAATGGCCAGTTTCGCGGCCCAGATTATTCTCTATTGGGCCTTTGAGGTGTCTCGCTGGCTGACCGGGGGCCAGGATGGCCGTTTTGTTGACCGGCCGACAATTTTTGGTATCAGCTTCTTCGAAAGCCATCGTTTCTATATCTTTGTTCTCGCCTTTACGGTTATCGGGGCTGTGGTAAACCTAAATATTCTCCGCTCGAAACTGGGCCGGGCCTTCTCTGCGGTACGGGACAGGGCAATTGCCGCGGAGTTGATGGGAATCAACGTCTTTCGGACAAAAATGGCGGCCTTTGGCCTCTCCACTTTCTATGCCGGGATTGCCGGGGCCCTGTTCGGTTTTTATCTCGAATTTGTTGCAATTCAAGCCTTTACCCTTTTTGTGTCCATTCAACTGCTGGCCCTGGTTATCATCGGCGGTCTTGGAAAGGTATCGGGTTCTATCCTGGGTGCCGCATTCATCGTGATCCTTCCCGAGCTATTGGACACAATCGTCCTGATGATTACATCGGAGGCGGGCGAAATGGCCCCTATAAGGATGGGAGTCTCTGGTTTGATTGTGGTAGTGTTTCTTATTTATGAACCCCATGGGCTTGCCCGAACCTGGCGGAGGCTTGTGGACTGGGGTTTGGCGCGGATGGGAGTAAACCGTTAACCTTTAATCAAATTAAGAGGAGGAAACCATGAAGAAGAGACTAACTGTTTTAGTAGCGCTGTTGGCTGTGGTTGCTGTGTTGGGATTTAGCGCCATGGCCCAGGCCGAAATCGTTGTTGGCGGTATCTCAAACCGGACCGCCCCAACATCGGATGCCGGGATCCCCCACATGGATGGTGTCCTTTACGGCTGGAAGTGGGTCAACGACCATGGCGGCATCTGTGGAGAAAAGGTCAAGGTGGTTGAAATCGAATGCGGCTACGACCAGCCAAGGACGGTGGCAGCATTCAAGAAACTGGTCGGGACCTACAAGGTCCCCCTAATCCATGGCTTCGGAACACCGGATAGCCTGGCATGCGTTCCGTTTTCCACCCGTACCAAGACCATTTACATGCCGCTTTCTTACCTGATGGAGTGGAACCCGGACTTTGCCCCTTACTACTTTGTGACCACCTCCACTTACTCTCACGCCGGGCGCAGTGCGGTCCAGCTCGTCAAGAAAGAGGGAGGAAAGCTCGCACTGCTATATAACCCCGGTGGATTTGGTGAGAACCCCATCGCCGATATCAAGGATGAGGCCAAGAAGCAGGGGGTCGAAATCGTGGCTGAGGAGAACATCGGCTATGTGCCCACCGACGCGGTCCAGCAGATCCTGAAGTTTAAGGCCGCAGGGGCCACCCATATCTGGATGGGGAACACGAATTCGGCCATGATCGTTCTGGCAAAGGACCTCAAGAAGCAGGGGTTAGATGCCAAGATCATCGGCAACGTTTGGGCCGGTGACGAAGCCTTTATCGAGGGTGCCGGTCCGGATGCGGAAGGCCATTACGGCATGTATACTACGGTTGCTTATGGAGACATGAGCGCCCCGGCCATGGCGGACATTATGGCCTGTGACTATAAGAACAAGAACTATAGTCACTTTATCCGCGGGTGGGCCCAGGCCTTGATGGCAGCCGAGGCCATGAACCGGGTCTGCAAGGCTGGCAAGAAGATCACCGGTCCAAACCTCAAGGAGGCCTTTGAGACCTTCAAAGACTTCTCGCCCGGAGGCCTTTTGCCACCCATCACCATAAGCAAAGACGACCATTATGCCAGCATGGTGACGCCCGTTTATACGGTCAAAAATGGCAAGTGGACCAAGTTCTGGGACAACACGCTGGATCGGGCAAAAACCGGATGGCAGGCAGTAAAAGATACCTGGAAACCGTCAAAATAGTAATCGAGAGATTGGTGCGAGCTTACTCTTGATACCAACTGCTCCGGGTGCCCTCCGACCATTGACGGACGGCTACCCGGGGCGGATCATTTGTAGGGGTGCCCAAATGTGCCCAGTTCCCTTTGGATAGCCAAGATAGCCTATTTGGGTTATGCCTTAAAGGGTGCAGGCCGAGATTGTGGAGAAGATGCTTGAAGTTGACGATCTTCGCGTAGCCTATAACCGCGTTATTCGCGTCCTTGAAGGGATTTCCCTTACGGTGCCGAAAGGGAATGTTGTCGCCTTGCTTGGGACGAACGGTTCCGGCAAGTCTACCACCGTCAAGGCCATATCCGGTATGCTCCGCTCGGATAACGGGACCATTGTCACCGGGAGGGTGGTCCTCGAAGGCGAGGACGTAACCCGAAAGGGCGCACCCGCTATGGTCAGGCGCGGTGTCATGCACGTCATGGAGGGCCGCTTTGTCTTTCCAGACCTTACGGTCAAAGAGAACCTGCTGATGGGGGCATATTCCCTCAAAGATAGAAGTGGGATTAATGAAGACATAAGGCACTGGCTGGGCTTTTTCCCGATTCTTTCTGCCCGGACAAACACACAGGCCGGATATCTTTCAGGCGGGGAGCAACAGATGCTCGTCATTGCCCGGGCTCTCATGGCCCATCCTCGCGTGATTCTGCTGGATGAGCCGTCCATGGGATTATCGCCGCTTCTGGTTCGAGAGGTTTTCCGGATCATAGCCGATATCCGGGAAGCCCATCAGCTCACTTTTCTACTGGTCGAGCAAAATGTCCGGATGGCACTGCAGGTGGCGGACTTCGGGTACGTCATTGAGCGTGGTTCCATCAGACTTGAAGGAACTGCTGAAGAACTGCGTCAAAACAAGCACTTGCAGGACTTCTATCTGGGAATCAGCGAAAACGGAAACCAGGTTTAATGGTGTTTTTGTCAGTAAGGGGCCTCTTTTCGGGGGGTGAAGTATATGGATGATCTTATGTATTCGCATATATTCATGGCAGGTCTTACCGGGGTGAGTTAATGATCTCAATTAATAGAAGGAAACTGGCGGATTCGGTCATCAAAGAGATCAAAGGGATGATTGTCCGGGGGGATCTTAAGAAGGGTGACAAGCTCCCCAACCAGAATGAATTCGCCGCCCAACTGGGGGTAAGCCGAACCGTCCTCCGGGAGGCACTTCAAACCCTGGACCAGTTGGGGGTGATCGAGCAGCGGCCCAAGTATGGCACTGTGATTCGTGCCAAGACCGCCTTCTTGTATTCCGATCACCTGATCCCCCCCCTGATGGCTGATAATCGGGCAACTTTGGAACTCATCCAGGCAAGGCTAGTCATTGAGGTTGGGGCTGCGGAATTGGCTGCAAGAAATGCCACACAGAATCAAATCAAGGAAATGAGGGCCCTTGTCGAGGATATGGCAAAGATCCAACAAGAGGGCGATGGGGCCCGATACACCGAGAAAAACATTGCATTTCACTTTCTTATCGCCAAGGCATCCCACAATCGATTCATGGTTCATCTCTTGGCCACCATCAGGGGATTTATGGAGCAGTGGACGCAGGAATCCTTAACCGTAATTCCTGGACTGATGGAGAGATCCTCAAAATCCCACCGGGAAATCTATCAGGCCATTCGAGATAGGAACCATAGAAAAGCTGCGAGCTCGATGCGGAAACACATGACCGATTTTGAGAGGAGTTTAGAAAGTTACTACAAAATCACTAGAAAGGAAAGCCCCTTTCATTTCTGATTTCCAGTATCCTGACTGATTTGGGAGAGAATTCAATGGCAAAGAAAAGACGCATCGCTTATACAAGTCGGCCCTGGGAGGCGTCAGGCATCTGCAGCGGCTGCCATCTATGCGAGTTGTGGTGTTCACTGAAACAAAACGGGGCCTTCAACCCGCACCGTGCCCGGGTACGGGTCGTTGAACTGAATACGGGCATCGATATCCCAGTCACGTGCCAACAGTGTGAGGATCCTCCCTGCCAGGCCTCCTGCACCTTCGATGCCATCGTCTACGATGACAGGCTAAAGATTGTGGTCGTAGAGGATGAAAAATGTACGGGATGCCAGGCCTGCGTTGGGGCCTGTCCTTATGGTATCATTACAATCGATCCGGTCACCCACAAGGCCATCAAGTGTGATCTCTGCAAAGGAGATGAGCCGACCTGCGTGGCCTATTGCCCTTCCAACGTGCTTGCCGCCCTGGACGACCTCGGGTCGGGAGAGTGCAACAGGCGCAGGTTTGCAGCAGTGTTGGCCTTTGAAGACGAGGCCCGGCGCTATAAGCCTGCGGGTGAAGAACCGACCCAAAAGAAACTGGAGAAGAGCGGTTAGTTGCCATGGCCAAAAAGAATAGCAGTTATGCTGGAAAAATCTTGAGGGTGGACCTGTCGACCGGGTCAATCACCAGCGGGGAATTCGGCCCCCAGTATACAGACCTTTTTATCGGAGGCAGGGGAGTTGCTTCCAAGGTCCTGTACGATGAGGTTCCCCCAGAGATTATGCCTTTTGATCCAGACAACCGTCTCATCCTCTCGCCTGGGGCCCTCCATGGAACAGGTGCACCGGCAGCCAGCCGGACAACGGTCACGACGCGTTCCCCGCTCACTGAGATGCACGGGGACGGACACGCAGGGGCCACATGGGGTGGAGAGCTGAAGCGGGCGGGGTATGACCTTGTGATCATTCAAGGCAAGGCAGAAAGGCCTGTGGTCCTGGTCATAGATGATGACCGGGTGGAGCTACGGGATGCCGGCAGGCTATGGGGGGCCTATACGTCTCAAACCCACGCCAGGCTTTGCCATGAGCTCGGCGATCATGGTATTTGCACCATCTCCATAGGTCCGGCAGGAGAAAACCTTGTCCGCCTGGCAGCGGTGTTCCACAACGGCGCCGATAAGGGTACCAGTGCCCGGTGCGGTATGGGGGCGGTCATGGGCTCCAAGAACCTCAAGGCCATCGCCACGCGGGGCACCGGTGACGTGGGAGTAACGGATATTGAAGCACTGAAGGCCACCTATCAGGATTATCTGGATACCATCGCGGTTGATCCCTACTGCCCGCCAGCGACCAAGTACGGGACCTGCCGGTTCATGATGCACCGGGTCAAATTCGGTATCCACGGGGCAGAGAACTGGCGATACGGTGAATATGACTGGCAAAAACTGGACCCTGAGGTCTTCCGCAGCGATTACCAGATCAAGGCAGGGGCCTGCGTTGCCTGCCCGGTCCGGTGCCGACGAGACTACCGGATTAGCTCGGGGCCTTTTGCCGGCACAAAGGCAAAGGTGGAATGGGAGACCATCGCCCGCTCTCTGACCTGCGGTATCAAGGACCCTGAGGTGGTCATTGCCTGGGCCAATCTCTGTAACAATTATGGCCTGGACGTTGAGGGCACAGGCGACACGGTGGCCTTTGCCATGGAATGCTTCGAAAGGGCCATATTGACGGAGAAAGACACGGACGGCCTTGATATGGAATTCGGCAACGTGGCCGGCTTCCTGGAACTAACGCGCAGGATCGCTATGCGGGAAGGAGACCTGGCCGATATCCTCGCAGAAGGGACCAAGAGGGCAGCAGAAAAGATCGGGCAGGGGAGTGAGAAGTTTGCAATTCACGTAAAAGGGGGTGAGATGACCGCCGGTGATCCTCGAGGCATGCCGGTAAGAGCGGTCAGTTACGCCACATCTACCAGAGGCGGCGACCACCTCCGGTCGAACCCCTATATAGAGGAAATTATGACCCCGCAGGAGGCCCTGGAGTGGTGGGGCAGCAAAGAGGCAGCAGACATCTCCAAGGGGCTAAAGGGAAAGGGTCGAATGCTCAAGTTCAGCGAGGACCTGGTTACCATCGGTGACCTCCTGGGCCTTTGCAAGTTCGCATTTTATCGCTCAGCCACATTTCCATACCTTTACAAGAAAGGGGTTCACCTCGGCACCAGGCTATACAATGCCTGTAGCGGCCGGGACCTGAGTGAACAGGAGATGCTAAGGGCAGGGGAGCGGACCTGGAATATCGAGAAGGCGTACAATACCCGGTGCGGTGCGACCCGGGCCGACGACGACATTCCTGAGCGGTTCTTCAAAGAACCCCTGTTGGGAGGAGGTCCCAGCGGGGGCGCTGTGGTTGAAAGGAATAAGTTTGAAAAGATCCTCCAAGAGTATTATGAGGATCGGAAGTTCGATCCCAAAACCGGACTCCCAACCCGCGCCGGTCTGGAGGGTCTGGGCCTCAAGTATATCGCGGACGATCTGCAAGAACGTGGTAAGCTTGGGGGGTAGAGACGGATGAAAGAGGTGTTTTAGGAGACAAGAATGGCAAAAATTTATGTGCCTTATGGTGTTAAAGGAACCCTGGAGTTTGAGATAGAGGACAAGAACCTGGTTATTGATACCGATGTGCCTTTTCCCAACGAAATCGCTAACTTGAATGATGCGATCCTCAAGGCCCTGGATCACCCCGTAGCAGGAGACCTTTTCTCTTCCCGCCTTAAAAAGGCAAACAAGGTGCTCATCCTGACAGACAATTTTGCACGCCTGACACCGGCCTATAAGATCTTACCGCCCATCCTCCAAAAGATCAGGGACTCAGGCAAAGATGTTGAGATCCTGGTATCCAGCGGCCTCCTGCGGGAAATGAATGAGGCGGAGCTAAGGCGCAAGCTCGGCGATGAGATCCTTGCCTCAGGTATCCCGATTTATCAAAGTAATGCCAGGGAGACCTGGGACTACGAATTTGTGGGAGTGACCAGTTACGGAACTCCGATCAGTGTCCACAAGCGTCTCTTGCAGGCCGATCTCAGCCTTGCAGTGACCATGACCCAGGCAACCCTCTGGGGTTACGGTGGAGGAGGAAGCATGGTCCTGCCGGGGGTCGCCTCCTTTGAGAGCATCGAATGGAACCATCGCCTCATGACCTGCCCCACCTGCGCGGTGGGCTATGAACCCCCACTCAACCGCATGCGTGAAGATATCGAGGAGGCCTGCCTCTTGTCGGGACTGGATATGTCTCTGCTGGCCATCTTAAACCCCAAGATGGAGGTGATCCATCTGACTTCGGGCGAGACCAATGCCGCCCACAGGGCATCGGTCAAAAAATATGATGAGCATTTTGCCTTTGATCTTGAAAAGATCCCGGGGGGCAAATTGGATGTAGCCATCTCAGGGAGCTTTCCGGGTGACAGGCTATTCGCCCATGCCTGCTGGCCTATTGCCAACCTGGACCATTTTGTCAGGGACAGGGGAACGATCATCCTTTGTACACCGGTTCCTGGAGGGCTGGCCCACTATACCTATGCCAAGGACTACATGCCGCCCACGAACGAGGCGATCCGAAGGCTCTATGAGGATGTATTTTACGGCAAGCAGGCCCTCTGGCATGCCTGCCTGTGGATGCCCATAATAGAGGTCATGGCCAAAAAAGAGGTCATCGTGGTGACTGAGCCTGAACGGTTGCCCGATTTTGAAATCATCAAGATCAAGGCAGTGACTTCGCTTCAGGCGGCCTTTGATCTGGTGAAAGAGAAATACGGTCCGGACGTGAGGGTGGGGAATTTCCCTTACGGCAAATGGGTTCTACCGAGCGGCCTTAACACACGGAGTGAATGACTCCTATGAACGGCATGGGAGGAGGATGATGAAGTTGCGCTTTAATAGACCGGTATTGGATCTGCTCTCTGGAGCCATAGATATCCACATCCATTCGGCGCCGGACGTGTATCCCAGGATCCTCAATGACATAGAGTTGGCGTTGCACGCAAGAGAAATGGAAATGAGGGCCATCCTGATCAAGAATCATTTTACTGAGACAGCCGGGCGGGCACAGCTGGCCTCTGATGCCTCGGGATTTCCGGTGTTTGGCGGGATCGCCCTTAACCTTTCGGTTGGCGGATTGAACCCACACGCGGTCAGGGTGGCACTTAGATTGGGCGCCAAGACCGTTTGGCTGCCTACCCTGCATTCCCGTAAGTTTGTTGCAAACAAAAGCCACGTGGCCAACCTGGCCGGTGAAATCGGGAAAGACGTTGAGGGGCTCTATCTGCTGAATAAGGATGGTTCCTTGAAGGATGAGCTATATCCTATCTTTGACCAGATCATCGAACACAGGTCCTCGCTGGCCACAGGACACATTTCCATCGAAGAGGCCAAGGTGGTGGTACGGGAGGCCGCCAATCACGGCGTCAAAAAGATTATTGTTACACACCCCCTGGCAAGCTTTGTAAATTACACGGTGGACGATATGAAGGAGATCCTAGACTTGGGTGCTACCTGGCTGGAACATGTGTTCAACGACACCACCCGTCAAGTAGGGCATCCTATTACCCGGGAGGCCCTTTTCAGCGGCGTTCAGGCCATCGGCGTAGAGCACAGTATCATGTCCACAGACTCGGGTCAGTGGCTCAATCCCTTACCGGTTCAACAGATGGGTATCTATATCCAGGATATGCTCAACTTTGGTTTTTCCCAGCGAGACCTTCGAACAATGGTCTCTGACAACCCTGCCAGGATGTTGGGTCTCTGAGGCACAGTATAGGGTTGATTGGCCTGGGATCTCAGCGGGTAACATTTTGAAGGAAGACGGCGTGGACAAAAAAATCGGATTCATTGGTCTCGGCGAGATGGGTAAGTGGATGGCCATCAACGTCCTTAAGGCAGGGTTCGATCTGGCAGTATACGACCTGAGATCCGAAGCTATGAAAATCCTTGCGGATAAGGGGGCCAGACCCGCTGCCTCCCCAGCCCAAGTGGCCAGTCTGGCGGAGTGGGTTTTCTTAAGCCTGCCCAACACAGACGTTGTGGAGAAGGTCATTTTTGGAGAGGACGGTTTGGTGGATAGCGCAAAAGCCGGTTCCATTATCATTGATTGTGGCACCACGAGTTACCTGCCGACCCTGGAGTTCGAAGCAAGACTAAAAGAACTGGGAATCACTTTCGTCGATGCCCCCGTTTCAGGAATGGAAGCAAGGGCCAGAGAGGGGACTTTGACCATCATGTTCGGAGGTCCGAAGAGTATCTTTGACCAGGTACGACCTGTTATGGACACCATGAGCAACAAGGTTTTACACATGGGTGATGTGGGCAGTGGCCAGCTCACCAAGCTGGTGAATCAGTTACTGTTTAACATCGGTTGCGCGGCCATCGCAGAACTGCTGCCAATGGCAGCAAAACTGGGGTTGGATCCTGAAAAGGTGACCGAAGTGATAACGACAGGGACCGGCCGGAGTTTTGCTGCAGAATACTTCGCGCCCTTGGCCTTGGACAATGTCTTCGACAAGGGATATCCTCTCAAGCACGCCTATAAAGATATGATCAGCGCAGCGGAGATCTCGGCTAACAAGAGGATTCCTTTGCCCATGGTCCATGCCGCCGCCACCACCTATCAGATGGCCCTCGCCGAGGGCCTTGGGGATCTGGGCAAGGGGGCTATGATGAAGGTCTTTGAGCGAATCCTCGGGGTCAAATTCAGGAAAAGAAAGGAGACTATCTGATTTCTTTTCAAACAGAGACGCTGGATCCGGCAGATTTGGAGAAAGAACTAATATGCAGGGTATTGAGATATCAATAACGGATAGAGCACCACGGTCAAGAAAGGAGGGACAAGGTGATGGCTGAAACACAGTTCTTCAAGGCAGCCGGTCCTCAAGAGGCGTGTGATTTGCTGGCGCAATATGGTAGCAAAGCACGCGTACTTGCAGGGGGCACGGACTTAATGGTTGCGGTCAACCAGAGAGAATTTTCTCCCGAAGTGTTGATTTATATCGGGGATTCAGGAGTTAATTACATCAAATGGGAAAAAAATAACTTGGCTATCGGGGCGGCAACACCATACACCGACATCATGAGGTCGGATTTGGTGCTAGAGAAGACGCCCCTTTTGGCAGAAGCAGTTTCTCATATTGCATCGCCGGCCATCCGCAACGTTGGCACCATTGGTGGAAACCTGGCAAATGCCTCTCCTGCTGCCGATTCCGCTACCCCTCTCTTGGCCCTGGGAGCAAGCCTGAGGCTGGTCTCCAAGGAGGGAGAGCGACTGGTGGCGGTTGAAGAGTTCTTCACCGGACCAGGAGAGACACTGCTCAAGCCTACTGAATTGATCAAGGAGGCGATCATTCCAGTGCAGGCTGAAGGGGCCAAATGGGCCTACCGCAAGCTAGGAAGAAGAAAGGCGCAAACCCTTTCCATAGTCTCTGTGGCCATTTACTGTCCATTCGATAACGATCTATGCCGGGGGGCTCGTATCGCCCTAGGTGCGGTTGCGCCCACGCCCATATTGGCCGTCGAGGCGTCCAATATCTTGGAAGGTAAGACATTGAACCAGACATTGATAAACGAGGCAGCTAGGGCAGCTGCTGCCGCAACGAACCCCATCGACGACGTCAGGGGATCGGCCTGGTATCGTCGTCGCGCAACCGAGGCGCTGGTAAGACAGCTTCTAGCCCAAATTTCAGCGTAAGAAGGAGGTGACACGAATGTATGCTATTGAACTTACTGTAAACGGTCGATCTCACCAAGTGGCCGTAGACCTGAAGACCACGCTCCTGGAGGTCCTGCGCGATAAGCTGTTTATTACCAGCCCGAAGGTGGGTTGCAACAGCGGCGACTGTGGTACCTGCTCGGTCCTTATGGATGGCAAGCTGGTCAGGTCATGCATTACGAATGCCTTGTCTGCCCAGGGAAAGGAAATTACCACTGTAGAGGGTCTGGTCAGACCTGGCGAGCTTCATCCTCTGCAGGAGGCCTTTCATGAGAACTACGGCACCCAATGTGGTTTTTGTACACCCGCTATGATCTTGGCGGCCAAGGCATTGCTTGATGAAAAACCTCAGCCCACAAGGCAAGAGGTCAGAGAGGCCCTATCAGGCAACCTCTGCCGCTGTACTGGTTATGGAAAAATAATCGACTCGGTCATGGCAGCTGCCGAGCAAATGGCCCAGGCCAAAAGCTGAACGTAGAAAGGGGGTGATTTGATGGCAATGAAAGTGGTTGGACAAAGAGTCAAACGTTATGACGGCATGGCCCATGTCACCGGCGAAACGCGATTTGTAGATGATGTGATCGTTCCCGGGACCCTTACCGTCAAGGCCTTACGTAGCCCTGTGTTCAAGGGTAACATAAAGAATCTGGACACCGGTCCGGCCGAGGCAATGAAGGGTGTTGCCGGTGTGATCACTGCGGGTGATGTTCCATGTAATGCCTACGGCCTGGTTCCGGACCAGCCGGTCATTGCAGATAAAGCCGTCCGGTATAAAGGTGAGGTCATCGCAGCCGTGGCAGCCGTGGACGAGGACACCGCCATGGAGGCCCTGGAAAAGATCAAACTCGACATCGAAGAAGAAGAACCTGTTCTTGATCCCCTGGAGGCCATGAAGCCTGATGCGCCCAAGGTGCGCCCTGAGGGGAATCTATTCATGTTTGGTGAACGCCCGTTTCGCCAGATCATCTTAGGAGACATAGATGCTGGGTTCAAAGAGGCCGACGTGGTGGTAGAGAATACCTTTTTGCATCCCTCCCTTGAACACGCTCAGCTGGAACCACAGACCTCTCTGGCAGTACCCGATGCCAGAGGGAAGCTGACCATCTACACCGTGAGCCAGGCCCTTTACTTCCATCTCGGGCAGCTCTGCGGGATACTGCAAATGGGAACCGATAAGGTGCAGTGCAAGCAGTGGGCACCCCGGACCCGAAGCAGTTGGCGGCACAATGCAGGTTTCAGCGATATTAACTATATAGGCGGAACTGTTGGCGGCGGCTTCGGTTCCAAGAACGACATTCACACGGATCATGTGACCGCTCTTCTGGCCTTGAAGACAGGGCGGCCATGCAAGTGGCGCTGGACCCGTGAGGAGGATCTCCTCTATTCCACGTTCAGGGGTGCTTGGAGGATTACCATTAAGGATGGGCTGAAGAAAGACGGAAGGATTGTTGCGCGCAAGATCAAATCCATTCGGGATGCCGGGGCATACAGTTCTCTCAACCCCTATGTGGTGGACAAGAGCTCGTTCCTGGCCACTGGACCTTACTTCATCCCCAATGTCTACATCGCAGGCTACTGCGTATATACCAATAAACCCCCAGCGAGCTCCATGCGGGGTTTCGGCGTTACCCCAACGGTTTTTGCCACAGAGGTCCAGATTGAGAAAATCGCCGCCGAACTGGGCTTGGATCCCTGGGAGATCCGATTCCTCAACGCCTACCGCTCGGGCGATCATACGCCAACCCGGCGGGTGGTCAATAGCGTCGCCATGGTCGAGGTATTGCAGAAGCTGGCTCAGAGGGCAGGGATTGATCTTCCGGACAAACTGAAGGCCATGAATTCAAAGGAAAGGGGGTGGGCCTAATGAAGAAAAGAGGTATTGGTATTGCAGCGAGTCTTTATCCCACCGGAATGAGTGGGGGGGGCGACTCCAGCCAGGCCCAGGTCAAGGTCCAGCCCGACGGTACGGCCGTGTTAACCACAGGGGCGTGTGATATCGGTGAGGGGTGTAAGACGGTCCTTGCTCAGATGGTGGCCGAGGTGCTGGGTATCAACTATGAACAGGTCAAAGTGATCAATGATAACACGGACAACTGTCCCTTGAGCTTCGGTACCTTTGCAAGCCGGATCACCTATGTTGACGGAAATGCTACGGTCCAGGCCGCCGAGAATGCGAGGGACATCTTGTTCGAGGTGGCTGCAGAAATGATGGAGGCCTCCCCCGCAGATCTGGTGGCCGGGGATGGCAAGATCTCGGTCAAAGGATCTCCCGACCGTTCTTTGCCAATTGGCGAGGTAGCCGGGGCAGCCACATTCGGGAAGCGCAAGCTTGTGGTTGGTCTGGGACACTATATGCGAGATCCCTCCAGCCCGGATCCGGAGACAGGGGCGATAGATCCTTTCTGTACCCTGGCCTGGGCAGCGGTTTTGGCCGAGGTGGAAGTGGATACGGAGACCGGGGTGGTAGATCTGCTCAGGTTAGTAGCCTCATACGATGTAGGGAGAGCTATAAATCCGTTACTAACCGAGGGTCAAATCGACGGGGGCGCGGCCATGGGTGTCGGGGCTGCATTGAGCGAGCAGCTGTATCCCTACTACCCGAGCCTGGAGCACGCACCGACAAACCTCGGCGACTATGCCATACCGACTACGATGGATATACCGGATATAGCAGCTGTCATTCATGAATGCCCATCTACCCATGGTCCTTTCGGTGCCAAGGGAATCGGCGAAATGACAGCCAACAGTCCTGCGCCGGCAATAATAAACGCCATACACGATGCCATCGGTGTGTGGATCACTGAACTGCCTGCGAGCCCGGAGCGAATCCTCAGGGCCCTGGACGAAAAGGGCGGGGCTTAGATCGCACGAACGTCGGTTCTTTAGACGGCTGAAGGCCCGGCAGCGGACAAGGCTGAGAGCCTTTACCGGGCCGGGCCTTTTGCTTACATACCATTAGCGTAGTTATCGTATTACGTGGTTCAACATCTATTTTAAATTGACCGGTTCGGCCCGGTTCATGACCTCGGGATTCTCCTCTAAGACGGGAAGGCAGGGCCAGGGAGCATTTACATGGAAGAAAAGAAAAAGGTGACCATCAACAAAGAATGGTGCAAGGGCTGTGGAATCTGTGTCGCCTTTTGTGCAAAGGAAGCCCTGGAGTTGGACTGTAAGGAAAAGGCCTGCTGGACCTATCCTGACAAGTGCATCAGTTGTGGGCTCTGTGAATTAAGATGCCCGGATTTGGCAATCGAACTGGAATAAGGGTCGGGAACCATGAAAACAAACGTAAAGTTCCTCCAAGGGAACGAGACCTTCGCTGAGGCAGCGCTTTACGCAGGGGTCCAGTTCTATGCAGGGTATCCGATAACTCCCTCAACCGAGATTGCAGAGTTGATGTCCGAGAGGCTTCCACAGATAGGGGGTAAATTCATACAGATGGAAGATGAAATTGCCTCCATCTGCGCAATCATCGGCGCCTCTTTGACCGGTCTTAAGGTGATGACCGCAACGAGCGGGCCAGGGTTTTCTCTGATGCAGGAAGCCATTGGTTACGCGGTGATGGCAGAAGTTCCTCTGGTCGTGGTCGATGTGCAACGGGGAGGCCCCAGTACCGGTTTACCCACATCCGTTGCCCAGGGGGACGTGATGCAGGCCAGGTGGGGTACTCATGGTGATCACTCCATCATTACCCTTGCTGCATCAAACTTGCAGGAGGCATTTCAAATAACGGTGGAGGCATTTAACCTCGCCGAGACCTATCGGACTCCGGTTATCCTCCTGTTTGACGAGGTGCTCGCCCATATGCGGGAAAAGGTGGAAATCCCGGAGCCAGGTGATATCGAGGTCGTGAAAAGACTTCGAACTTCTGTGCCCAAAGGGACAAATTATCACCCTTATCTGGCTCGCGAAGACGGCAGGCTCCCCATGAGCGACTTTGGCGGAGTGCATCGATACAATGTGACCGGTTTGGTTCACGACATGTGGGGCTTTCCCTCGAACGATCCGAAAGTTGCCTATGACCTCCTTCACCACCTGGTAGACAAGATTGAGAACCAGGCTGAACTCCTTGCACGGTATAAGGAGTATTACACCCAAGATGCTGAAATCCTGCTGGTCTCTTATGGAAGCTCAACCCGGAGTGCACTTCACATGGTAGAGGAACGAAGGAGACGGGGGCTGAAGATAGGGCTCCTCGAACTCCAGACCCTCTGGCCCTTTCCCAGAGAGACTGTGCGGAGGAAATGTGAGGGACGGCGCCATGTCTTGGTGGTGGAAATGAACATGGGCCAGATCTGCCAGGAGGTGAAGAAGGTTGTATCTGCACCTGAAAAGGTCTTTTTGGCCAACCGCATTGACGGCAATTTTATCTCTCCAGTAGATATCCTGGGGGCACTGAATATGATACAGGGAAAGGGGGTATGAAATGCCTGTCAAGGACTATATTCGGCAGCGGTTTTTCCCCCAGATCTGGTGCCCTGGATGTGGCCACGGGATTGTAATGGGGGGGCTGATTCGTGCCATTGAATTATCGGGGCTTGAAAGGAATGAAATTGTATTGGTCTCTGGAATTGGGTGCTCTTCCCGCATATCCGGTTACCTGGATTTTCATACAATGCACACGCTTCACGGACGGGCCCTTGCCTTTGCGACCGGCGTGAAGCTGGGAAGGCCTAACTTGAAAGTGATCGTACCCATGGGCGATGGCGATGCCTTGGCCATTGGCGGGAATCATCTTATCCATGCCGCCCGTCGCAACATAGATATGACAGCGATCATAATGAATAATAACATATATGGTATGACTGGGGGGCAAACGTCTCCTTTGACGCCCCTCGGTAAAAAAGGGTCTACCGCCGTTCTGGGCACCATTGCCCGTTCCTTTGATATTGTGGAATTGGCAAAAGGGGCAGGCGCGTCGTTTGTGGCCAGGACAACTGCCTACCATGTCAAGGAGATGATCAAGCTCATCCATGAGGCAATCAACCATAAAGGCTTTTCTTTGGTAGAAGTAATGTCTCAATGTCCGACATACTTTGGCAGGAAAAACGAGCAGGGGGATCCTGTGGAGATGATGAAATGGTTCAAGGAAAATACGACTCCCAGGGGATCCAAGAGAAAGGAGGAAAGCCCGGAGTTGATTGAAAGGGGTGTTTTTGTCAATGAGGATCGCCCCGAATATGTATTGAGCTACATGGAATCGATTATGAAATCTGATCCAGAAAAAAGTGCGTAGGGACAGAAGGGCCCTGGAGGTTGCGAGAATGGTTAAGAGGATCGTCTTCAGTGGTTCCGGAGGACAGGGGGTAATTACGGCATCCATCATTCTTGCGGAGGCCGCGGTGATCTATGATAACTTGCTGGCCGTACAGACCCAATCCTATGGTCCCGAGGCCCGTGGGGGTGCCACCCGTGCCGATGTGATCATATCTCAGGAGCCTATCTACTATCCCAAGGTGATCAATCCCCATATTCTGGTTTGTCTGACCCAGGAGGCCTATACCAAATTCGCTGGTATTATCCGACCTGGAGGTCTTCTCCTGACCGACGCGAAATTTGTTAAGACAGAGCGCAAGGTAGACGCCCGTCAGGTAGAGCTGGGGATGTATGGTGCGGTGATGGAACAGATCGGAAACCCCATTGTATTTAACATCTGTATGCTTGGCGCTTTGATCGCATTGACCAGTGTTGTCAGAATGGAATCGGTTGCACAAGTATTACAATCAAAGATTGATCCCCGATTCATTCAAGCGAACGTGAAGGCCCTCCAGATCGGGTCGGAACTGGCCGATGGCCGCCATCTAAACGGGACTTAGAAGGATGTGCCCATCAGGGGCCTGATTTGAACGACATTATCTGGGGCCGAGCTTTCTCAAAATGCCAGCCCGTCTCTGGCCGAACACCTGCTGAAGGTCGCGCCTTCAGTCTGTGAGCGCATGTACAACAAACTCATACGCAAATGGCTGGCCCAGAGAAACGTGGATCTGGATATCTTTGAAAAAATACCTTAAGGGGTGCCATTGGGGCCAATCCGGGACATTCGAGAAGAGATATTCGCAGCCCATCTGGATCGTTCTGTCACAGGGGTTGTCACGGCTGAGGCCTCAGGTGTGCTCAGTGGTATCAATCGTGCTCGCCAGGCCATGGAATCGTTGGGCCTGATCTTCTCAACAGACCTTACGGATGGAAGCGAGGTCGTTGAGGGGCAGGAGATCGCAAGGGTCAAGGGAGACCCTGTCCACATCGCCATGGCAGAAGAGCAGATTATTGGCATCCTTTCCAAGCCTTCAGGTATTGCCACCGCGGCGCACCAGGCGAGACTCCGAGTAGATTCTCGTTGCCGGGTGGTTGCCGGTGGATGGAAAAAGATGCCTTTGCAGATTAAAGATCTGATTCGTGACGCCGTGCGTCACGGAGGCATTCATCCACGCATATCAGAAAACCCTTTTGTGTATCTCGACAAGAATTATGTCCGGATACTGGGTGGTGTGAAACAGGCCGTTCAAAATTCGGTCTCACTGGGCCGGGAGATCGTGGTACAGGTCAGGGGAGAGACGGGACCGGTGGAAGATGAGGCGGTCGCAGCGGCTCAGGCAGGGGCCGGTGTGGTCATGGTGGATACGGGTCGGCAGGATCATCTTTCCCGGGTAATTGGGAAACTGGAGAACAAGGGGCTCCGATTCAAGGTAAAGATCGCTTTTGCAGGTAACATCAAACTGGAGGAGCTTGACACACTTTGCCAGATGGAACCGGACATTGTAGATATTGGATATGCCATCTTGGATGGCCCTTGCCTTCCCTTCCGTTTCGATGTTGTGAGGGTGGACTAGAAAAGAGAAGTTTCTTGATCGAAGCCGGGACCATCAGGCCCGACTGCGGTTCAGAGTAAAGGAGGTTACAGATGGCTCTAAGTGATATAGAACTTTCCGGCGTGGCCCAGAGGTTGCTTGAAGGGGCCAGAGATAGGAAGCCCATTGACCCGATTACTGAAACCTATAGCGAGATTACCATAGAGGAGGCCTACCGGATCCAGGTCCTCACCGTGGATGCCCGGGTTTCCGAAGGCAGAATTGTAATAGGCAAGAAAGTAGGTCTCACCAGCCCGGCAATGCAGGAGATGTTCGGGGTTGACGAGCCGGATTATGGTCACCTGCTGGATGATATGCTTGTCTATCAAGGGATGGGCCTCGACACCTCACGGCTTCTCCAGCCTCGAATCGAGGGAGAGATCGCCTTTGTCCTGGAGAGAGATCTGGCTGGCCCGGGCGTTACACCCGTTGATGTTATCCGATCGACGGCAGGGGTGATAGCGTCGCTTGAAATCATTGACAGCCGGATACGGGACTGGAAGATCAAGATCCAGGATACAGTGGCTGACAATGCATCGGGTGCCGCTGTTGTCCTGGGAACAAAGCTGGTACCTCTCATAAATCTGGACTTGCGGGGCGTTGGATTTGTGATGACCAAAAACGGCCGCCTGGCCGGTACAGCAGCAGGAGCCGCTGTCCTGGGCAGCCCGGTGCAATCGGTGGCATGGCTGGCGAACAGGTTGTCCGATTACGGCATCTCATTAAAGGCCGGGGAGATTATTCTCTCCGGAGCAGCGGCCGCAGCCGTGCCTGTTGAAGCAGGTGATTCCATCCAACTGACGGTCGACCGGATCGGGGAGGTCGGATGCTTTTTCACCTAAAACATTAGAAAGAACTGATGACTTTATATTGAACCATTGAAAAGAAAGGAGCGACATTATGGCAAACATTCAAGTCCCGTTTGAGACCGCCGAAGAAACAGGTGTTACCTTGAGCCTGGAAATCCCGGACAAAAACTTTACAGAGAGTTTCGTGCCTGAGGAACCAAAGGGAATTGGAGATCTGGAAAGTGCACTCTTGAGGGCCGTCGAGAGGCCCGTTGGAGGGAAAAAATTCTCAGAGCTGGTAAGGCGGGGGGTGAAAGTCACATTTGTCACTGAGAACCAATTCCGGGCTGCACCCGCGAATCAGCTCCTTAAGCCGCTCCTGAAACGAGCAAAGGATGCGGGTGCTGAGGTCTCCCTTGCAATCGGGTGCGGGAAGGTCCCTGCCCTCTCACCCGAGGAGATTGAAGAGAAGCTTGGTAAGGAAGTGGTTGATATGGGCATCCCTATTGAGTGTAATGATGTGGCCCAGGCCGGGAACTACACCTTCCTGGGCATAACGTCTGCGGGCACACCGCTTTGGGTCTTGAATTCGGTTGCTAAGGCCGATGTTGTGATAACCATCAGCACAACCCAGGCCACCCTCTGGGGATACGGTGGTTCGGGAATGATCATACCGGCCGTTACGGGAAACGAGACAACTGAGATAAACCATATCATGAGTGTGGCACCCGACTGTGTCCCTGGAAATAACGATTGTCGAATGCAGCTGGACAAATACGAAGCACTGAAGATGGCCGGTGTTGATATGGGCATCAATGTTATTGTGGCAAACAACTGGGATATCATTTACATCAATGCCGGTGATCCAGTGATGTCGCACAAAGAGGCGGTTCAATTTTACGAGGGGATCTATCGGTTTGATGCGAAAAGGCTCGGAAAGTTCGATATTGTGATCGCCGGTTCAACGGCCCCCACCGATCATCTTTTCTTCCATACGGGGTGGGCGGTTGTGAATTGCTCACCGATCTGTAAAGAAGGGGGGACAATTATCTTCAGCAGTCCTTGCCCCGGCTACCACGACTGGCCAGGCTTTGCGCTGATGGACCTCATGAAGGAATACATGCCGCCTACACCGGAGACCCACGAGAGGGTTTTGAAGTCCTTTTATGTAAAAGAAAGGGAACTCTGGGCAGGATGCATTTGGTATCCCCTTTTCAGGAGTATGTTGCACAGGGATGTTCAAATCGTTACGCGTCCTGAAAACGTGGAAATGGCGAAGAACGCTGGTCTCAACGTGGGAGTGTCTCTTGAGGAAACCCTGAAGAAAGCCCTGGCCAAGCATGGAGAGAACGCAAGAGTGGCCTTTGTGCCATATGGCCGGTATACGGTATTCGATGCCTAGAGGGATTGCTAATCCTCTGAATTTGCCTCCGCCAGCCCAGTCGCCCGGAGTGAACCTCCGGGTGAGCTGATAGGTTGGATCGAGAAGCTGGCGCATTCGGCCGCACATATTTCCAACCCGCAAAGGACTCACTAAGGAAGGAAATATCGTGGTCAAATGGTATGCAAGTCCGGCCTGGCTTTCGGATAATAGCCGAAGGACTATCTGAGGAGCGGAACGTTATGGAATACGAAGAGGTCTGGGACGAGATCGAATTTTACAGTAACGACCTCAAAATCGCGGCCTATTTATATCGTCCTAAAGGCTGGAAGGCGGGGGATCAGCTTCGTCCTGGCATCGTGGTTCTTCATGGCTATACCGGTATGAAGGATGTCTACGGAATGGATGTGCCGCAATGGCTGTGGGAGGAGGGATACGTCGTTCTGTCCCACGACTATCCGGGTTTTGGTGTCAGCCAGGGGAAGAGAGGTCGTCATCGGCCGTTCGAACAAGTGCAGAGCGTGTACGATGCCGTTACTTACTTGCAGACCGTCGAAGGTGTAGACCCAGAGAGGATTGGGTTCTATGGCTCGAGCTGGGGTGGAGCCAATGCCATCTGGTGTGCAGCGTTTGATGAGCGTGTGAAGGTCGTTGTTTCGGCAGTGATGGTCTCTGATGGTGAACGCTGGATGGGTTCGGTTCGCCGGCCGCACGAATGGCAATCGTTTAAAGCTATGGTCCAAGAGGCCGAGCGCAAGCGGGTCCTAACTGGGGAAAAGACAATGATACCCCTGCCGGAAATTATGCTGACGGATCCCCATACCCAGTGGGTGATAGAGCAGTTCCATACTAAGGACGAGCGGTACAACCCCGAATATGACCTAGAAAGTGCGGCTGCTTGCTGGCGGTTCAAGCCGGAATGGGTGGCACACAAGATTGCACCTCGCCCGGTTCTTATGGTTTATGCCGAACATGACATGCTGGTTCCAGTCCAAGAACAGCTCTCTTGTTACGAGGCGCTTGGCGAACCCAAGAAACTGGTCAAGTTACCGAAGGCTCAGCACTACGAATCGTACAAGTTCTGCAACCCTCAAATCCATGAGATCCAGAAAAAGGAAGCGCTCAACTGGTACCGGAAGTATCTCTAGTTTTCCATGTAGCCACTTGAGGCAAGAATGGGTGAAAGCTTTACTCTGGCCCGCGTTTTCGGCAGGTTATTTTGTTAAGCCCAGCATAAATTGATTCTTGATATAAACAGGGCTTTTGGGTGGACGGCCGGGAGCCCCAGCTGAATCTGTCTTAGCAACCAGAATCCACGGACCTGGTTTTGAAAGTATCAGGGGGACAGCTTCTTTAAAGGTGTTGAGGGTATCTGCTGTTAGGACTTTATTGAAGCCGGCGCCTCTGGCAATTGCTGCTAGATCGGCCTTTTCGTTGGTATGGGTCGGTTGCCCTCCGGTAAGTTGATACTGACTATTATCCCAGATAATGTGGGCGAGATTACTCGGGGCCTTACTGGCTATAGTAGGCAGCGAATTTAGATTCATGAGAACAGCCCCATCTCCGTCCAGCACGATCACCCGCTTATCCGGACGCGCCATCGCCAGGCCCAGCCCGATCGAGGAGGCCATCCCCATAGAGTTCCACATATAAAAGTTGGCTTTCCGTTCTCCGGCTGCGGTGAACAGGTCGAATTTCGGATTGCCACAGGAGGCGATAATCGGCTCATCTGAAAGCTGCTCAACCAGGTATCTGGTTGCTTCCAATCGATTAATCATTTTTCATCCTTCCATCCTACCAGGGCTGTGGACAAGATAAGTGCAACCGGCTGTTCCGAGGCATAGGCGGTTTTTATGGCTCCGCTTACCGTTGTTTCCAGGGTATCCTCACGATCCAGTGTATGGTGTTGAATTCCCAGTGCCTCCAGGATTCTTCGAATGGCTTTGCCCATGACGGTGTGACAGGCGTTAAATTCCCCCAATTCACCCCGTTGACTTATAAGCATCAGGAATGGAATCTGGTAAGGAATCGCCAATGAGGCTAGGGCATTGATACAGTTACCCAGTCCAGAGCTCTGCATCATGAGGATACCGTATCGACCCCCAAAATATTCCCCCGTTATAATGCCAATCCCTTCTTCCTCTCGGGCCAACGTAGTTAAATGAAAATACGGATCTTTTGCGGCCACTTTCAGGATCTTACCAATAACTGTATCTGGCACAAAAGAGATCGAAGAAATATCATTGGCCTTCAATAAGGAGACAATCTTTTCCGGCCACTTCAATTTTTTTCCCCTGCACTGTTCATGGAATGTAAACGGTTTTTTGCCCGTGCCTTCTACCGTGAGGCCCGTTGGCTGTCATAAGTATTCGGCACTATTCCATATAATAGATTTTGAGAGAACAATCAACTCGGAACACTCAACCCAATATCAAATACGCTATGGCAGCTGGGGCAAATAAAGAGCCACCGGCTCTTATCACGTCCCTGCCCTTTTTTTGGAGGGCCACCATCACAAATGTCGCGTGGCTCCAAATGAGCCTTTTGCTTGACACAGCAATTGCTCTCCCCTACAGTTCACCTGGCAAAAAAACAGGGCCTTTATGAGCAACCGTTGGACAGGCATTCTTTCACCTGCAATACCACAGCTGAGAAAACCGACTGAAAATTGCCTTGCAAGACCTCATGGTTTCCCGGTGTTTGTGAAGCTGAGTTTCCAGTAATAATAATATGGCATAGCATCCGTGTTTCGGAGAAAAGGCCCACATTTTTGGAGGAAATAAGTGTTCCTAAAAAAGATGGCGTTCTTGGCTTATTTGTCAACCTTTATGGGGGTCTGTGGCCATGCAACCAGCGAATTTTTCTCAGTCCTGTCCGGCCTAAAAGGAGCTGAGGTCTCTGTTTGGCGCTACATGGTGGGGGCTACAGCGCTATTGATAGTGGCGCTTTCATTGAAAAGCTCCCGGAACCTGATACAGCCGCTTAGAGAAGAACCCATACGGATGCTGGCTCTTTCAATCTTTGGCATGGCATTTACACAATTGTTTTTCCACTGGTCACTTGATTACGCCTCCGTGGTTCAAGTTGCAACAATTGTGACTATGATGCCGATCTTTGTTGTTATAGTGGACGGAATCATTAACAAGGTGACGATAACCGCGCCCAAGATAGTGAGCGGCATTGGTGCTTTTACCGGAGTGGTTTTGTTGCTTACAGACGGATACCTGGAGCAATTGAAACTGGGGGGCGGCGTAATATACGGGGTTTTGTTAGCACTTTTGTGCGCTACGTGTGGTTCTGTCTATCTGGTCCTGATTCGGCCGCTGATTAACAAATATGGTGCGATCCGGATCACGACACTGACTTTCACGATTGGTGCCATGGCGCTTTGGATAACCGTTGGCCTGGCCTGGGATATCTGGGTGGATCCGACAACCCTCTTTGAACGCTCTAGCCAGGCCTATTTGTCGATCCTTACCCTTGGAATCTGGAACACATGTATCGGTTTCATTCTATGGCTCTGGGGGTTGTCGGCGGCTCCAGACATTGGTAGAGCCAATTACCTGTTTTTCCTCAAGCCTGTTATTGCCGCTGTTCTGGCGTTTTTTATTCTGAATGCTAAAATAACGTCTTTTCAACTCTTGGCCATCCTCATAGTCTGCGGATGTGTAGTCGCTGAGATTTTCTACGATCAAATTAAGACTTGGGTTTCCGTTCTCAGCGGAAAATGAAAACCTAGGGCCTGATAATCGTAAAACCTTAGGCTACTGCTGGCCGCCGAAACGCAGCCACGTTGCTTATTAAAGTCAAATACTTCTATATGGAGGGTTTTGCTATGCCAACAATTCACCTCGGCCCCCAGGATGCGCTTTATTACGAGTATGCCGCTCCAACCTACAGTGAAGGCTGTACGTACGTTTTCTTCAATCCCCTAACTGGCGATACCAGTATGTGGCAAGCAGTCATAGCGCCACGGCTCCGCCAGTCCGGGCATGGCACTTTGCTTTACAATTACCGCGGGCAGATGAACAGTCCGTTTGCGCCCGGCACTAAACTCGATGATAAGCTGATCGTTGCAGATGTATTGCGTCTGCTGGATGAGATTAAGCCAGCCCGCCCCGTCTTGACAGGTCTTTCCATCGGTGGTCTCTTTGCAGCCTGCTCGTGGTTAAGCGGGGCCAAGGCCATGGGCCTGATCCTAATCAATGTTTTGAGACGAGACGGCCCGCGCCTAAAATGGATCAGTGACGCTCTGATCCGGTGTGTGGAAATTGGTGGAATGGACCTATTTCGAGATGTATTTACACCGCTCCTGTTTGGTGAGGATTGGCTGAACGCCAACCGACCCAACTTCTTCAAATCCGGACCCTATAACCCTATAGACAAGCAAAGCGGCCACTACAACCTAATCTTCCATTCAAAAGAGGCCGATTGGGATTTGCCTTATGAGCACCTTACCCTCCCGACGCTGGTCATAACAGGTTTGCAGGACCGCATCTTTTACGACCAAAAAGTCTTGGGGGATCTCTTTACTCGCCTACCTCAGGCACGGCGCATCGATTTTCCAGATGCGGGTCACCTCATTCCAGCAGAGCGCCCAGAGGCGTTGGCAGAAGCCCTACTGGATTTCTCAAGGGAACTAACAATTGGGGTCAGCCCTTGAATTTTTCGTAGTCTGATTTTGAACGATATATCCTCTGCCGCTCATTCCCACGGGCCCTTATGTGATAAGAGGCTCCCTCGTACTCAACCCTCAACGCTCTGGCCATAGATCGTCTCCCTGTCGTAGTGCATGGATAGTGCTTCTAACATACCGTATGTCCAATGTTCGGGATGACCCCTTTTGTCACAAATTGATGGACATCAGCCTCAAATTCCTGTTAAAAAAGTATTTCATACTAGGTTTGCTGTCGCACTCCCTTACTTGCACTATCTCCAAAAGTTCCTTTGAAACAGAGAGGTGGCATGATTCAAACAATTGACGATCTGGAGCGCCTGCTCTCAGAGCAATCCTATATAAGCGATCATGATCTGGCCACGGTGATCTTTTTGGCCGTTAAGTTAGAAAAACCGCTCTTTCTTGAAGGGGAGGCCGGGGTAGGGAAGACCGAAGTGGCCAAGGTCCTGTCTCAGGGTCTGGGACGGCGGTTGATCCGGCTCCAGTGTTACGAAGGGCTGGATATAAGCACCGCCCTTTACGAGTGGAACTACCCTAAGCAGCTCCTGCGCATCAAGCTCAAAGAGGTGGGAGCTTCCCAGGGCCACGAATGGGAAGACATTTTTACTGAAGAGTATCTAATAAGAAGGCCTCTACTGCAAGCGATTCAGCAAGAAAGGGCAGGCGAACAGGTTGTGCTCCTCATCGACGAACTGGATAGGGCAGATGCGGAATTTGAAGCCTTCTTGCTTGAACTTCTCTCGGATTACCAGGTCACAATTCCTGAGCTGGGAACACTCCAGGCGCAGGAGATCCCCATCGTGGTCATTACCTCGAACAGGACGCGGGAGTTGCACGATGCCATCAAACGTCGCTGTCTTTACCATTGGATCGATTACCCCAGTGTGGAAAAGGAGCTAAAGATCCTGAAGGCAAAGATTCCAGGTATAGAAGAACGTCTGCTGAAGGAAGTCTGCAGTTTCATGGCGGAGGTAAGAACCCGTGACTTCCTGAAGAAACCAGGCATTGCCGAAACCCTGGATTGGGCACATGCCCTCCTGCTCCTTAACCGTAGCCACCTTGATGAAGAGACTGTCCGGGTTACTCAGGGATGCCTATTCAAATACAGCGAAGATCGACGCCGTTTCCTCAGGGAGACGCAGGCCCTGCTCCAGGCGGCCATATGTTAGCAGAAATGTCAGGCGAGACCTTCTCCTGCCAGGGCCTGATAGAGGCTATCTTGCTTTTCTGCCGCCGCTTACAAAAGTCCGGTTTCAAAACCACCCCTGCAAGGGTCCATGACGTCCTGAAGGGTCTAAGCTTCATTCACATCGGGGATAAAAGCGAGTTTCGTATTCTACTTCAGGCCAATCTCGTCTCCAGCCGGGATGAGTTGGCCTTGTTCAAGGCCTTGTTTCAGGAGTTCTGGCATGGAACATTTGGAGAACTTTTTACTTTTCAGGGGGGAGAGGAAGGGGTCGAAGACGAATGGCGCCGGAGCGTTCTTGAGCTGGAGAATGAGACAAAAGACGAAGGCGAAACCGAACGTGTCGGCGCCAGCCTGGAGGTAGTAGAAAAGACCAAGGACTTCTCAGAGATAGACGCCAGAGAGCTGAAAGAGGTAGAGTTCCTTGTACTACGTATTGCCCGCCAGCTCGGATACAGGCTGGGGCGGCGCTTCAAGGCAGCGAGGATGGCAAGGCTTATTGACTTTCGGCGAAGCTTTCACCAGTCCCTCCGACACGGGGGTGAACTCCTTGAGCTCGGGTATCGTAAACGTCGACTCCGCCATCCTTACCGAATATACCTGCTCCTTGATATTAGTGGCTCCATGGACATCTACGGGCATTTCTTTTTGCTTTTCATGTATGGGTTGCAGCGTATCCTTTTTGAGGCCGAGACCTTTGTTTTCAGCACCTTCCTGACCTGTGCAACACCATATCTGAGGCGTTTTTCCTTTGAGGAAGCCTTACGCAGAATCCAGACTCAGTCCGTCAACTGGTCAGGGGGCACGGATATTGGAACTTCACTGATGCAATTCTACACAAGGCACCTGAGTGATTCGCAGCATTCTAAGTCAGTGGTAATTATTGTCAGTGACGGATGGGACCGGGGGAATCTGGAGGAACTGGGAAGGGCAATGAAACTCATCAGGCTCCAGGCCCATGAGATCTTCTGGCTGAATCCGCTTGCAGGGAGCCCCGAATATGAGCCCCTCTGCCAAGGTATGAGATGTGTGCTTCCCCACGTGGACCATTTCCTTCCGTTCCATAATCTGGAGTCTTTGGCAAGCATCTGTCATAGACTCGAGCAGCCATCACTTATGTAAGGAGGAAGACGTGGAACCTGGACTCGTGGTTCTTATAAAGGGTGCGGGTGAGATGGCCAGCGGGGTAGCCTGGCGCCTTTTCAAATCCCACTTCCGGGTAGCCCTCACCGAGAGACCCCAACCACTGGCCGTCAGGCGTGGCGTGTCTTTTTGCGAAGCGGCTTATGAAGGCAAGAAGCTAGTGGAAGGGGTTGAGGCAGTCCGAGTCCTCAGTCCCCAGGAGATACCCCATGAGTGGGCAAGAAACCGCATCCCCCTCTTGGAGGACCCTGAATTGAAGTTGCGTGAAATACTTGAGCCTGATGTGTTGGTCGAAGCCACCTTGAGCAAGCGCAACACAGGCATAAGCATGGACGATGCCCCCCTTGTGATCGCTTTAGGTCCAGGCTACGAGGCTGGCCGGGATGCACACTATGTGGTGGAGACAAACCGGGGGCACAATCTTGGCCGTCTCTATGACAGAGGGAGAGCCGAGCCTAATACAGGGGTGCCGGGGGAGATTGGGGGTAGGACCTACGAGCGGGTCCTGCGAGCTCCCGCAGACGGCATCTTTGAAACGGGATGCAGCCTGGGCCAGCCAGTGAGCCCCGGGGATATTGTGGCCCGGGTTGGCGGTGATGAGGTAGCTGCCGGAATAGGAGGGGTTTTGAGGGGACTACTTCGACCAGGCACACGGGTCAGGCAGGGGCTCAAGGTAGGAGACATAGACCCCAGGGGCCAAGCGGACTATGTCAATACCATCAGTGAGAAGGCCCGGGCCATTGGGGGGGCCGTACTGGAGGCGATATTGAGGGTTTACAATACCTGAGGAGACGAACAATGGAAAGAATCCTTTCTCGAACAATACAGTCACTGGAAGGGGATAAGCCTGCGGTGTGGGCCACAGTGATAGCTCAGAGCGGCTCTGCGCCGCGGGCTGCCGGGAGCCGTATGCTGTTGCTCGAGGGGCCGGAGATCCTCGGGTCAGTGGGAGGAGGCCTTGTAGAGGGAAGGGCCCTTGAGACCGGCTTGCCCCTTTTAGATAGACCTGGCCAGAAGCTTATTTCCCTTTCCCTTAGCGGGAGAGAAGTTGCGGACTCAGATATGATCTGTGGGGGTGAGATGGAGGTCTTTGTAGAAACCATCCCGCCGAATGCCTTACCATTCCTTAGGGTCTTTAAGGAGGCACTTTCAAGGCCTGGAATGCTCGTCTTCCTAACTCTGATAAGTGAAAAACAGATTCCATTTGACGAAAGGCATGTCCTCTGGTCTGAAGGAGAGGCTATAGCTGGCGGTTTGCCTCTTTCGGGGGATATTGGCACCGCCTTGTCAGGGGTTGCTCAGGGAGAGAAATCGGCTCTCCTGTCGGTGCCCGGTCATGATGAATACCTATTCGCCGAGCCCGCCGAGAGACCATCCATATTGCACATCTTTGGAGGAGGACATATCTCGCTGGATCTGGCCTGGATAGCTCACCGCGTTGGGTTTGAGGTCATCATTATTGACGACAGGGAGGATTTCGCCAACCGGGAGCGCTTTCCCATGGCGACCGAGGTACGTGCGTTACCCTTTGAAGAGGCCGTCAGAGAAGTAGAACTTGGGCCAAGGGACTACGTAGTGATTGTAACCCGCGGGCACCTGCATGACCTAGTTGTGCTCAGACAGGCAATAGGGCAATCGCCCGCCTATATCGGGATGATCGGTAGTCGACGCAAAAAGGCCATGGTTTTCGATCAACTTCGTAAGGAAGGTGTCAGTCAGGAACAGCTGGACCGCGTATATGCCCCCATAGGGCTTAAGATCAAGGCGGAAACACCGGCCGAGATTGCCGTCAGCATTGTGGCCGAACTCATCGAGGTCCGGGCAGGGAAAGAATAGGGGATGGTCTTGGTCAATGGAGTAAAAAAACATGAAAAGTGAAGGTATCAGCAGAAGGGCGTTTATCGTAAAAACCGCTCTTGGCCTGATAACGGCCGGCCTCAATGCCTCGCCGGTTCTAGCAACTGTCGCAGAACCCTCCAGATCTTCAAGGATAGTTTACCGAACTCTCGGTAGAACCAAACTACGGATTCCCCTGGTGAGCTTTGGGGTGATGAATTCGGACAGCCCGGATCTGATCAGCAAAGCCCTTGATATGGGGATCAAACATCTGGATACGGCACATGCGTATTTAAGGGGCAATAGCGAGATGGTTATAGGACGGATTCTGGAGGAGCGAAAGTGCAGGGATCAAGTCTATGTTGCCACCAAAATGATTTTCGCTAGGGACACGAAGAGAGGCGTCTTTATTAATGAAGGAAGAGGAAAATATATGGGGGCGACTGAAAAGGATTTCGACGAACAACTGGCCATGAGCCTTAAGCGCCTTCGCTCAGACTATGTAGATATCCTCTACCTTCATAACTGTCATGGCCCTCTGATGCCGACCTATGAACCGATGATGAAGGCATTCGTAAAGGCCAAGGAGTCGGGGAAGGCGAGATTTATCGGGATATCTACTCATGGGAATGAGCCGGAAACGATTCGCGCTGCCGTGGATGCAGGGATATGGGATGTCATCCTTACTTCGTATAACTTTATCCAGCAGCATAAAGAAGGGGTCAAAAAGGCCATCGAGTATGCGGCGGAAAAAGGGTTGGGTGTCGTGGCCATGAAAACTCAGGGAGGCGTAAAATTAAACCTGGAAAAGAAGATTGAAGTCAACCATACGGCCGCCCTCAAATGGGTGCTAAACGACAAAAACGTGTGTACAACCATTCCGGGGATAACCACGTTCGAGCAGATGGACTTGGATTTTAGTGTCATGGGAGATCTCTCATTGTCAGAGGAGGAAAGGCGAGATCTGGGGATATCATCGATTATTAGTGGGCCCCTTTATTGCCAGCAATGCGGTTCCTGTGCCCGCTCTTGTCCGAAGGGAGTTGAAATCCCTGAGCTTATGAGGGCTTACATGTATGCGGAAGGATACGGCAACCTTATTCAGGCTGAATTGACCATTGATGCACTTCCCGCAGAGCATAGCCTGAAGGCCTGTCTGGATTGTGCAACATGCACGGCCTCCTGCTGCTATGGGATAAACATACGCGATCGTTTGAATTTCCTCATGGCCATGAGGCCCAATGCGCATAGCCTTGCATAGTCTGAATGGTAAGGGGGTCAATGAAACGAAATAATAGCATTCTTGTTGGAGCTATTCTCTTTGGGGCTATAGCCCTCCTTAAGGTTGCGGGTTCCGAAGGTGTCTCATTGAACGAATCGGCCAGGGATAAGGAAATCCTGAGAGCCCTGCTTCCCAAAGATGCCGAGTGCCCAGGCTGGCAAGCAGTTTCAAGTCCGAAATTCTTCGAGCCCCGAAACCTGTGGGAGCACATCAATGGGCAGGCAGAGATGTATCTCGATTATGGGTTCAGGCTCTTGCTGACTACTGAATATACGTCCACGGATGGCTCCAGTGCCGTGACAATTGAAATATTTCAGATGCAAAGCCCAGACCATGCATTCGGCATCTATGCTGCTGAGCGCTCCCCTGATGACATCCCCGTGAAAATGGAGGCCTTAGGCTACTTAGGGGAAAACGTCCTTAATTTCTGCAAAGGTCCATACTACGTTAAGCTTGCCTCATTTCAAACGTCCGCGGAAAGAAAAAAAGCTCTCATGGTGCTGGCGGGTGTCATTGCTACGAAAATCAAGGGGACCTATTCCGAGCCAGGGCTATTTGCCTGTTTCCCTGAAAAGGACAGGGTGAAAATGAGTGAGCGGTTCATACCCAAGAACTTTTTGGGGCAACCTTTTCTGAAGGACGGCTATCAGGTGGAATATAAGAATGGAGTAAGGGGCTATCAGGTATTTCTGGTCAAAAACGATTCCCGCGAAAAGGCAGGGGAAGCATTAGGTAAGTACCAGGGTTTTCTTAGATCACAAAATGAAAAGGTAACCCTTTCAAGAAAAGACGATTATCAGCTAATTTTCACAGAAAGTAAAAAGGGAAAGGCCATATTTCAGTACGGATCTTTCGTGGGCGGGGTCCTCGGCAGCAGGGATTTGCCTGAAGCAGAGAGGATAATCGAAGAAATAGTCCGGAAGTTGAGAAACCGATGCCCTCTCTAAATCTTCAAGCTTCACCCTGCGAATGACAAGGCCGGCCGCAAGTCCTTCTAATACCAGGGGCCCCAGGGTCCCCACATGCCCCAATCCATTGCTGCATCCTCATTCATCTGCGCTGCCACCCGTTGTTCTTCCGCGATCTCTTTCTGGAGTGTAAGATCCTGGTAGCGTTGATAGGCCTTTTCGGTTCCCACATACAGGCATTCGCACGAGGCCGCATCTGCATAAACATAGTAGACTTTGTCGTCGCGCTGGTGGGGCGTCAGTTTTCGCTGGGTCAGGGTCTTGAGATGCCGAAGCTTCTCCGGCGTGTCGGCGAGCCGCATTTGGAAACCAGCGCCAGCGAGAAGGCGTTCCGTCTGGATCGCGTTCTGGTTTTGGATCGCCGCGCAACCGGCAAGTATGATTCCCAAGATAGCGACGCTTGCCGTAAATCTAACGGCGCCTGCCACGGGGGAAACAAAAAAGCGCCTTTCACTCGACTTGTACATCCCGATTCCCTCTCAATTCTATAGTATCAGGTGATTCATAGGTCCGGTGTCATCCTCTGACCCTGGACATTCCGCGTAACGGAATAGTTTAGTGCTTTGAAAACAGTGATGAGTCGCATGACCGACCGCGAGGGTCTTTTTTCCAAAGGACGTAAAGGACGGCATCACTTCATAGAACGGCAGTGAGGTCTTGGAACTCGTCACGGAACAGCCCCATATGAGGATGTCCCTATGAAGAGCCCTCTCCCCTGCCTTGCAGAAACTGTATTTAAGGTAAGGGGGCGTACCATAGGCTGTGAAGAATTTGGGTTACGTCCATTGGAAAAAAGACCCTCGCGGTCTTCTGCCTTTCTTTCAAAACGCTAAGGTTTTACCTCGTAACTAGTTCCCCGGTTCACAATTCAGGAGACGACCTGTTTATGATACACGAACCATAAATTTATCGCCATAACTTTTAGAACTTCCTTTATCTCCCTAGCCCATTGCCTGAAGTGGGCCTCACGGTTGAGACTGTTTATGCCTGTTCGAAACGCAGACAAGATCTCTTTTCAGGGATTTACGGGCACATTTATCTGGAGATCAAGGACAAAATAGTGCTCTAAGGTCTCTTCTCCAATAGAACAGGTGATCTTGAAAGGATACCATCCCCCCTCAACCTTTCTGTAATCATCATACCGGACCTTAACCATCTTGCCCCCGGATCTCTCCGGCGACCTGTAGTTCAGGAGCAAGGGGAGAAATCTATCCTTTTCAATCAAGAGCTTCGGGCTTTCAACGGCCCCGTCTCCCACCCGGTAGGCTATGACCCCATCAAGGCGGGTGAAGGCCACGGAGTCAAGATTGACCCCCATCCTGGATAGGAGCGCCTTAATGGACTGACTGTCATTTTTTATAAGGAGCCTCCTGAATGCCATCTCAGAACTCTCCCGGCCGGCCACGACTTCACCTAATACCGGCTTCTCCGTGCCGGATGGTCTGATCAGTCCGGGCACGCCCAGCAATTCCAAACGGTAATAGTCCGGGGACCTTAACCATACCTTTTCTTCCAAGGCCATTCCTATTTCTTGGTCTTTCGTATCAATCACCTGGGTAGACTGGGTAATAACCAAGGTCTTGAATTTGGAGAAGTTACCCGTCATTAGACCGATGAGTTGATCCGCAGTCATAATATATGCCCGACCCTTGCCAGGTGTTCCCAGGGCGAGGAGGGCCATTAAGGCAGTTACTATCACTCGGCTCTTCATAGAAATCCGGAAACTCCGATCCTCAGTCCTTTTCGGTCGTGCAAGGGGCACGGCCTTCGCCCATAAGGCCTTCTATGGACTCTCTTACCCGGTCCATCAATTGGTTGATGTTCTTCCTGTCATAATCCTTTACCGAAATAGGATGCCCAATGTGCATATCAAAGCAGCCTTTATTGATCTTGAGACTCCCCTTAGGCACGATGCGGTTACTCCCGCTGATAGCCACTGGCACGATGTCGCAGCCGGACTTGAGGGCGAGATTGAACCCACCCCTTTTGAACGGCAACAGCCTTCCGTCGACGCTCCTGGTTCCCTCCGGGAACATAACAACCGATACCCCGCCTCTTATTCTTTGGGCCGCCTGCTTCATACTCTTTACCGCCTGTCTTGGATCTTCCCTTTCTATCCCTATGTAACCTGCTCCCCTCATGGTCGGACCTAAAAGAGGGATCTTCATGAGTTCCTGCTTCATGATGAACTTGAAATCAACGGGGATATTAGCGAGGAGGCCAAAGATGTCGAAAAAACTCTGGTGGTTGGTCATATAGATGCGAGGTACCTCAGGTTTAACATTCTCCAATCCTGAGGTCCTTACCTTGACGCCACAGACCCAGAGAATGGCCCTTGCCCAGGGGACAGCGGCATAGAAATGGACCCTTTTCCCATCCCTGTCGAAGAGCGATAGCATTAGGCCCCAGAGGCACAGGGCTATGCTATGGACGGCAATAAAGGCGTTTAGCAGGAAGAATCTGATCGAATCTATCAACTAAATAACCCCCCTTTGCAGGACTGCTTGTTCCCTTCCGAGGGAGAGGATCTCAGGTGCTCAATATAGCAGCGGCATATTTTCCATATCCTTGAGTATCCTCTCTTGTCTTCTCAAGACCTGGGCATTCGGCCTTGTCGGGGACCACTTGTGCGGGCTTGGAAGTATGGCGGCCAGGAGTGCGGCCTGGGAGCGGGTGATACGGGCAGCCGGGACGAGGAAATAACCTTGCGATGCCGCTTCGGCCCCCATAATTCCCTCCCCCCAGTCTACGGTGTTGAGATAGATCTCAAGGATTCTCTCCTTGCTCCACATTAATTCGATGAGGAGAGTATAGTAGGCCTCCACTGCCTTTCTCAGCCAGCTCCTTTCTGGCCATAGAAATACGGTCCTGGCCGTCTGCATGGTAATGGTGCTTGCCCCCCTGATCCCTCTTCTTGAAAACATGTCCTTGAGCGCCTGATTCATTTCCGTAAAGTCGAATCCGTGATGGGCTACAAACCGTTGATCTTCACTTGCAAGGACCGCCCTCCTGAGATGCGGCGAGATCTCTCTGAGCGGTCGCCATAGATGACGGGCCATATGCCTTCTGCCGTCATCGCTGTTACCTAACCAACTGTAGACCATCATGGTGGTGAATGGTGGATTCACATACCTTAACGCGAGGACAGGAAGAATGCTTAAGATCAAAATGACAAGAAGGAATTTCCACCCCCAACGTAAGATTATCCGGGGCCACCTTTTTGTCTTCTTCCTTGACAAGCGGTCACTGCCTTTCCCGATCTTTGACCATCTCCCAGGTCCTGTTCATTTGATCCGGTGAGGCCTCTTCAAGTTCAGTGCCGGCGGCCTTCAGTTCTCTTTCCATCTTTCCGAATCGTTCCAGAAATTTTTGATTGGCGACCCTTACAAGATGTTCCGCATTGAGTCCCCAATGCCTGCAAAGGTTTACCATGCTGAAGAGGAGATCTCCCAGTTCTTCGGCAACTTCCTCCCTCTCATCCTCGGCAATGGCCGATCCGAGTTCGTCAAATTCCTCCTGGACCTTTCTCCAGATCTCGGAGGCATTTGGCCAATCAAAGCCCACCTTGGAGGCCCTCTCGCTCAATCTGTGTGCCCTTAGGAGTCCCGGCATGTCCACCGGCACGCTCTCCAGAAGCACGGAGGTTTCCACAGAGGAGTCTCCCTCGGCCTTCTTTATTTGGGACCAATTCATGGCCACCTCTTCAGCGCTATCAACCGTTTTCTGGCCGAATACATGGGGGTGCCTCCGGATCATCTTTTCTGTTATCATCTCTACAACTTCAATGAAATCAAACTGATTCTTTTCCGTTGCCACCTGGGCCAAGAAGAGGATTTGGAAGAGGAGATCACCCAACTCTGAGCAGACGTCCTGAGGGGATGATTTCTCAATAGCCGCCAGGACCTCGTATGCCTCTTCAAGCAGGTATATCTTTATGCTGGATTCTGTCTGTTTTTTGTCCCATGGGCAGCCATCGGGACCCCGGAGGCGCTGAATCAATTGGACCAGGGCGATCATGCATTTACATAGTCTGTCATCATCCATATTCTTTGCTAGAGCCTCAGGCCATGTCTGAGACGCGCCTGCCGATCTCGATTTCACTTTTCAAGGGTTTTTCTTTCCCTGTGGTGCGATTCAGAAAAAATGGCCCCAACCACAGACTGGTAAGAGCTGATAATAAGAGGGGCCAGTCTGGATTTGGTTATCATAGGTGCCTTTGAAGGGACGAAGAAGATAAGCAGGACAATCCCGAAATAGATGAGAATAAAACCCTTTAGGGCGGCAAGCCCGGCAGCGGGGATCTTGTTGGCCCAGCCGGTAAGGGCCTTACCAAAGAGCCTGTCTAAACCCCGGCCTATTAAATTACAAAGCACGAGGACAACAAGAAAAACCAGGACAAACCCTATCACTGTAAGGAATATCCCGGGGGGAAGAAATGGCCTGAGGAGGCCCGCGACTTGTGGTTGAAAGAAATTTGCAAAGGAGATCCCCAAGATTACTCCCCCGAGCGAACCTACCTCCCTGAAAAATCCCCTGTAGAGGGCCTGTATGATCAGCAAGGCCATGAATACGCAGATAATTATGTCAAGCAGGTTCATAAATACCCATCTATCCCCTTGCATCTCAGGGCAGAATAAGAGAGTACGGCCGGACTAACCCATGTCGACCAGTGCTCTGACCTCCTTAATCTTGAAACGTATTGCTGCATGGATCATTTGTGCGGCCTGTTTACCGGCCGCCTTGGCGATATTGTCCTTGATCTGATCGTAGAAACCGCCGCCGGTCTCGATATCCATGGCCTCAAGATATACCCTGACGCCTCTCCAGTCTGCCAAGGCCTTGCCCGGCTCCATGACAATAAAGGCGGCCCTGGGGTTTTCTCTAAGGTTCATAAACGTCCTGTTCTTCCCGATCCCCATGACAACGGTATTTTCATCAATCATCTGTGGAGACCCGAAGACCGCAACATTTACCTCCCCCTTCCGGTTGGCGGTACTGAGAGTGCCTATCCTGGGCCGCTTGTTGAACAATCCCATAAGTTCTTGCCGATCCATAACATGCCTCCTTTATGAAACTGGGTAATTTATGCTTATCGCCTTATCTTGGTCATTCCATCCTATCACGACTTACCTCTATTAACAAGGCCGGATTAGTTGCCCTTCCTGACCAATAATGGGCTGAAGCTGGTGTCATGGTCATAGACATCAAGACCCTCGCGCTGTTTCAGGAAGTTTACCGCGATGTATGTAAAAGGGGTGGCAGCGGCCTCATAGGCAGATTTGACGATCCACTGTGTCAGTACAGCCAGTGCCAATACCTTAAATGGAATGGTTCCAAGGAAGGCCAGGGTTATGAAGACCAAGGAATCCATGCCTTGACCCACAATCGTTGACCCGATGGTGCGTGTCCACAACCAACGGCCCTTTGTGGCGATCTTCATCTTTGCCAATACATAAGCGTTTAAAAACTCGCCCACCAAGTAGGCCAGGAATGAGGCGGCAAGGAGCCGCGGGGCGTATCCCAGGATGCGTTCATAGGCACCCTGGCCCTCCCAAAAGGGGGCCGGAGGCATGACCTTCCCTGCCCAGACGGCAAGTACCAGGATAAGGTTACAAAAGAACCCCAGCCAGATTACCTTTCTGGCCTGTGCATAGCCATATACCTCTGTCAAGACATCCCCGACAATATAACTGATGGGAAATATGATAATCCCTGCCGGCAGGACCACTCCAAAAACCTTTATCAACTTTACGGAGATGATGTTGGCCGTAATCAGAGAGGTTATGAAGATGGCCACAACCACGAGGAAGCTGTATGAGTAACGCTTACTCTCACCTTGGATAGGGACACCACCCATCATCTCTCCCTCCGGCATCTTCCCCTTTCCTTCATCCGGGCTGATGCTCCTTCCGAAGCAGGTCATTTATAGTCTTTACAGGATTGAAGGTTATGCGCGGGACCTCCACAAATAGGGTGATCCATCCGGCCATGGCCCCATTCCAGAGGCCGGGATGTTCCAGGGCCTTCAGGTCTTTTCCATCCTTCGATTTTCTTGTGATAAAAACTGCCCTGGGGTCCACAAATTTCCGGAGATCAAAGGCCCTCCCCTTCCAGTCGCGAACACCACATACCAGGTCCACTGGATTGAAATGGGTAGAGGAGCCCAAGATGGCCTGCTGTTCTTGAGAGTCAGGATCTATCTGGGCCGTCTCGACGATCTGCCGGGAAATCTCACCCGACCGTTCCTTCGCCCAGAAGGGGCCTCCGCCCGGCTCATCTACATTCCGGACCATACCACAGACCCTAATTGGACGGTCCAGTTGTTTCACCAGAAACGCCTTTTTTGTCTTATGAGATGCACGCTCCATTGAAACCGGGACAGGCTGAAAAAGGTCTTCTTTCAAAAAGGCCATGGCCTCGTCCAGCACCCGATCTCCCGAATCCGCTGATTCCAGTCTTTCCATATAGTTGAAGGCCCTTCTTTGTATTGAGATGAGGTAGCCCCCAAGGATCTTCTTCCACTTATAGGTCTCGGGTTTGAGCCGGTCGGGGACCACATTGTCAATGTTTTTTATGAATAGTATATCGCCCTCTAGGTCATTGAGGTTTTCTATCAGGGCCCCGTGTCCCCCCGGCCGAAATAAGAGTCTGCCATCCCTTTGGCGAAAGGGTCTATTGTCCAGATCTACGGCAAGGGTGTCTGTGGCCTCTTTTTGAATGGGAAAGCTGACAGCAAACCTCAGCTTGTACTTGTCTTCGTAAAGCCGCTTCAGCTTTTCAAAAAGATACTGAAATTCCTCCAGGTGCTCTTCTGATACCGTCAAGTGGAGGGCGCTTGACCCATTTTGATCGGCAACATAGTTGGCAGCCTCAACCAGGTGTTCCTCAAATGCGGTGCGGCTTCCTTCGGGGTAATAGTGAAACTTGAGGAGGCCTTTTGGCTGGTTGGAATAATTGAGCCCCTTTTCTGTCAGGACAAAATCGATGACTTCCGTGAACTGGCCTCTCTCTATGAGTTCATCCAGATTATACCCCTTTTCCCTCATGGTGGAAGCGAGCTCGTCAAAAAATGCGAAATTTCTTATACCTTCCATAAAGTTCACAAGTTCTACCGCGTCCTTCTGCCCGGCCTGAGCTTCGCCCAGAACAGCTTCTCTCAAGACCCCCTTCCCCTGGGCCTGGTAATGAAGAAGTGTCTTGAACATCCTGGTGGCGGCGCCTGAGGCAGGAACGAATTTGAGACAGGCACGTTTTGGTGCCTCCTGTTCAAAGATCTCTTTTAATGTGTGCCCCCTTTTCTCATCGATAACCGTAATCCCATCCCCAGCGATGCATGGGCGATAGAGTCTCAGGTAGGAGGGGGGCATCTCAAAGAGTTCAAGTTGCCTCTCCACCTCTTCCAGTGTGAGTCCATGGTCCCTTATCTGCTTAATGTCATCTTTAGAAAAAGAATATCCAGCCACCTCAACCCCTCTTTTCAATTATATACATTATCCAAGGCCGTTTCAGTGATACGGATCAGTGATTCTAGCCATGACCGATATGTTGATAAACCGAGGCGTGCAAAGTCAACAAAAAAAGTGAGAGGCCTTGGATCGGAGGCCATACAATGAAAAGATTTGTTTTTTATGGAATTTAGAAAAAACGTAACTATAATATTAACAATCTCGTAAAAAGTCAGAAATGACCCGTTGTCGTCATTCCCGCGAAGGCGGGAATCCAGTAAAATCAAACAGTTCTGGACCCCCGCCTTCGCGGGGGTGACGGTCTGGGGGACTTTTTACGAAACCATCAATATTGCAGTCAGAATGAATGTTATTGCCGGGGCTTGAAGGGAAGAGAAGGATAATTAAGGTGTACCGTATCTGCTATGGAGACTTGCTGTTTATGTTTTAAGTGTGATATAATTTTCCTGAATTGTTTTAATCTATTGAATTAAATGGTGTTTTGATAATCATTCTTTGGGGTTTGCTGAAACAAGATATGCATTTTCGGCAAACCTGCTAAGGCGTCTAGGGAGGAAATCCCAAAGTGAATCCTTTTTACAAGAACCTTGCCCTTTGGCTTGTCATAAGTCTTATGATGGTCATGTTGTTTCAGGTCTTTAAACAGCCAAGGAGCAACAGCGCCACAGTCGGCTATAGTGATTTCCTAAATATGGTGCAGAGCGAGGGCGTCATCGAGGTTACTATACAGGGTGAGAATATAATGGGAGTCTCCTCGCGAGGACCCTTTAAGACCTATGCCCCGAAAGATCCCGAACTGATTCCGCTGCTCAGGAGCAAGGGGGTCAAGATATTCGCAAAACCGCAGGAAGACTCCTCGTGGTTCCAGGTATTCCTGTCCTGGGTTCCCATGCTGTTGCTGATTGGCGTATGGATATTCTTCATGCGCCAGATGCAGGCCGGGGGGGGGAAAGCCCTGTCTTTTGGGAAGAGCCGTGCCAGGCTCATGACCGATTCTCAGGAGAAAGTTACCTTTGAGGATGTGGCGGGCATTGAGGAGGCAAAGGGGGAACTGGAAGAGATTGTAGAATTTTTAAGGGATCCCAAGAAGTTTACCCGCCTTGGAGGTAGGATCCCTAAGGGTATCCTTCTGGTGGGGTCCCCTGGTACGGGAAAGACACTTCTTGCGAGGGCTATTGCCGGTGAGGCGGATGTACCGTTTTACACCATAAGCGGATCGGATTTCGTGGAGATGTTCGTGGGTGTGGGTGCATCTCGGGTGAGGGATCTCTTTGTCCAGGGCAAAAAGAATGCCCCCTGCATAATATTCATTGACGAGATAGATGCTGTGGGCCGACACCGCGGGGCAGGCCTAGGAGGAGGACACGATGAGAGAGAACAGACCCTCAATCAACTTCTTGTGGAAATGGACGGTTTTGAGTCCAATGAAGGCGTTATCCTGATCTCTGCCACTAACAGACCTGATGTCCTTGATCCTGCCTTGCTGAGACCTGGCCGGTTTGACCGGCAGGTGATGGTTCCGGTTCCGGACATTGGAGGCCGGCAAGGAATCCTCAAGGTCCATCTCAAGAAGAAGCTGGTTGCCGATGACGTAGACGTCAAGGTACTTGCCCGTGGTACCCCGGGGTTTACGGGCGCTGACATAGAAAATATGGTGAATGAAGCGGCCCTAATGGCAGCCAGGCAGGGAAAAGACCGGGTGGAGATGGTGGATTTTGAGAATGCCAAGGACAAAGTCCTGATGGGTACAGAACGGAAAAGCATGATCATCAGTGAGGAGGAAAAGAAAATTACCGCATATCATGAGTCCGGGCACACCTTGGTAGCCAGATTACTCCCCGATACAGACCCCATTCACAAAGTGACCATCATCCCGAGGGGCCGCGCCCTTGGATTGACCCAACAGCTCCCGGTGGATGAAAAGCACACCTACCCCAAAGAGCACCTCCTTAACAACATATCCATACTGATGGGTGGAAGGGCTGTAGAGGAGATCATTCTAGGTACCCAGACAACCGGTGCTGGGAATGATATCGATAGGGCATCGGATCTTGCCCGTAAGATGGTGTGCGATTTCGGTATGAGCGATGAGCTTGGGCCGCTCAGCTTTGGCAAGAATGAAGAGCAGATATTCCTAGGAAGGGAGATCGCTCAACACAGGGATTACAGCGAGTTAACTGCTCAAAAAATCGACGCAGAGGTCAAAAGGATAGTGACCGAATGCTACTCCAAGGCCTGTCAACTGATTAAGGACAATCTGGACACCTTACACAGGATGGCCAGCGCCCTTCTTGATAGAGAGACCCTGAACAGCGAGAATATTGACGAGATAATGAGAGATGCCAAGGGGCCTAAGCCAGAGAGACCTGCCTCCAAAAAGAAGGATTCCAAATCCTCCAAACAATAAGGTAACATGGGCTTTACGGTTAAATGGTCTGATTACGTTCTAGACCTGGATGAAAGGACCCATGTGATGGGGATCCTGAATGTAACTGCCGATTCTTTTTCAGATGGAGGTCGATTTTACGAAGCGAATGAGGCCATTGAGCACGGTCTCCAGATGGCCAGAGACGGCGCCGACATCATCGATGTGGGCGGGGAATCCACAAGGCCTTTTGCCCAGAGGCTCTCTGTCAGCGAAGAGATCGATCGGGTGATACCCGTCATAGGGGCCCTCAGGGATCTGTTGAGCATCCCCATAAGCATAGATACATACAAGAGTGAGGTGGCCAGGGAAGCACTGAAGGCAGGGGCTTCAATAATCAATGATATCAGTGCCCTCCGATTTGATCCTCAGATGGCTTCGGTTGCGGCCCAGGGTGATGGGCTTCTGATCCTTATGCACATGAAAGGCACCCCTGAGAACATGCAGGTCAATCCCTCCTATGACGACCTCATCTCCGAGATTTCCAGATTCCTTAAGGACGCCATAGAACGTTCCGTGGCAGCTGGGGTCAGGGAAGAGTTGATCCTTGTAGACCCGGGAATAGGTTTTGGAAAGACCTTTGAACACAACCTGAGGATTATTAGAGAGCTATCGAGATTCAGATCTCTTGGAAGACCTGTCTTGCTAGGGACCTCCAACAAGGCCTTTATCGGTCATATCCTTAAAAAAGGGGTAAACGAGAGGGAGACAGGTACCATGGCCACCGTAGCCGCAGGGGTGATGAATGGCGCCCAAGTAGTAAGGGTACATAATGTGAAGAAGGCCGTTGAGACAGTTAGGATTATTGATGCAATAATGCGAGTAGGGGCTTCAGAGTAGGTGAGAAGGCATGCTTTTCTGCATTGACATCGGCAATACCAACATTGTCTTGGGCGTCACGAAGGATGAGAAGATACTCCAGCACTGGCGGATAAGGACCGAAAAGGAGATTACACCAGATGAACTTGGGATCCTGGTGAGTAACCTTTTCCGTATGGCCGGGTTGGAGCTCGCGGATGTAAGAACCTCGATAGTCTCCTGCGTTGTCCCGACACTCTTGAGGACCGTAGAGGAATTCTGCCTCCGCTATTTCGATATAAATCCGATGATTGTGGGGCCAGGTTTAAAGACCGGGATGCCCATCAAATATGATAACCCCAAGGAAGTGGGGGCCGACCGCATCGTAAACTCAGTAGCGGCCTATGACAAATATGGCACCGCCCTCGTGGTGGTGGATTTTGGAACGGCCACTACCTTTGACTACATATCGGGAGAGGGGGCTTACATGGGTGGGGCCATCGCGCCTGGGGTGTTGATTTCCTGTGAGGCCCTTTTCCAGAATGCTTCCAAGCTGCCCAGGGTCGAGATATTCGCACGGCCAAGGAGTGTGATAGCCCGTGATACAATCAGCAGTATGAATGCGGGCATCATCTATGGGTATGCGGGGTTAGTGGATGGGATCGTAAACCGGATGAAGAAGGAATCAGGTGAAGAGCTTACGGTAGTGGCGACCGGCGGGCTCGCCCCTCTAATCTGCGATGTCTCTGAGTCAATCGATCATATCGAGGAATTCCTGACCCTACAGGGGCTGATGCTCATTCACAAGAAGAACCAATAGCTTGATTGCCTGGAAATTTCCCTGTCAAGCAACGATTTCGGAGCAATAGGGCAATGAATGACAAGGGGAGACTCCATTCCCTCTTTTCAAAGTCACCCCGTTACAACTCCACCTATCCGGAGGTCCCTTTTGGCCTCACCCTCATCTCAGGATGTAAGAACCACTTTAATCCTCCAGGCTTCGATCAGTATAAGAGAAAGCTCCTGCGAAAAATGAGGAAGCGGGAGACCCTTGGGCAGATCAGCAACCGGATAGAAATCTACGACCGATTCTTTGAGGCCTTCGGGTATGAATGTCCATTGCCCAGGCATTTGAAAAGGACTGTCAACAGCGGGTTCCCCAGATATAACCTTATGGTGGATACCCACTTCATGGCAGAGATGTGCGCGGGCATACTGGTTGCGGTAACAGATGGTGACTGTTTTGATGGGAAATTGACACTGGACCTGGCAGCGGAGGGTGAGACATCCCTGGGGATGGGCCAAAGGGAGCTCAGGACCAAAGAAGGAGAAGTAGCCCTTAGAGACGAAAGAGATATCGTTTGTGTCCTCTGCCAGGGTGCGGACGAGAAGACAAGGGTCAGGGAAGAAACACGAAATGTCCTCTTTTACGCCTATGGTGTCCCTGGGATTGGGGCAGATCATTTGAGGGCGGGACTAACAGTTGCAGCAGAGGCTATGAGAGAGTTTGGGGGTGGAACAACTGAAGGGGTAGAAATCTTCTGACGCCCGGACTGAAGCTGAAAAACCCTTGACAAACAAAATCTTTCAGATTATATATTATTTGTTATTTATTGGAGTTCAATCTCCGATATGATTGGGGCGTTAAACAAGATGGGGCTAGTTTATAAAAACATCATCGGCATTATCAGGGCAATAGGGATAATTATATCCCTATTGCTCCTCCTCTTGGTGGGCAACCCCAAGCTACCGGGCCTGGTAATGAACCAATGATTTGAATAGGATCCCCGAAAATCCGTTATCAGGCCCGCCTGATAACGGATTTTTTTTGAACAACAAGACTGGAGAGAAACACCATGCCAAGGCAGATAATCCTTTATGACACCACCCTCAGAGACGGAACTCAAGGGGAGGAGGTCAGCCTCTCAGCAGAGGACAAGCTTCGTATCGCCAAAAAGCTGGACGACTTTGGCATCCAGTATGTGGAAGGGGGCTGGCCAGGGTCTAACCCGAAAGACGCCAGGTTTTTCCAGATGGTCCGTAAGGTGTCCTTCCGTGCCACACGAATAACTGGCTTTGGAAGCACTCGGAGGCCTCGAATCAAGGCAGAAGAGGATGAAAGAATAAATGCCCTTCTGAGGACGGAAGTAAAATCGGCCGCCATCTTTGGCAAGAGCTGGGACTTTCATGTATCCCAGGTCCTTGGTGTATCTCTGGATGAAAACCTGGCCATGATAGAAGATACCTTGGCCTATCTGAAAAGGCAGGGGCTGGAGGTCATCTTCGATGCCGAGCACTTTTTTGATGGATACAGGCACAACCAGGAATACGCCCTAAAGACCATCAATGCAGCCGCAAACGGGGGGGCGGATATGATAGTCTTATGCGACACAAACGGCGGATCAATGCCTGAGGAGATCGAGACCGTTGTGAGGGATACTATAGCTCGAATAAATCTGCCTGTAGGGATCCACACCCACGATGACTGCGGGATGGCCCTTGCCAATGCATTGACAGCTGTTCGGGCAGGTGCCCATGTAGTCCAAGGAACGATCAACGGCTATGGAGAACGATGCGGAAACGTGGACCTTATATCTGTCATAGGCAATCTCCAGTTAAAACTTGGTTATCAATGTGTAGGTCCTGACCGGTTAAGGCAGTTGACCGAGCTCTCCCGTTTTGTAAGTGAGGTGGTTAATGTGCCGCCACGGAACCAGCGTCCGTTCGTAGGCAAGAGTGCCTTTGCCCACAAGGGCGGGGTTCACGTTAACGCCATCCTCAAGAATCCGGTATCCTATGAACATATCGATCCGGCCCTGGTAGGCAACAGGCGACGGGTCTTGGTTTCTGACCTATCAGGCAAGAGCAACATTGAGTACAAGGCCCGGGAAATGGAGATAAGGCTTGGAGGAAACGGGTATGACAGCGAAAAGATAGTCCGGGAGATCAAGAGGCTGGAGGACCAGGGGTATCAGTTTGACGCGGCCGAAGGGTCCCTGGAGCTCTTAATCAAGAAAGTGACCGGCCAATTTGAAGAGCCCTTCACCCTTGAGTCATTTAGGGTGACCACCGAAAAGGACGGGGCGGGCCCTGGCGCGTGCCACGCCACAATAAAGATCTCTGTGGGAGATGACCAGGAGATTACGGCGGCCGAAGGGGAGGGCCCGGTAAACGCACTCGATAATGCCCTACGAAAGGCCCTGACCAAATTCTTTCCTAATATTGCCGAGATGGCACTGGTGGATTTCAAGGTGCGTGTCATTGATGGGAGGGATGCCACGGCTGCCAAGGTGAGGGTGCAGATTGAATCAAGGGATTCGCATGACATATGGTCTACCATCGGTGTCTCTGAAAATATTATCGAGGCAAGCTGGCAGGCCTTGGTGGACAGTGTCCAATACAAACTTTCAAAGGGGTAGCGTAGGTGGCCTAAGATGGAAAGAGCTAACGATCCTCACATGGAGGAACATGTCATCATATTTGATACCACCCTCAGGGACGGAGAACAGTCCCCTGGGGCCAGTATGAATGCCGCTGAAAAGCTGCACATCGCAAGGCAGCTGGAGAAACTGGGCGTGGCCACGGCAAACACCTTTGCAGGACTGCTGGCAGGGGCCCGTCAGGCAGAGGTAACTATCAACGGGATAGGGGAAAGGGCAGGAAATGCATCGCTGGAGGAGGTGGTGATGGGCCTCCATACACGTCAGGACCACCTGCGGCTTAAGACGCGAATCAATACCGAAGAGATATGGCCCACAAGCCGTCTGGTGAGCATGGTAACGGGATTGGTGGTCCCACCCAACAAGGCCATTGTGGGGGTGAACGCCTTTTCCCACGAGTCGGGCATTCACCAGGATGGTGTGTTAAAAAACCACATGACGTACGAAATCATGGCCCCTGAGAAAGTGGGCCTTACCAGCAACCGCCTGGTGCTCAGGAAGCACTCAGGAAGGCATGCCTTTAAAAGAAAGCTCTCCGAGCTGGGCTATGATTTGTCGGAAAACGATCTGAATCGGCTTGAAAATATGAAGCAAAACCCGTCCCTGATACCCGATGAGAGAAGGCTTTGAATTCGACATTTCCAGCAAGGGGGAATCCTTGGTCTATGACAAGTATATTCTAGTAGCACGGTTGTCCACCTCTCAAGAGTCGGAAAGCCGTGCCAAGGGCTGAAAGGAACCAGGTGCTGTGAAGGATCTCCGTATCGCTGCTGTTTGCATGCGTTCTGAGCCGGGTGATATACTAAAGAACCTAGAGAGCACAGAATCCTATGTGTCGGAGGCCTCAGAGATGGGGGCCGATCTCGTCTGCTTTCCGGAGCTCTCCATCACCGGTTATCCCCTCGAAGTTCCTACGGATTTGTACAATGATCAGTCCCTGGAATCCATCGTCCGTCGGATCGGCGACATGGCCCGGAAAAAAAACTTGGTTGTTTTGGCCGGCATCATTGAGGTGGGCGATCGGACTGGGCCTTATATCAGCCAGATTGTGGCAGGTCCTGACGGATTGCTGGGCCTTTATCGTAAGACCCACCTCCCCCCGCCTGAAAAGGAAATTTACCGGGCCGGAGGGGAGATCCCTCTCTTCGGTTGCAGCGGGTTTACCTTTGGCGTCCAGCTCTGTTATGAGTCCCACTTCCCTGAAATCAGTAGGGTGATGGCCCTCAAGGGGGCCGAACTCATTCTGCTGCCCCATGCCTCGCCTCGGGGGAATCCGGAAGAGAAGATGGAAAGCTGGCTGAGGCACCTCCCGAGCAGGGCCTTTGACAACAGCCTCTTTGTTGTGGCCTGTAACCAGGTAGGCGAAACCTCCGGGGGCCTCTCATTTCCGGGAGTGATACTGGGAATCGATCCGTCAGGACGCATTATCGAGAGTTACGGGGGAAACCAGGAAAGGATGATTCTGATAGAGCTCAAGGGCAAGCTGTTGGAGGAGGTGAGAAACCACAGGATGAGACATTTCCTTCCCCACCGGAGACCGGAACTCTATGAGGGTATCTGTTCGCAATAGACTGGAACTTGTTAACAAAGGGCCACAAAAAAAGGGCACAAAATGAGGAAGCAAACCCTCACCTCATGCCCTAACCTACCGGAAAAAGTATCTTTTCAGAAGCGGTTTTCTTGATCTCAGATGGATCTTAGACACAACCTGTCGGTTTTGGCAACCCGGCCATCTTACATGCCCCCTTCCCAGGGCCAGATGGAAAGAGCTCATAGATATATTTCAGTTTATAGCCTGTGACCTTCGAAAGAATCCTGACCATCGGGGCGATCCCGTTCTTCTTATAGTACTCCTGAAGCACCTCAATTACCTTATAGTGCTCATCGGTCAATTCTTCGATACCTTCGCTCTGCTTCACATGGCGCATCCATGATTCATTCCAGTTTTGAAAATCGTCGATGAACCCGTCTTCATCAACGCTGAAGGTGTTCCCCTCAAAATCTACCGTTGGCATAACTAAAAACCTCCTTTTTTTGGTATGTTACCCGATCCGCAGCGGTTTAATCCTTCTACAGACATTCAACACCATAGATTCC